>DKDD01000039.1:0-4513 GCA_002451715.1 Ruminococcaceae bacterium UBA6857 | reverse complement strand
TTCGGCGAAGCCGTTGTGATCACAAACGAAAAACTCAAGCACCGCTTCAAAGCTTATATGAAGCAAAACGGAGCGGTTCTTGCAAAAGGCTGGCTGCTCGGTCTTCAGTTTTACGCAATGCTTGAAAGCGGCGAATACTTTTCAAAAACAAGGCGTGCAGACGAACTTGCAATGAAAATCAAAGCCGCTTTCAAAGAAAAGAATATTCCCGAATGGGTCGAAAGTTTCACAAATCAGCAGTTTGTTCTTCTGGACGACGGACAGATTGAAAAACTTTCAAAAAACTATATTTTTGAACGCGACGCAAAAATCGAGGGCAGAACCGTCTGCCGCTTTTGCACAAGCTGGGCAACAACCGACGAAGAAGTTTTTGCCTTGATTCAGGATATAGAAAAACTTTAATCAAGATAACACATGTGAAATACAAAAAAATACCCGTTCATTTCAAAACGGTCTGCCATTTTCGTGCAGACCGTTTTTCATATACTAACCGTTTCGACCGCAAAAAAGCGGCCGCCGCATTTTTGCGACAGCCGCTTTCCGTAATCTTTATTATTCGGCTTCTTTTCTTGCCATTGCAAGCTTAAAGTCTTTTGTATCTGTAAAGATTTCGTTGGTATACGGATTCTTTTTCTGCTCAATCGAACGTTTAATGATCCAACCGAGAGCAAGAGCATTAACCGCAATTGAAAGAACAGAGATAATTCCTTGCATACGCGGTTCCGCAACGGTCGGCATAACCGAACCCATAGCTGCGGCAATTCCGCCTTCGCCATAAACCGAAGATACGGTTGTGAAAACACTGTTGTCCTGGAAAAGCGGGAATACCTGGGCAAACATGCACCAAAGAGCAAGGGTATTTGCGCGGTTTTGAATCCAGCCGCCCTTGTTCCAAAGGAAGTTTGCAACCGTCGGCGCAAGAAGAAGCGCAAGACCGCAATACCACGAATGGGTCGGAAGATTGAGATATGTATACTGGAAGTTCCACACGTCATAAGCAACGATATAAATCCACATCATATCCGGCCAAAGCATATCTTTCTTACCTTTGGAAGAATAAATACCCCACCAGCCTGTCATGCAGGCGATATTGATAAGTCCGGCAATACCGTTGAGGAGGTTCCACCAACCGCCGTAAAGCCAAACGCCTTCCGAAGAAAGCCACCAGCCGCCTGCCATTGAACCGGCTTTGATTACTGATTCGAAATCAGAAGCAACGGCAATGAGAATGTTAATTGCAACAATTACGAACGGGAAGCACTTGAACCAATGAGCTTTTCCAAGCTTGCCCCATTCATATTTGATGACCATGAAACCGATGCAGCCGATTGTTGCGGCATAAAGCTTTGCATAATGGAACCAACTGTTCATGTGAACATAGGTATCGTTGCTGAGCGCCCATTCCGCACCGTTTGCCGCGCCGATATAAATTGCAATAAAGTATGCGCTCAAAGCGATGGGAAGAGCAATAAAGCAGGCAATTCCGCCGAATTTTGTTCGGCGTGCAAATTCATTCGCAAGGATAAGTCCCGCGAATACCAGTAACCAGCCGAGAAGCTGATAGCCGGACGTTTGTCCGTAGATTTCGAAGAACATAAAACGCACTCCTGTCATTAAAATTTATACAGTTTGTTTTTTCAATACTGCGCCAATATTATAGCACAAAAATTCACAAAGTACACCCGAAATTCGACAATTTTTTTAAAATTTTATTAACGCCGCAAGCACAAAAATCGCCGCAGAATACAAAACGTATCCATGCGGCAATCTGTGAAATTAAGCTTTGTTTTACACAATAACTTTTGAAAGAAAATCCTTTGTTCTCGGGTTCTGCGGATTTGAGAAAATGTCGTTCGGCTTACCCTCTTCAAGAATTTTTCCGCCATCCATGAAAATAACTCTTGTTGCAACCTCTTTTGCAAAGCCCATTTCATGCGTAACAACCGCCATCGTCATTCCTTCGTGAGCAAGCTCCTTCATAACGTCCAAAACTTCGCCGACCATTTCCGGGTCAAGGGCACTTGTCGGTTCGTCAAAAAGCATTACTTCCGGCTCCATGCAAAGCGCACGAACAATTGCAACACGCTGCTTTTGTCCGCCGGAAAGCTGAGACGGATAGGAATTTGCCCTGTCGGCAAGGCCGACTCTTTCAAGAAGTTCCATTGCCTTTTTCTCCGCTTCTGCTTTGCTTTTTTTGAGCAGCTTCATCGGAGCTATTGTCATATTTTTGAGGATTGTCATGTTTGGAAAAAGGTTAAAATGCTGGAACACCATGCCCATTTTTCTGCGGTGAAGGTTGATGTTCGTTTTCGGGTCGGTAATGTCGTGACCGTCAAAGATAATTTTTCCTCCGGTTGGAATTTCAAGCAGGTTCAGCGAACGCAAAAATGTCGATTTTCCCGAACCGGAAGGTCCGATAATTACAAGAACTTCGCCCTGATGAATATCGCAGTCGATTCCGTCAAGAGCCTTGACTTTTCCGCCGAGGTAATGCTTTTTGAGTCCTTCAACATGAATCAAAACTTTATCGTTCACTCTTGCGCAGCCTCCTTTCGATTGAGGTGAAGACCGCGGTCAGAACAACAACGGTCAAAAGATAGATAATCGCAACGGCGATAAGCGGCATGAATGCTTCAAAAGTACGTCCTCTGATAAGGTCGCCCGCTTTTGTAAGATCCATAATTCCAACGTAACCCGCAACCGAAGTTTCTTTAAGGAGTGCGATAACTTCGTTGAGAAGAGTCGGAAGAACGGTTTTGACCGCCTGCGGAATGATGATGTGGATCATTGTTCTGACATAGCCGAAACCGAGCGAACGACCGGCTTCAAACTGACCGTTATCAACCGACATGATGCCGCCGCGGAAAATTTCCGCAACATACGCCGCCGAGTTGAACCCGAATGCAACGATTGCAACAATAACGCCGTTATCCTGCGAAACAAGAATGA
Organism: Ruminococcaceae bacterium UBA6857; assembly: GCA_002451715.1. GTDB lineage: Bacteria > Bacillota > Clostridia > Oscillospirales > Acutalibacteraceae > UBA6857. The sequence continues at coordinate 1,564 of DKDD01000039.1, read as the reverse complement.
CAAAATACCAAAGCATCAGCTGAACAACAACGGGAACACCTCTGACAACGGTGATATATATTTTGCTGATTGCGTTGACAATTTTCAAAAGCCAATAGCCGAGTCCGCCGCGAAGCTTGAGCGTTTCCTCATTTTTGTCATATGACGAACGGATCGTTGCAAGAACAACGCCGAACACAAAACCGATTATGATTGCAAAGAATGTGATTACAAGCGAATTTCTGAATCCTTCAACGAGCCATTTCCAATAGCCTTTGTCAATGAAGCAAAGCATGAACTTTTTTGAAAGATCGGCAAACCATTTTTCCAATTGAATACCTCCTTTAACAGAAAGATATCTCCGAAAAAGCAGAAAGTCTTTTCCGGGGATAGTTTCAAAAAAGGGCGGAACGAGCCGCCCTTTGATTTTTACGTTTTTCCCGAATTATTCAGCCGGAATGTACTTGTCGATGATCGACTTGATTGTTCCGTCTTCGGTGAGTTCCTTGAGTGCGGTGTTAACTTTGTCAAGAAGTTCGGTGTTGTCCTTTGCAATTGCAATGGCATACTGTTCTTCAAGCCATGTTCCGTCAAGAATCTTGAGTCCGTCTGTTGATTTTACGAACGACTTTGCGGGAGCTTCGTCGATGATTACGGCGTCAACCTTTCCGGTCTTAAGAGCCTGAACGGTATCGGTTGCTGCCTTGTAACGGATGACGTTTTCTTCGCCGTAACCGCCGTTGTCAACGGTATCGGAAGCAAGGATGTCGCCTGTTGTATCCTGCTGAACGCCGATTTTCATTGAACCGTCGCCCTTAAGGTCGGCAATCGCTTTGATTGCGGAATCTTCCTTAACGATTACAACCTGCTTTGTTGTTGTGTAAGAATCGGTGAAGTTAACGCTCTGCTTTCTTTCTTCGGTAACGGACATACCTGCCATACCGATATCGAACTTACCGGTCTGAACGCCGCCGACGATTGAACCGAACTCAACGTCCTGAATTTCAAGGGTCATGCCAAGCTTTTCGGCAATCTTTTCGGCAATTTCAACGTCGATGCCGGCAAATTTGTCGCCGTCTTTGTATTCATACGGCGGGAAAGTTGCGTTGGTTGCCATAACAAGAGTTTTCTTTTCGGCTGCGTCTGATGATGACGAAGCGTCGGACGCAGAAGTTGACGGATCATCTTTTGAAGTGTTGCAGGCTACCAAAGCAAAAACCATGAGAGCCGCAAGAACAAGTGCAATTACTTTTTTCATGACTTAAATCCTCCAAATATCATATTATCTGTATTGCGGGGGTAATTTTAGCACCAAAATATGCATTTGTCAAGCATAAAGTGTATTTTTTTACATTTTTATTTAATTTTTAATGCATAAAACACTTTTCAGCTGTGAATTTTTTGAATATTTTCAAGTTGAGCCGAAGAGAAAAGGCGCAAAACCGTAACACATCTTCGGCAAGGACGTATAATGATGATGAAAGCGGGCGGCAAACGAAAGCATCGTTTTCACCGTCCTTTCGAAAGGAGGTAAGACAATGGCTTGTAACAATTTGTTCGGCGGAAACAGTTGCTCATGGATCAT
>DKDD01000083.1:2357-5743 GCA_002451715.1 Ruminococcaceae bacterium UBA6857 | reverse complement strand
TTCTCCGTATGGAGAACGACATAATTTCCCCATGTACGGCTATTGTAACACAGAAATTTCAATCCACGTTCTCCGTATGGAGAACGACTTTAAGAGCTTTATAGGGACGGCGTTACAAATATTATTTCAATCCACGTTCCGGTGAATCAGAATCAAAAGAGCATTTATCGTCAAGAATACTGCGGGTTATATTACCTCCGTTTTTGATATCCGGAAGAAAATTCAGCTTTTCTTTGCAAAAATCCAAAATATATACGCTACCGTTTTCATATTCCATGCTGCGGTTTGCACGTCCGGCCGCCTGAACAATATTCGGTAAGCCTGCAAGACTGCGAACTACGGTCGGAAAACTGACATTGATTCCGGCTTCGATAAGAGCTGTTGAAACGCAGAATACACGTGCTTTTTCTTTAAGCCAAATCTTTACCCATTTAATAAGCTGTTTTATGTGGGCAGGACAAAGAAGTGTACTCATGTGAACACAGAGCACTTCCTCGGCAGAGCTTTGTTTTGCGCGCTGACGAATTTCTTCGTCGGTGCAGTTGAGCTCAGCGGAAACGGCAGTCATTCCGTATTCGGGTAAACGAAGAATTACCTCATGATACACATCATTTGCAACAGCTTTTGTGTTTACGATTGTTAATATAGATTCTTTTTCAATCATTTTTACAAGTTGAGCGGCGGCTTCGTCGTTGTGTACTGCTTTTTTAATTTGTTTGATATATGCTACCCTTTTCATTTTTTCAAATAAATGTCCACAATTTTCAACAAGCGCCTCTGGTTCCGGAAAGAGTTCAAGTTTCGGTTGTGTTGCCGTGCAAAGAATAATTGTACTGCCACAGCAAGAGGAAAGAAAAGTGATTGCTTGTTCAAACAAAGTTTTGCAGTGCTTTGGAAGAGATTGAATTTCGTCAAAAATCAGTACGGAATCGGTCAATCGGCAAAACCTTCGTGCGTCTGTGTTCAAAGCGGCAAAACAGGCGTTTAAAAATTGAACAAGACTTGTAAGAATAATGTCACTGTCCCAACGTTCGGTCAGCTTCTTATAATTTTCTTGCTCATTCTGCGTTGGCATAATGACATTAGAATGATGTTCAAGAATCGACTGATAATTTGAAAGGGCAGTTTTGATGTCTTGCGCATTTTGGTCAAGAATTGTATTAAACGGAATGATATAAAAGATTTTTTTATTTTTATATATTTGGGCATGTTTGAGCGCATATCTCAGACTTGAAAATGTCTTTCCGCCTCCGGTAGGTACACAGAGAGTATAAATTCCGCTTTTATTCGCAGCTTTTGAGAGACATTGGTCAGAAATTGAGGCACGGATTTTTCCGATTTCGTCAGTGGCATTGAGACTGTTTTCGCGAAAAACTTCAAAACATTTAAAAAGTTTTTTCCAATCCGGCTCCAAATGTTCAACGGATGAATCTACTGCGTATTCAAAACAGGCTGAATCCCAGCGGTCGGCGTCAACAAGAATACTTAACAACAGGCGGGTCAGCATTCCTAACTCAAACTGACAACTTTTTACGTTTCTTTGCTTTTTGATTTTGTCACAGATAAAAGCTTTGATTTCCTCTCGAGCCTCTTCGAAAAGAATATCAAGTTCTTCTTCGGAACAGATATTTTCAAAAAAATTTTTTGATGCCTCTTCATAGCTGACGCTTTTATCTTGTTCAACGGTTTTAATAAAATTGGAATCAGCTTGAGCATTTGACCACATGCAATCTGAAAGTCCGGCGTGATGTCCTCCGATACACATTGCAATAATCTGTGCGGCGGTACGCTGAAAGCAATCCGCATTTTCGGCACAAAAGTATCTTTTGTAGACATAAATCGCGCCGGCGGGTGAGTGATGATGAGGAGAGGAAAGTTTGTCACCGTTGCTGACTGCGTAAAGCTATTCTTTAAATTTTTCGGTTGCCTTTCCCATATCGTGCAAAATACCGATAAAAAATGCCGTTTTTGAAAGTCCCACGGATTCAGCCGTGCGAGCACTCAGAAGAGCAACTTGATTGCAATGGTCTTTAAGAGTCTGAACAGCATGGTCGATTTTTCTTATGTGTGCAATCATAACGTTTCCCCTTACAAAAGTTGTATATCAGTAATAAAAGGGTGTTTTTGCCAAATGTATATACAATGAATTAATCACAAAATAAGCATTATGTTTAAGTCAAGTATAGCAATAAACGACGAATTTTTCAAGACTAAAATCAATAAATTTTCTCATATAGAAAGTAAAGTGACTTTTTTTGGACTTTTCTATACGTTTTTGTGTTGCATGGCGTTATAGCATATATAAAAATGCAATTTGTGATGTTCCTTAACAACTTTAACAAAAAAATAAATATAGCATTCGCTATGTTTCAGTCATTACTAAGCTTTTTCGACAATCTGAAACCACTTGATTCAACCGGTGGTTTGCTCAACCCCTATAAAGGGTTTATACCGCACGCATTAATTCTCCAAAAAGAGCCGTGACCCGATAAAAATCGAATCACAGCTCCTGTCAGCTATTTATTCCCCCGCCTTGTTGCTGGGGCGTTAGGTTATATGTTTGTTGTATACAAATAAAAAATTTTCAAGAAAGGTTATTCTTCGGTTTTTAATTGGTTCATATCGTAATCAAGAGGTAATAAAAATCCCGCCTCTTGAAAACAGAAATGAAATTCAAAAGGCGGTGAAAAAAATGAATTTTCAGGAGGTCAAAAAACATATGACCGATAAACAATTTAGTGCATTTCTTGAAGCATTGGCGATTATCGCCGAACAAGACACAGAAAACGCAGCGAAAAACATCAGAAGAATTCAAAGTAAACTTGAAAAGAAAAAAGCTACCGATGTAGCAGCATCGGTAGCAAATCCAAAACAAAGCTTTTAAATAAGCTTTAAACACAGGGGCTGAGCGGTTTTCACCGCCTCCGCTCTGCCCCTTTAATTTATCACATCGGCGGTTAAATGTCAAGATAAATTTTTAGGAGCGATAACAAATGACCTTTACAACACCTTCAAAACATGCTCGAACAGCCGCATTACTCATTGCAGGAACAACAAGAGCAGGAAAAGCACGCTATCACTTTACACCAAGCAAGCTTTTCTCTTCTTTTGAAAGGTCAAGCGTTTTAATAAGATCTTTGATGAATACGGAACGTTTTTTTTCAATCACTTCACGAAGAACGGCAACATTGCTTTTCCAGCCGTTATATCCGAGCGATTGCCAGCGCTTTGTGTGGTATTGCATTTCATCGTCGATTTCTTCAATCATATCGTCATAAATCTTCAAAAGTCGCTTTGTTGAAAAAGTTGTATTTAAATGTTCGGCATGAATTTCAATCAGTCTTTTTCTGAACTTTTTGTTCTTAATAAGATTGCTCATAATCGTC
>DKDD01000083.1:1523-2308 GCA_002451715.1 Ruminococcaceae bacterium UBA6857 | reverse complement strand
CGACCGAACTTTGCTCATACGTTGTCGGAAACAGCGCCCAATCAGCGTCAAAAAATATCCAGCGCCATTTTGCTCCTTTTTTGTTTTCACGATAAAAGCGTATGTTTCCGGTATCGGTATTCGAAAAAAACGATTCGCACATCCAATATGAAATCAGCTCATCAATATCAATCTGCGAACAGATATAATCATAAACACTGTCGTTGGTAACATCGTGAGTTTTAATATATTTCAAAAGTTTTCTGTATTCATCAATAGAACCGCTGTTAACAATATCGTTGCCTTTTATAATGTCAACATTTTCGCTGTCTATGCCATGATGATTTGCAAGATAATCTTCATCAATTTTTTCACGAAGGTCATATATTCCGTGGTACTTACCGTTAACATAGCAAACAACGGGTTTGTAATCCATAAAGTCAACATCAATACTGCCTTTGATAACCTGCGAACAAAATGCGTCACGGATATGTGCAATTTCAAAATCCTGTCCGCTGTTTCTCAAAACAAGTGAAGAAAAAACATTGACATCATTTTTTTCAAAAAACGGATAGCAGATCTCATCGGGTCCGTACTTATCGCGAAGTTTGATTTCAAGGCTTTTTTGCTCAAGAGCGCGACTAAACTGTCCGAAAACGGAAATTCCGGCGTCAAAAGAAACCTGCGAGTCGCCGTTTGCGGTCATATACTCAAAAGTTACCGGGCGTTCCCAATCTTGCCAATAGTTTGCACCGACATGCGGGAACTCTTGCGTATAACCCGGACCGTCCGCCCAAATTCCTGTT
>DKDD01000083.1:0-1432 GCA_002451715.1 Ruminococcaceae bacterium UBA6857 | reverse complement strand
GTCTGTCGTCAGAAAAACCACATCAAGCTTGCTTTTTCTGCCGACTATATAGGTTGCGCTGACCGTGTCCGACGGTACTGCACCGCTTTCAAAACAGCGTGCACGAATAACCGTAGTTTTGCTTATTTCAATTTCACCGGTATAAAGCTTCGCCTTTTCCGTAGGTGTACTTCCGTCGAGGGTATATCTGATTTCACCTCTCGGAGCAGAGATTGAAATACGCTCCCCTTTTTTGACATAAGTACTGCTTTTTGAAAAAACAGGGTTTGAAAGCGCACCGGAAAGAGTTTTTTTAGGGTTTCGTTTTCCGGGAGTATAAGAGGAAAAATAGACAACCGAATCATCCGATTCAATATCGCGTCCCGCCGTAACACCTGAGGACAGTCTTGAATACTCAAGGCTGTCTATAATTGTTCCGTCATTTTCTGCGAGATAAATTGTTTCGCCGTATCGGTTAAGACCAATATCAAAATATACGTTTTTTCCGTAAGCCGCTGTTTCATCGTCACAGTAAACCACACAGTATTCGCCCGGTGCAACAATTCTCTCGGGTAAGCTTTTAAAGCTCTCCGCTTTTTTTGAGTCGGAGAGCTTATAATTTTTTAGATTGATATTTTCGCTCGTAGTATTCAAAAGTTCAATGTAATCGCGTGCTTTTCCGTCGGGTGCTTTAACGCTTGTGTTGACTGCCGCGACTTCGGTAATCACAAGACCTTTACTCTTTGTTTTTCTTGCGCTGTCAACACTTTCAAAAGAGACTGAGCTGTTCTTTTTTCCGGGTGTAGCTTTTGAAAAAAATGCAAGTTTTCCGTTGTTGTCAATTCCGCAGGAAAGATTCGAAAAAAGTTCAAAAACCTGAACCGAATTAATTTCATCGCCGTCTTTTCCAAAAAGATAGAGCCGATCTTCTTTTCCGTTAAGTTTAAACGAAGCGTGAAGTTCGCTCTTGTTTTTAACGCGTTCGCTGTCTTTTCCCGAAAGATAAACCAAAAGATAACCTTTCTTTTTTATTACCGTACCGTTCGGAAATCCCCACTTTTCTTTGCTGTTTACATCATCCGAAAGAAATAGTCCGGAAAGGTCAGCATCACTTTTACCACCGTTATAAAGCTCGACCCAGCTTACAAAATCTCCGTCACTGTCGGTCAGCGTTTGGGTTTTGTTGGTTGAATATTCATTGATTATGACATTTTCGACAGGTGCTTTTGAAAGCGAGGAAGTTTTGTTTATATCGGTTGATTCTGACGAAGTTTCATCGTTCGGTTTTCCCGGAGTAGGTGCAGAAAAGACTTTCTGCTTTCCGTTTTTGTCAATACCGAAAGATGTGTTTTCATCGAGAATGGGTACATTAAGAAGCGAAACAAGCAGCCTATCTTTACTGTAAAGCCGAATCCCCTCTCCGCCTGTTTTGCTGATTTTAAACGGAGCGTGA
>DKDD01000185.1 GCA_002451715.1 Ruminococcaceae bacterium UBA6857 | reverse complement strand
TTCATGTTTTGCCGAAAGGCAAAATGCTTCATGCCGCCTGTCCGGCACTTCATGTCGAAGACGCTTCATTTTTTTGCCGCCGGCAAAAACCTATTCTCTCCAGAACTTTCTGTCAAGGCTTCTGTATTGAACCGCTTCGGTAACGTGGTCAATCGTGATGTTTGCGCTGTTGTCAAGGTCGGCAATCGTTCTTGCAACGCGCAAAATTTTGTCATACGCCCTTGCGGAAAGGCCGAGCGCTTCAAAGCTTTTTTCAAGCATGTTCTTCGACTTTTCGTCAAGCACGCAAAACTTTCTTGTCAGCGCGGGCGTCATTTTTCCGTTGCAGGAAACGCCCGTACCTTTGAGCCGCTGCTGCTGAATTTTTCGCGCGGCGTTGACGCGCTTTTTGATTTCCGCAGAACTTTCGGCAAGCGTGTCGTCCGAAAGCTTTTTGAAGTCCACCTGTGGAACTTCAATGTGAATGTCGAGCCTGTCAAGCAGTGGTCCGCTAACCTTTGCAAGGTACTTTGCCGGTGCGCCTTTCGGGCATGTGCATTTTTTCGTCGGGTGGCCGTAAAAGCCGCAGGGACAAGGGTTCATCGCGCAAACAAGCATAACCTCGCACGGATATGTAAGCGTTCCCGAGACGCGCGAAATTGTGATTTGTCCATCCTCCATAGGCTGGCGAAGTACCTCCATTGAAACGCGAGGAAATTCCGGCAATTCATCAAGAAAAAGAACGCCGTGGTGGGCAAGGCTGAGTTCACCGGGTCGCGGAACTCTTCCTCCGCCGGAAAGTCCTGCTGCCGAAATCGTGTGGTGAGGAGACCTGAACGGACGCGATTTGATGAGCGAAATGTTGTCGGCAAGTGCGCCCGCGATTGAGTAAATCTTCGTTGTTTCAAGGCTTTCTTCAAACGTCATGTCGGGAAGAATGGACGGAATACGCTTTGCAAGCATACTTTTTCCCGAACCCGGAGGACCGATCATAAGCGTGTTGTGTCCGCCGGCGGCAGCAATTTCAAGCGCACGCTTGACTTGATACTGACCTTTGACGTCCGCAAAATCAAACATGTATTCTTTCGGATATTCATATTCACCGTAAAAGTTTTTGTCAATCTTTTTGATTTTCTTTTCACCTTTGAGGTGCGCAACGAGCGATTTTATGTCTTTGATGGGATATATGTTCACCTTGTCAACAACAAAGCATTCGCTTGCGTTTTCAAGCGGAACAAAAAGTTCGGTGAAGCCGCTTTCTCTTGCGTGAATGGCAAGCGGAAGCGCACCCGTGACTTTGTTTACACGACCGGAAAGCGAAAGTTCGCCGAAAAAGCAGCATTTTGAAACGTCTGCCGAAAGCTGACCCGAAGCGATGAGAAGCGCAATAAGAATCGGAACGTCATACATCGGACCCTCCTTTTTCTTGTCGGCAGGGGATAGGTTGATTGTGATTCTTCCCACGGGAAAGTCAAAACGGCTGTTTTTCATTGCGGCGCGGACTCTGTCGCGCGATTCGGAAACCGCCGCATCGGGAAGTCCGACAATTTCAAACTTCGGCAGACCGAGACTTTCGATTGAAGCTTCAACGCCGACCGAATAGGTTTTAAGCCCGAACAGCCCGGCACTGTTCACTTTTGAAAACATAAAATCACCCTTATTATTTGTCGATTTGTTTTTTCAAAAAATATTATACACGAAAAATCCTCTTTGTGAACGGAAAAATCAAAAAAAGTAGAAAAAAGCGGAAAATAATTATTCAGTTTGCCGTTTTTCGCTTTTTCTCTTCGTATTGACGTTTTTAACGATTTAAAGTATAATAAATGCAACTACTTATGAAAGAGGTTCGAACTTATGAAAGCAATCGTAACCGTTTCGGGTAAGGACACAACGGGAATCATCGCCGCCGTCTGCACCCTTTTGAGCGAAAATAACGTTAATATTCTTGATATCAGCCAAACCGTTATGGAAGAGTTCTTCACAATGACAATGCTTGTTGAAACCGCAAAAGCCAAAAAAGGCGTTGCCGAACTTGCCGCAGACCTTGAAGAACTCGGAAAAAAGATGGGTCTTGTTATTCACACTCAGCGTGAAGATATTTTTACGCTCATGCACAGAGTTTAAGAGGTATTGCCATGCTGTATAATCCCAAAGACATAATCAGCACACTTGATATGATCGATAACCAGCACCTTGACGTGAGAACCATAACAATGGGAATCTCGCTTCTTGACTGCGCAGACGAAGATATTGAAAAGTTCGCAAAAAAAATATACGACAAAATTTGCAAAAAGGCGGAAAAGCTTGTTGAAACAGGCGAACAGATTGAACGGGAGTTCGGAATCCCGATTGTTAACAAACGAATTTCCGTAACGCCGATTGCTCTTGTTGCCGCGGCGTGCAATGCCGAAAACTATGTGCCGCTTGCCGTCGCGCTTGACAAAGCGGCAAAAAAATGCGGTGTAAACTTCATCGGCGGTTTTTCCGCGCTCGTCAACAAAGGCTTCACCGAAAGTGACCTAAAGCTTATCAATTCCATTCCCGAAGCGCTTGCCGTTACGGAGCGCGTTTGTTCAAGCGTTTGCGTTGCTTCAACAAAATCGGGAATCAACATGGACGCGGTTGCGCTCATGGGCGACATAATTAAAATGACTGCCGAAAGAACGGCGGATACCGGCGGCTTCGGCTGTGCAAAACTTGTTGTTTTTGCAAATGCGGTTGAAGATAACCCGTTCATGGCGGGCGCTTTCCATGGTGTCGGCGAACCGGAATGTGTAATCAATGTCGGCGTCAGCGGGCCGGGAGTTGTGTATCACGCACTTCAAAGCTGCAAAGGCGAACCGTTTGACGTTGTTGCCGAAACGATCAAAAAAACGGCTTTCAAAATTACGCGCATGGGACAGCTTGTTGCAAAAGAGGCTTCCGAAAGGCTCGGTGTTCCGTTTGGAATTGTTGACCTTTCGCTTGCTCCGACTCCCGAAAAAGGCGACTCCGTTGCAAGAATACTTGAAGAAATGGGACTTGAAAGCTGCGGAACGCACGGAACAACCGCCGCACTTGCTCTCCTTAACGATGCCGTTAAAAAAGGCGGCGTAATGGCAAGCAACCACGTCGGCGGACTTTCGGGCGCATTCATTCCCGTCAGCGAAGACGAAGGCATGATCGCCGCCGCACAGTGCGGCTCGCTGAAACTTGATAAGCTTGAAGCGATGACCTGCGTTTGCTCCGTCGGCCTTGATATGATTGCCGTTCCGGGCGACACATCGGCTTCAACACTCGGCGCGATTATTGCGGATGAAGCTGCAATCGGCGTTGTCAACTGCAAAACAACCGCCGTCAGAATTATTCCCGCACCGGGTAAAAAAGTCGGCGAAATTGTTGAATTTGGCGGACTTTTGGGTTCTGCTCCGGTTATGCCGGTTCATCCGTTCGGTTCTGAAAGCTTTATTGCGCGCGGCGGAAGAATCCCCGCACCCATGCACTCTCTTAAAAACTGATATTATATATTAATGAAAGCACCGAACGTGAATCCGGTGTTCAAAATTAAAGCGAATCGGGCAGAAAAAGCAACTGTCCGGTTTGTTTTTTTGCGGCAGATTAAAAATTAATTACTCGATTCGGCTTTGTTCGGTTCAAAATCAGAGTATGCGACTTTTTGACGGAAATTTTTTACATTGAAAATTAATTTTTAAAAATGTTACGAAAAATCATTGACCGAAAGCTTTTTTTATTATAAAATAGTACCGTACATTCAAGCGCCTGCTAAACGGCAAAAAAGACGTTTTGTACCGAAATTAAAGGAGGAAATTCGGGTGAGCCAAAAGAAATCAAGAAGCTACGTTATGAATTTCATTGCGTTCATTTGTTTTTCTCTTTCGCTTGCGCTGATTGTTTTGCTTCGCCTTTTTCAGGAACCAAAATTCCTTTTGTGGTATAACAAATACACCGATACGCTTTCGGAATTTGACCGCTGGATTCAAGCGAACGGCGCAACGTGGTTTTCCGTTGCCGTGATTCTTGCAAATTACGCGCTCAAGGCTGTTATTCCGTGGTTTCCGCTTTCGTGCATTTGTGTTGCGGCCGGTGTTTTGTTCAAGTGGTATTACGCAACGGCAATAAACGTTCTCGGTCTTTCAATTCTTTTCACAATTAAGTTTTTCTGGGGAAAAAGATACGGCGGCGGAAACGCCGAAAAAATTCTTTCAAAATATGACCGTGCGCACAAATTTGTTGAAAGCAGTAAGCTCGGCTCTTCGGTGATTCTTTTCATGCTGCGCCTTATTCCCGGAATGCCGATAAATTCCGTAAGCCAGCTTTACGGAACAACGGACATAGGTTTTTGGAAATATCTTATCGTTTCGCTTTTCGGCTTTTCGTATAAGCTTTTTTCATACACCACAATCGGACGAAATGTTTTTGATCCGGCTTCGGCACGGTTCATTGTTCCGTTCATCTTTTTGTTCCTCTTTACCGGAATGGCG
>DKDD01000215.1:757-2903 GCA_002451715.1 Ruminococcaceae bacterium UBA6857 | reverse complement strand
GCTGCTGACCGCCGGAAAGCTGATTCGGCAAAAACTTTAATCGCTGTGAAAGACCGAGAATTTCCGTCAGTTCGTTGATCAAATTTTTGTCCGGCTTCTTTCCGTCAAGCAAGAGTGGAAGAGTCATGTTTTCTTCAACGGTCAGAATCGGAATAAGGTTATAGAACTGATAGATAAGACCTATCTGCCTTCTTCTGAAAATTGCAAGTGCGGTTTCGTCAAGCTTTGAAATGTCCGTTCCGTCAATGACAACGCTTCCGCTTGTGGGTACGTCAACACCGCCGAGAATGTGAAGAAGCGTTGACTTACCCGAACCCGACGGTCCGATGATTGCAACAAATTCTCCCTTTTCAACGGAGAAGGAAACATTGTCAAGCGCTTTAACGCTTGTGTCACCGTTTCCGTAAGTTTTGCAAAGGTTTTTGATTTCAAGGATTTTCATTTTTTTGTTACTCCTTTCGATTGAGCAAATGTGCGTTTGTTTGCTTTGTTGCTTTAATATTACACACTCAAACTTACTATTCGGTGACAATTAAATAACAATATAGTAATATTACGCTTTTTCAATATCAAGCGGAAGATATATTGAAAACGTTGTGCCTTTTTCAACTTCACTTTTAACTGTGATTTTTCCGCCGTGTTGTTTGATTATAGCCTGCGAAAGCGAAAGACCGATTCCGACGCTGTCCGGTGAAGAATCCTTTCCGCGATAAAATCTTTCAAAAATGTGTTTCAGATCCTCTTCGTCGATTCCGCAACCGTTATCCGTGATTGTGATAAGACCGAAAAGGGCGGTGTTGCTGAGTTTAATTTCAATTTTTCCTCCGCATGGTGTATGGTCTATGTCGTTCTTAACAATGTTTGAAATTGCTTCGATTATCCAAGCGTCGTCTCCTCGGAAAGTGAAATCTTCACCGCTTTGAGCAAGCTTGATTTCCCTAAGGTCAAAGTTAATAAGAAAAGGTTTGACGCTTTCTTCAACAATAGCTTTTGCCGAAAGCTGTTCATTTTTGAATTTGACTGTTCCTGCGTCAAGCTTTGAAAGTTTTAAAAGGTTTTGAATGAGCCAGCGCATTTTTTCAAGTTGTGTCTGAATAATGTCAACAAAGTCCTTGCGCTTTTCCGCCGACTGCTCATCTTTGAGAATGTCGCTCATAACCATCATTGAAGTCAGCGGAGTTTTAAGTTGATGCGAAATATCGGTCATTGAATCCGCAAGATAAAGCCTGTCCTTCTTGAGCTGATCGTTTTGAAAGCGGAGCATTGCAATCACTTTGTAAAGGTTGTTTTTTAGTATTGAAAGTTCACCCTCGCTGTTGTCCGGAAGGTCAAGGTCAAGTTTTCCGGCACATACCGCATCAAGATAATTGTTCAGCGCTTCAATCTTTTTAAATCGAATTTTGGTAAAAATTACGTATGATATCAGAACGGTACTTCCGCAGGCGAGGCAAAGCACGCCGGGGAAAACTCCGTACGAAAAGCAAAAAGCCGAAAAAAGCAACGTCGTGCTCACCGAAACAGACAAAACAATTTTGAATTTTTTATCAATCATTGTCAATCACATATCCGAGTCCGCGAACGGTTCTGATGATTTGCGGACAAGCCGGATCCCTTTCAATTTTATCTCTGAGTCTTTTGATGTAAACCGTCAGCGTGTTGTCGTTGACAAAATCGCCGTCAACGTCCCAAATTTCTTCAAGCAACTTATTGCGCGAAAGAACCTTTCCGCGGTTGTTGAGAAAAGTCAGTAAAAGACGGTATTCCATTGCGGTGAGAATAATATCTTCACCGTTTTTTGCAACTTTTGCTTCGTTAAGGTTTACGGTAACGTCTCCCAGTTTTATAATTTGATTGGCTTTCTCATTACCGAAGCGGCGCATAACGCTTTTGATTCTTGCCATGAGTTCGCGGACTCTGAACGGTTTTGAAATATAATCGTCAGCTCCGAGGTCAAGTCCCATAACAACGTTGACTTCATCATCGTAAGCAGTTAAAAAAATGACCGGAAAATCTCCTTTTGCCTTCACCATTTTGCAAACGTCATAACCACTTCCATCAGGAAGATTGATGTCGAGAATATATAAAGAAAAGTTTTTCTTCGCGATTACTTCTGTTGCTTCTTTAACCGATTTTGCAAGAGTGGCGG
>DKDD01000215.1:0-721 GCA_002451715.1 Ruminococcaceae bacterium UBA6857 | reverse complement strand
TATCCTTCGTTTTCAAGGGAATACTTTAAACCAATGCCGATTGCTTCATCGTCTTCAAGAAGAAATATGTTCATAATATAACACCTCATATAAATTATCAGCTTTATTCTATCACATATTTTCAAAGCTTTCCATTACAATTTAGTAACAAAAAAGCCGGCAGCCGAAACTGCCGGTAATGTTATTAATTTTACTTGCCGAACCAGGCTTTGGCATAGGCCGCAATTCCGGGAACAAGTGTTTTTATTTCTTTTCCGGTTGTGTTTATGCAAAGGTGATAACTTTCCTTTTTTCCCCAAGGGGAGTCGGCAAGAAGACTTCTGTGTCTCGCTCTTGCCGAGTCAATTTGCTTGATTCTTCTTTCATACTCGCGTCTTGTAAGTTCTTCATTTTCCGGGGCGCGGTCAATGCAGCGGTCGATTTTTGAATCCATGTCCGCATGAACAAAAATATTGAAAGGAGAGTATTCATTCAAAATAACATCTGCACTTCTTCCGACGATTACAAAGTCTTCGCCTTTTCTTGCAAGCTGAATGATAAAACTTTGCTGTGCAACAAGTGCTTTGGTATAATTTTGCTGTGAAAAATCAACGAACGCAAAGGAGTGTCCGAATGAAAGCGGAAACGATCTCGGCAAATCCTGTTCAAGAATCCTTTCAACATAGCCTTCGTCAAGTTCGCTGTTTTTGGCAACTGCAGTAATAATCTCTTTGTCATAGTA
>DKDD01000074.1:4050-7548 GCA_002451715.1 Ruminococcaceae bacterium UBA6857 | reverse complement strand
GCCCCAATTGCGGAGCGAAAAAACCGGCTCCCGCTCCGACCGAAAACTCATGGAAATGTTCCTGCGGCGCAACGGTAACAGGCAACTTCTGTCCCGAATGCGGAGCGAAAAAGCCTGACGAAGACGCAGGTTGGACCTGTTCCTGCGGCGCGGTCAACAAAGGTAAGTTCTGCCCGAATTGCGGCGCAAAAAAGCCCGAAGCCGCTCTCCTCTATCGCTGTGACAAATGCGGCTGGGAACCCGAAGATCCGAAAAATCCGCCGAAGTTCTGCCCGCAATGCGGCGATCCGTTCGACGAAAACGATATCAAATAATCAAAGTACCGAAAGGAGAACATACAATGGGCCTTTTTGACAAAAAATACTGCGATGTTTGCGGTGAAAAAATAGGTATGCTCGGAAACAGAAAGCTTGAAGACGGAAACCTTTGCAAAGACTGCGCAAAAAAGCTTTCTCCGTTTTTCAGCGACAGAAAAAAGTCAACCGTTGAAGATATCAAAGCACAGCTTGCATACCGCGAAGAAAACGAAAAACAGCTTGACTCTTTCCGTCCGACACGCACATTCGGCGAATTTACAAAAATTTATATTGACGACAACAGCGGAAAGTTCATTGTTTCTTCCTCAACCGATTGGAAAAGCAAGAACCCCGATCTCATCAGTCTTTCGCAGGTTGTTTCGTGCGACGTAAACGTTCGCGAAAACAAAACCGAACTTTATTACAGAGACACTGACGGAAACAGAAAAAGTTATTTCCCGCCGCGCTATGAATACAGCTACATTTTCTTTGTAATTATTCACGTTAATTCACCGTGGTTCTCGCAAATTGAATTTGAACTCAATCCCTCATACCGTCCGGACAGCCGCTACACCGAACTTTACCGTCAATATGAGGTTATGGGAAACAACATTTGCTCTGCCCTTAAAAATCCCGCTCCAAACGGTGCACCGGCTTCGCAGTTCGGCTCAAACGTCGGCACTGCTTCGGCAGGCGCAGCTTTTGCCGGCAGCATGAATCAAGCGCCAACGGCAAATGCTTCATGGTTCTGCCAGAATTGCGGAACCAACAACAACGGCGGAAAATTCTGCCAAAGCTGCGGTGCGCAAAAACCTGCCATGGGATATCGCTGCGACAAATGCGGCTGGACTCCCGCTCCCGGCCAGGGTGTTCCCCGTTTTTGCCCGCAATGCGGCGACCCGTTTGACCAAAACGACGTGCTTTAAAATGAACGACACTTTATCATTAAACGACATCACGGGTGTTTCGCTTTCCTGCGGTCATATGTGTTTTGATTATTGCTATTCTTTTTATATTTCAAAAAGAAACGAAAAACTGCTTTTTTCGGCTTCGTTCTTTTTGAAAAATGCAAACGGACGCATATGCTTTGAAGACGCACCTGTGAAAGAAGAAGCTTTTTCTTCGCTTCTTGACCTGATTTCAAAAACCAATCTCATTAAAAAGGCGAACAACTTTAAAGCACAAGAACAAAGCTTTGAAGCTTTGGACGAAACAACTTATTCTTTGAGCGTTTATTTTGAAACAGGCAGTGTCTTTGCAAAAATAAGTTCAAAGGAACTTGAAAAGTTTTTCTTTGAACTTGCGGAAAAATATGTCTAATATAACCTTGGAAAGGATTTTTACCATGAAACGTATTATTGCAATTGTTCTCACTCTTATTATTGCGTTCAGCCTTTTTGCCTGCGGCAAAGAGACCGAAGACACAAAAACAACAACCGAAAACAGCTCAGCCTCCTCGGCTGCAGCCGAATCAACAACCGAGGAAACCTCAACCGAACCTTCCTCATCGGAAATTACCACAACAAAACCGGCGGCATTTGACCCTGAAAATTTGCAAAAAGGAGCAAAAGGCGAAGGTCCCGTCACAATTAAAACACCAACCATGACATTTTCTGTTCCCAAAGGGTTGGCTTTTTCACTTGACACATACTCAATGACCGAAGAAAAGCCCTTTTTCGGTTCAATCGGCATGACTTTAAAAAATTCAGAAAAGAAAAACTGGGGAACCCTCCGTGCAACTTCAATAGACAAATTCAACAATCTTGAAGAAGCGAGCAAAAAAGCGCTCAGAGACACTCACTACGACACCTATGAAAACGGCAAGTACACCGAAGAAAAGAATGTCAAAATCGGCAACTGCACTTTCAACGTTCTCCATGTCACAACAGATTTCAGCGAAAAAGATTATTACATCACCTTTGCAAAACGCGGAGAAAAGGACTTTTACGGTCTTTTGGTTCAGCTTGAAGTTAACAAAAAGTATATTGCCGCCGATGATCCGGTAATTACAGAGTTGCTCAAGTCAATTTCCATTGCCACAGAAAAATAAAACACACCCTTTTGGGACTGCATCGTTATTCAATGCGGTGCAGTCCTGTAACTGTTTTTGAAGGAGACATTATGAGTATTTTCGATAAATTGAATCTCGGAGCACCGAACACCCCCGGTGCTCCGGCGGCAACGCAAAAAATCGGCTCAAGAAAAGAAGTTTTCACTTTTTCCTCGCTTCCGGAAAGCCTTGCTCAATTGCAGTCACTGCCCGAAGCGAGCCTTGATTCACCGTTCAAAACCGCGGCGCTCACCGTCTGCGCCCTTTGCGCCTATGCGGCAGACAAAAATGTCGGAACCGAAATGCTGAACTTTCTGCGAGGACCAAGACCGCTAAACGGTGCAGACATTTCGTTTTTGAACGACCGTTTCAGAGACGGCAAAACATATATCCCGTTTTCCTATTTTTCCGGTTCCTCACCGGAAAACAACTACACGCCTTCGCATCCGTTTTGTGTAACCGTAATCAGCGACCACACAACGGATGCGGAAGAGGGCTATGCAAAGCTTTTTATCCCCTGTTCAGGGGCGGACGCACCACGACCGATTAAACTGCGCCGAAGAGACAGTGACGGAAAATGGTTCCTTTGGGAGCAGTATCTTCTTACAGGAATCAAAATTCCGAAAGTCGCCGACCCTTGGGCTTAAATACCGTAAATGCTGCATTTGTTGAGCGATAAAACAATTCAGGTGTGCCATCTTCGTTTATAAAAGCGGCACTTGCTTGATTCGGTCTAAAATCTGAATCTTTTTGCTTGACACAAGAAAACAAATCCGATACAGTACTTATATCAGCAGTCTGAATGACCGGGCTAAGGAATTTTCCTGAACCCTTTGCGTCAGACTGCTGATATTTTTCTATGTGTTGAAGCTGATATGCTCTCTTTGCAGTATCAATTGCAACAGTTATAGAAGTGATGTCGTACTCTCTCCAATCACCAAACCCAGAGCGAAAGAATGGCGATTTCGTACCAATTTCTTTATAATAGAGTTTGGCAAAGTTTTCCGTTACTTTAATATCCTCTTGTGTGAATTGATTGACGATTTTTTTGCCAATATTTTGCAGACTGCCAACCTCTCTGTCCGTCAGTTTAAGGCTGTTTTTGACCTCGCTGTCAATATCCGAAAAATGCTTGACATCGTCACCCGTCTG
>DKDD01000074.1:1203-3944 GCA_002451715.1 Ruminococcaceae bacterium UBA6857 | reverse complement strand
TTGCTTGAGCCTTTTTTGTGTCTTTATCGGCAAAAGATTTTTCTTGACTTTTTTCAGAGTCCGGGATATACTGTTAGTGGAAGGTTTCGAGAATTGAGATTCACTCATACTCGTTGCCTTCTTTATTCTTTAAGCAGCGTTTTATTGACAGTGCTATCGTTTTGTGATAAACTTGAGCTAACAAACCCATAGTTGATTAACAGTAACGGCAATTTGAGCCTATTGACGACGAACCAACTGTGGGTTCGTTTTTTATTTGGGTCAATATAAAGCATTTGACTCCTATCAATAAAACTCTGCAAATTATTATCTTTTCCATAAGCACTTGCAATTTTTATAACATCTGGCGATGCCTTTTTCTTGATTTTGCGTTTAACTCAAAAAGCAGCAAGAACCGAAGCATTTTTGTGTCGTACACTTCGTCCAAAAGCGCTGTCGGCCGGTCAGCGTCGGTCGTGCTGTCGGAAATTCCGAGCGAGTGGCGCAGGCTGTTTTTAACCTCGCTGTCGGTTAATCGTTCGGTTCCAGTCCCCGTCCGATTCTCGTTGCCGCCGAAAGTATTCTGTCCGGATTCGATTCGAGTTTTTCCCCGTTGAGATGACGACCTATCCACCGAAAGAACTCGTCCACTTTTGGTTTCGTATCCAGTACCATTGATATCAAAACCATATCGTTCATCTCCATATCGAACTCGTTGTTCAGAGCCGAAATCATATTCAGCAAACTCTCCCGAAACGGTTCTTCTTTTGTTTCTTCTGTTGTATTCTTCAACTCTTCTTCTTTCATTGTCATATTCTCCTTTTCTGATTCTCTCAAGAACCTGATATCCTGCGTAATCGTTTGAATCTTTTTCAATAATATACCACGCTTCCTTGCAATATGCAAGCCTCAGGTCTCCGTCTTCAACGCTGTTTCTTGCCGCCCATCTCAAGGCTTGTTCGTGTGCGTCGGACCCGCCTGTTTCTCTGTATGAAAGGAAGTGACCGTCTCTTGAAACATAACTTTTCTTTCTGCTGTTTTTCGTTTCCTCGCTGTCGGTACGTTTAAGGCTGTTTTTGACCTCGCTGTCAATATCCGAAAAACGCTTGACATCGTCACCCGTCTGTGATATACTGTCATTCGACAGCTCAAGCAATCTTGACACCTCGGAGGACTGGACTCCGACTGTGGCAAGCATTGCTTGAGCCTTTTTTGTGTCAGAAATTACTAATTTGCTTTCATCGGCGGCTTTAAATACTCTGTTCACAAAATTATCTAACGGATAAACACTTTTAATCTGATTGACCGTGTCGTTTTCCATCTTTTGGTTGTGCCATACTCCCGCAACAACAAATGACTTTTCGCCGTTCCTGTCGCTCATCTGATAGTCCGTTATAACTGTTGTGCCGTTTTTGTTCACTATGAACATAACGGCGTTATTTATTTTTGACGGCAGTTGTTCAAAAAACTCTTTAGAAACTCCGTGTCTTGAATAGTTTTTATTTTTTGCCGTAGCTTCATGTGACTTTCTGATATCGGACTGGTTCATGGCAAACGGAGCGTTTGAAAATCCGGCTTTTATGAGTTTGTCAGAAGGTTTTCCGATGTAAAGAGAATCACTTCTTCCAAAATGTTTTGAAAACACTTTTTCAATCTGCTCATCATAAGATATGTCTTTTGTTTTCTTAATGCTGTTTTTCGTCTCTTCTGCGGTGTTTTTCCTTTTCTTTCCGTCAATGCCGTCCAGTGCCTTAAGGAACATTTCTCGAATTTGCGCCGCTTTGTCTGCCTGCATTTGAGCAAACTCCCTCGCCGTTTGCGAAAGGTCGCCGTCTTTGATTGTCTGCTTAACCGCTTCAACAATTCTGTCAAAAAAGTCAATGATTCTTTGAAGAACGCTTTTCTTTTCCGCTTTGCTGTAACCGCTGTCCTCTTTAAGCCAGTTTAAAAAGTCGTTCACACCATCATCGGTGGAAAAAAGACCGGAAAGCGCTTCGTTTGTCATTTCCTCAATTGCGTTTTCTCTGCTTGTGCCGTAATCTTCTTGGAATTTTCCGATCATGTCTTCAAGCGAGGAATAACCGTTCTTGTCAACATACCATGAGAAAAGCGCACCCCTGACGCTTGCCATTTTTTCGCCGTTATAACTTTCTGCAAGGTGTCCGAGCTCGTGAATCGTGTCTGTGAACTCGCTTTGCGCCTGGGAAGAAATGAGAATTATCATCTGCGAGGGAATGAACTGTGCGTTCGCTTCATTTCGGGGCGGTTTTGTTTTTTTACCCTTGATTGTACGTTTCCTTTGTGATATAATAATATGACCTTTAGCTTTTTAAAGGTATCAAAAAAAACAACCGTTTTATACTTTAATATATGAGGTGAAATAATGGGCATTTTTAAAAAGCTTTTCGGCGATTATTCAAGCAAGGAAATCAAAAGAATAAAGCCGACAGTCAATAAGATTCTTTCTCTTGAAAGCGAAATTGAAAAGCTTTCGGACGAAGAACTTCGCGCAAAAACCGATGAATTCAAAAAGCGCATTGCCGACGGAGAATCGCTTGACAGTATTCTTCCCGAAGCGTTTGCCGTTTGCCGCGAAGCATCGTGGCGTGTTCTTGGAATGAAGCACTTTCCCGTTCAGCTTGAAGGCGGCATTGTTCTTCACCAGGGCAGAATCGCAGAAATGAAAACCGGCGAAGGAAAAACCCTTGTTGCAACCCTCCCGGCATATCTCAACGCGCTCACCGGCAAAGGCGTTCACATCG
>DKDD01000074.1:647-1143 GCA_002451715.1 Ruminococcaceae bacterium UBA6857 | reverse complement strand
CGCGACAGCGAATGGATGGGCAAAGTTTATCGCTTTCTCGGCCTTTCGGTTGGACTTATTGTCAACGGACTTGAAACCGAAGACAGAAGAAAAGCATACGCTGCCGACATCACTTACGGCACAAACAACGAAATGGGCTTTGATTATCTTCGTGATAACATGGTTCAGTACATCGACGAAAAAGTTCAGCGCGGTCATTACTTTGCAATTGTTGACGAGGTTGACTCAATTCTTATCGACGAAGCAAGAACACCGCTTATCATTTCCGGCATGGGTAGCAAGAGTTCGGAACTTTATACCCTTGCAAACGACTTTGTAAAACACCTCAGATGTCTTCGCATTCCCGAAACCGATTCAAAAATGAATCTTGAAGAAATTGCGGAAGAACAAGGTGCAGACTATGTTGTTGACGAAAAAGGAAAGGTTGCTTCGCTGACAAAAAGCGGTATTGCAAAGGCAGAAAAGTATTTTAACGTTGAAAACCTTTCCGACCCCG
>DKDD01000074.1:0-616 GCA_002451715.1 Ruminococcaceae bacterium UBA6857 | reverse complement strand
CGACCCCGACAACCTTACTCTTTCGCACCACATTAACATTGCAATCAAAGCTCACGGCGTTATGAAACGCGACGTTGACTATGTTGTTAAAGACGGTCAGGTACTCATTGTTGACGAGTTCACCGGACGTATCATGATAGGTAGAAGATACAACGAAGGTCTTCACCAGGCGATTGAAGCCAAGGAGGGCGTTAAAATTGCAAAAGAAAACAAAACCCTTGCAACAATCACATTCCAGAACTACTTCCGTCTTTATGAAAAACTTTCCGGTATGACCGGTACGGCAATGACCGAGGTTCAGGAATTTAGAGAAATTTACAGCCTTGACGCCGTTGAAGTTCCGACAAACAAACCCGTCAAGCGTATTGACCGCGACGACGTTATCTATCAGACAGAGCAGTTCAAGTTCAACGCAATCATCGAACAGATCATCGCCTGCCACGAAAAAGGTCAGCCCGTTTTGGTCGGTACCGTTTCGATTGACAAGAGCGAACGCCTTTCCGCCGCACTCAAAAAACGCGGAATCAAACACAACGTTCTTAACGCAAAGCACCACGAAAAAGAAGCGGAAATCATTGCACAGGCCGGTAAACTCGGTGCGGTAACGATTGCAACA
>DKDD01000017.1 GCA_002451715.1 Ruminococcaceae bacterium UBA6857 | reverse complement strand
GTACAATAATAAAAAGAAAGGGGTGTCCGCTTTTGAAAAACGAACTTTTTGAACTTGAAAACGAATGTAAAAACTGTTTTCGTTGCCCGCTTGGTAAAACAAGAACGAACCTTGTTTTCGGAACGGGCAACGAAAATGCAAAAATAATGTTTGTTGGCGAAGGACCGGGCGAACAGGAGGATTTGCAGGGTCTTCCCTTTGTCGGAAAAAGCGGTCAGCTTCTTGACCTTTATCTTTCTCTTGTTGACCTTGACAGAAACAAAAACGTATATATCGCAAATATGGTCAAATGCCGTCCGCCGCATAACCGCGACCCGAAACCGGAGGAAACCGAAGTTTGCCTTTCTTTTCTTCGCCGCCAGGTGAAGCTAATAAAGCCGCAGATTATCGTTTGCCTTGGGCGAATTGCGGCGCAAAGACTGATTTCGCCTGATTTCCGCGTAACAAGACAGCACGGCGAGTTTTTCAAAAAGGGCGAAACATATATGATGGGAACTTTTCACCCTGCGGCACTTTTGCGCGACGAAGCAAAAAAGAAAGACGCACTTCTTGATTTTCAGCGCCTTCGCGGAAAAATTGAAGAACTTTCAATCAATATATATTAATTGCAAAAAAATACTTATGATAATTGTGTTAATTTTTTCGATTGACTTGAACAAAAGCTAAAAATGTGATAATCTTTATTAAATAGATTCAATCAAAGCGAAAGGGATGTTTTGATGTTAGAACAGGTTGAAAATAAAATCAAAGAGCTTTCCGCTCAGCAAAAGGAAGAATACTATAAAAAGAAAGATGCCGATTTGCTCGCTTGGGGACTTTCAAGCAAAAGCAACGGAAAAAAAGAAGTTCCGCTCATCATTACCGACGAAGAATATGAAGCGCTCATTGACGCTTCCGTTGCCGCGGGAAGCACAAGCCGCAATTCGATTGCAAACATGCTTAACGTGACTTCAATCATCATTGCGACCCTCGGACTTGTTGTCGGAATTGTTCTTTTGAAGTTTAGCGATGAACTTGGGTTTGTCTATCTTTCGGTTTCGATTCTTGCGGGCGCACTTCTTGCGTTGCTCTTCCGCGGAGTCGGCGAAGCAATCAAAATTTTGCAGCAACTTCTTGATATGAAGAACTCCGAAAACGCAAAACGCGCAAGAAGAAGGGCTGCAAAACAGTTCCCGGACGCTCAGCCGGATATGTCGCAAAGATTTTATGCGAATAACCAGCCTCCCCAGCAGCAAGGCTATTCGCAATACAGGAAATGACTTGACAAATTTTGACAACGGTGTTAATATTTGACTGAAAAAACAATGGGGTTATAAGCGTGATAATCGCGCTTATAAAAACCATATGTTGTCTCACGCCTTGCCGTGGCCACAGCAAGGGATAACGTGATTTTTTATTGAATTTTTGTGGTCGGAAAGGCTATGGTAATTATTATGAGCATGTTAAAACATATCGGTCTTTTTGCAGGCGGCGTACTTTTTGGCACAGCCGGACTTAAAATTCTTTCCGGCAAGGGCGCAAAAAAGGTTTATGTCCGCACAACTGCGGCCGCTCTTCGCGCAAAGGAAGATGTTATGAAAACGGCAACCAATATTAAAGAAAACGCCGATGATATTCTTGCCGACGCAAAGAAACTTAACGAAGAATATGCTGCGGAAGACGAAAAGGTTATTGAAGATTCAGCAGAAAACTAATGATTAAAATGCCGCCGCAGTTTTTTCGGCGGCTTATTTTTTTAGAGGCTTTAAAAATGAAATGTAAGATTTTATATGATAAAAAAGGACGAATGCGTGTCCGTGCAGTCAAGGCGCATATGTCGCTGAGAGAAGCCGACATTCTGGAATACTATCTTAAAAGTATTCACGGCGTTTCGAACGTTCTTGTTTATGACAGAACCTGCGACGCTGTGATTGAATATAACTGCGAAAGAGAAGAGATTGTCCATGCACTTTCAAAGTTTGCGTTCACCGAAGCCACGGCGGCTCTTGTTCCGGAAAGAACAAGCCGCGAACTTAATCGTGAATATCAGGATAAACTTATCAATGCCGTTATTTTCAGATATGTCAAAAAATGGCTGCTTCCTTTGCCGATAAGAAGAGCAATCACGCTTTTCACCGCGGCAAAACGAATCCTTCTCGGAGTTAAATCGCTTTTGAAAGGAAAATTGGACGTTCCCGTTCTCGACGCAACAGCAATTGTCGTTGCGCTTTTGAGGGGCGATTTTTCAACCGCGTCTTCAATCATGTTCCTTTTGAAGATCGGCGATATTCTTGACGAATGGACACACAAAAAGTCTGTTGAAGACCTCGCACAGACAATGTCGCTCGGAATTGAAAAAGTTTGGCTCAAAGCGGGCGAAAACGAAGTTTTGGTTCCTCTCAAAGACGTTAAAGAGGGCGACGAAATCGTTGTCCGCGCCGGCGGAATGATTCCGCTTGACGGAAAAATCAGCGGCGGTGTTGTAACCGTTAATCAGTCAACAATGACCGGCGAATTTGACGCTGTGCCGAAATCAAAGGGTGCTTTGGTCTATGCCGGAACGGTTGTTGAAGACGGCGAATGTGTAATTTCCGTTGAAAAAGCCGCGGGCAGCGGTCGCTATGACAGAATCATAAAAATGATTGAAGAGTCGGAAAAACTCAAATCCGACACGGAAGATAAGGCCGCAAATCTTGCGGATAAGCTTGTTCCGTTCAGCCTTCTCGGCGCAGGACTTACCTATCTGTTCACCGGCAATCTGATCAAAACCGCCGCAATTTTAATGGTTGACTATTCCTGCGCGCTGAAGCTTTCAATGCCGATTGCAATGCTTTCGGCTCTTCGCGAAGGAATAACCCACGGAATCTCTTTCAAAGGCGGGAAGTTCATTGAAATCGTTTCAAAAGCCGATACCGTTGTGTTCGACAAAACCGGAACGCTGACTCATGCTTCGCCGAAAGTTGCCGGAATCGTCACTTTCCTTGAAAGCGACGAAAACGAAATTCTTCGAACTGCCGCATGCCTTGAAGAGCATTATCCCCATTCAATCGCAAACGCCGTTGTCAACGAAGCAGCGGACCGCGGCCTGACCCACGAAGAATGCCATTCTTCGGTTGAATACATAGTTGCCCACGGAATAATCGGCATTGTTGACGGACACCGAATCGCAATCGGAAGCCACCATTTTATTTTTGAAGATGAGGGCGCAACAATCTCGGACGAAGAAAAGTTCAACTCGATTTCGGGTGAATACTCTCAGCTTTATATGTCCTGCGACGGACAGCTTGTTGCGGTCATACTGATTGAAGACCCCGTCAGAACAGAAGCCGTAAAAGTTATCGAAACGCTCAGAAAGCGCGGCTTTTCAAACATTGTGATGATGACCGGAGACTCCGACAAAACGGCAAAAGCCGTTTCAAAAAAAGTCGGCGTTGACAGGTATTTCTCTGAAGTACTTCCGGAGGACAAGGCAGAATACGTCAAACAGCTTAAAGAAGAGGGACACACGGTAATCATGATAGGCGACGGAATAAACGATGCGCCCGCGCTTTCGCAGGCCGACGCCGGAATTGCCGTAAGTACAGGCGCGGCGATTGCCCGCGAAATTGCGGACATAACAGTTTCGACCGAAGACCTTTGGGCGCTTGAAACAATCAAAGAGCTTGCCGACGCGGCAATGAAACGAATCAAAAAGAACTATCGTTTCATAATTTCGTTCAACTCCGCGCTGATTGCGCTCGGCGTTATCGGAATAATTACTCCGCAGGTTTCCGCTTTGCTTCATAATGTTTCAACGCTTGCCGTCGGACTCAAAAGCATGACCGCTCTTCTTGGGCCGGAAGAAGAGAAACCAAATAAATAATATAGCAACTGCCGCCGTTGATTCTTTCAAAGGCGGCAGTTTTTTCGCATATATGTAGATATATTCTCGCTTTTATGATATAATAATATCGGATTTATGAAGGCATGAAACGGTGGTGAAAAAATGAATAACGATCCGTTTAAAGAGTATTTAAAAGAAACCGAACCCGATAAGTTAAGTAAGGGTTACGCTTGGAGCACGGCAATCGGTCTTCAAGCCGTTGACGGATTGAAACCGTCCGAATATTTAATTAATACGGCTTTGCAAAATATTGAAGGAAAAATTACAATTAAACAGGCACAAAAGCTGATTCAAGGTTATTACGAAGAAAACTCGGTGCATTCGTCAGATGGCAACAGGACCGAAGAAGCCGACATAGTTTCTTCAAGAATTGCCGAAATACTTTCCGAAACGGCTTTTTCATTTTCACCGAACGAATATATTGCTATTCATCGAAAATTGTTCCAAGGCATTTATAAATACGCGGGTCAAATAAGGGAATACAATATCACAAAAAAAGAATGGGTGCTTGACGGTGCAACTGTTATGTACGGTAGTGCTTCGGAATTAAGGGCAACACTTGAATATGATTTTTCACAGGAAAAAAGTTTCAGTTATAAAGGACTTTCAATGGATGAAATTATTCATCACCTTGCATTGTTTGTTGCCGGACTTTGGCAAATCCATATTTTTGGAGAGGGCAACACAAGAACCACGGCGGTTTTCTTTATTAAGTATTTGAGAACGCTCGGTTTTTCGGCAACCAATGATATTTTTGCAAAAAACGCGTGGTATTTCAGAAATGCTCTTGTTCGTGCCA
The DNA here is from genome assembly GCA_002451715.1 of Ruminococcaceae bacterium UBA6857. Classification (GTDB taxonomy): domain Bacteria; phylum Bacillota; class Clostridia; order Oscillospirales; family Acutalibacteraceae; genus UBA6857. The sequence goes on along the minus strand of DKDD01000017.1, from coordinate 5,676 downwards.
ATTATACGAATCTTCAAAAAGGAATCAATGAAACAACAGAGTATCTTGAATTATTTCTTCGCAATTTGCTTTTAAATGAAAATAATGAGTTACGAAACCGAAATTTGCACATAAGCGGACTTTACGAATCGAAAAAACCGGACATTGAGCTTAAAAAACCGGACATTGAGCTTAAAAAACCGGACATTGAACGTAAAATTTCGGAAAACGCCGAACACCTTTCCCCTGTAAGAAAAGCTCAGATACGAAAAATGTTCGAAAAGTTCGGCTATGACGAAATCTTCGGAAGAACCGATATTAAAAAGCTTCTCAAAAGAGGCAATTCTACTGTCTCGGAATTTAGTTCAATCTTAGTGTCAAAAGGAATCATCGAGCCTGTTTCGGGTCACGGAAAAGGCAAATATAAGTTTAAACGTTGAATATATAAAACCGCACCGCGTATAAAACCGCACGGTGCGGTTTTTGTGTTGATGCGCTGTTTACTCAACGGCGATGTAAGCGTAATTGAGCAAAAGTTCGTTGAGTTCGCAGATCGCGCCGTCTGCTTTTACCGAAATCGACTTGCTGATTTTGAAGCCGGTCGAAGTGAGGGTAACGCCTCTTGTGTTCCCGCCGCCGGAGCAAACGGCAAAACGGTAATGCACTTCACCGTCAACCGCGTTATAGGCGAAAAGCTGACTTCCGATTTCATAAATAATCAGCATTTTCGGCCTGAAACCGAGATAAACTTCGCGGTCTTCGTCACCCGAACCGACGTAGCGTCCGGTGATTACCGGATTTTGCAAAAACGCCTTTTCGCTTTCGGAAAGATGAACGTTTTGATTTTTGACGTGAACTTTGCACATGAAGTCCGCATACGGAACAAGGGGACTGTCCGCAATGTCATATGCCGGGCAGGATTCATATCTGAAATCGAGCGTACACGGAATTTTAACTGCCTTTGAATCGTCGTCAAGCCTTGCTTTTTCAAGCTTATAGCCGGTCATATAACCGTCAAAATAATCGCAAAGTCTGTCAAGCACTTCTTCCGCCTTTGCAATAACTTCCTGCGCCGCAAGGTTAGACGGGGAATAGCAGTTCATTGAAACGCTGATTTTGTTGAGCCGACAGCATTTCTCGGTTTCGTCATAGTAATGCGAAACGTTGTTTTCGCCCGTCATAAAAGAAAGATAGATTTTATTGATGGGCGCGCGGATTTTCGAACCGGTGTATGAAAGAACGGCTTCAACGTTTTCAATGTCCGTCATGTTTGTGTTGATTCTTGTCACGATTTTTGCAACAAGGTCATCGGTTTTCAAACGTATTCCCCCTTGTTTTGGTGAAGAATTGCCCAATAATAAAGCGGCTCGTCTTCAAAATAGATTTTTTCGCAGTGATCAACGCTGAAGTCATCATCTTTGAAATGAAGAAAAACTTCAAGTCCGTCAACTTCTTCAAGTTCAACCGTAACCGGGCAGATGAGCAAAAATTTTGCAAGAACGTCATATCCGAGTTCGGTCGGAACGGCGCTCAGATACATTTTGTTTTTATATCTCAAAGGCTGAAAAAACGCGCGAAATTCGTTTTGCTTTCCGTCTTTTTCAATTGAAAGCGTCTGCCCGTATTTTTCAATGAACTTCGCCGCGTTTTTATGCGTTTGCCGCAAAGTAAAAGCCCCCTTTGTCTTCAAGAATGTCTGCGCTTTTCAAAAACGTTTCGTCGCGCATTGCTTTTTCAATCAAAAACTCTTTTTCAAGGTCGCGTTCAATCGTCATGTCGCCGACTTTATAGCTTTTGAAACGGTCCGGCGCGGCAAGCATTCTGTGAAAAACTTCAAGTCTTGCTTCGGCGGCCGCGAGCGCCGCAATGCGCGGCGAATCGCAGTCTGCGTCTTTTTTAATAAGACTCTGAACAAAGGAAAGTGCTCTTTTGCAAATCGGCAAAAGTTCCGTAACGGAGATGTCTTCAAGGTCGGCGTGTTCTTTGAGTATTGCGCAGACCTCAGCCGGTTCAATCATTTTGAAGCCTCCTTTTATTAAAGAGAGAGCGACTTTGAAGCCGGAGTATAGATTTTTGCAAAGCCGGCAATGCTTGTAATCGCCGCGCGTTCAAGCTGGCGGTCAATAAGCTTGTCAAATTCGGTTGAAACGCCGCCCGCCGTAACAAGTTCAAGCGCACAGTTTTTGTCAAGACCGATGAGAGTGTTTGAAGAAACGGCAGAGCTTTTAAGAAGTTCCGCTCCGAACGGGGTAACAAGATTTCCGCTTGAATGGAAGTTGAGACCCGCGGCCGCATCGCGAAATTCCGAAAGCTTGAGAAGCTTTGCCGCCATTGACGGCGAAGCAATAATGCTGTTGAGTGTATACGGGTCAAAGCTGTTCCAAAAGTCAACAAGGTCGCCGTAAGTGAGCGTACCTTCGGTTGCAACCTTTGTCTGGGTAATTGCGTTGCCGTTTCCGTCTCCGTTAACAAGAACGTCAACGGCATCTTTGAGCTGGCTTTTTGCGATGTATGCGCCGATCTGGCGAAGAGTTACTGTGAAAAGGTCAAGGCGCTGAAAGCGGATCGCTTCATATGACGCAACAAGCATTCTTCCGCGCTTGTGAAGCTTAACAAGGTTTTCCTGCGTTTTGATTTCCGTTTCGGGAATAGCCGCACCCTCGCCAACAATTTTAAGGCTCTTTTCTTCTTCGGACGGAACGGAAGTAATCGTTCTGTAATCAAGAGCTTCAACGTTGGTTGTTGTTGCAACGATTTTTTGAAGCAGGTCGTTTTCTTCAATGCCCGCTCTTACCGCTCTGCTGACATATTCCGGGAAAAGTGCCGCGCTGTCGGAAGTTTTGAAAAACTTTTCAACTCTGTCGCTGCCCTTACCGCTCACTCTGATTGAAAAACGCTTGAGCTGGCGTTCATAGGCGTCAAGACCTTCAAGCTCGGTGCCGAGATAGTTTTCGGAAGGGTCAAGTTCTTCAAGTGCATCGGTGAAACTTTTTCCGGTTGTGTAAAGTCCCTTTTCAAGTTTGATGTTTTCATATACTGCCATAGTTTTTCCTCCTTAAAGTTAAAGAATTATACCGACTTCGGTGTTTTCCGTGTCAATGTCGGTAACAAGAAGAGTTCTTCCGCCGCTTGTTACGGTTTTAACGCCGCCGTTTCCGTCTGCCGCAAGCATGGCATAGCCGACTGTTGGCGCAGTGCCGGAATAGGGGAGTCTGCAATAGCCCGAAAGCTGAACAGAAGAAAAGCCGCCCCTTGAATCAATGCAAACGCCGCAAAATGCTGCGCCTGCCGCTGTTTTTGAAACTGTCATGTTGCCGCTCATTGAAACGACGGTTCCCTTGGGTTCGGATGAAACAAAAGTTGCAACTTTTGCGTCAAAGCCGTTGAGTGATGTGTTCATTTTGATTGTCCTCCTTTAAATTTTAAAAGCTGTATTGTCTGTTTTTGTTTTTTCGCCGAAAGGTTTGAGCTGCGGTTCAAGCGGAAGAATTTTTCCCGCCTGTTCGCGAAGACCCTTTGAAAGCTCTTTAAGCTCCCGAACGGTCATACATTCAAAACTTTTTGAAAAAGCTTGTCGGTTGATGTTCGGCATAACGATTCCGACATATTTGTCAATTTCGCACAAAAGTTCCGAACGATAAATTCTTGAATCCTCCGCACTTTTTTCAAGCGAGTTAAGATAGTTCTTGAGAACTCTTACCTGCTCAAAGGAAAGCGAGAGCGAAGAATCTGCGCTTTTAATGATTTCGATTGTGTTTTCCGTGTCGGATTCCTCCTTGATATAGTTTTTTGTAACACCGGCCGCGCGCTGAGCCGGAACGGCAACAAACGACCATTCATAGGCGTCTGTGGCATTTTTGAGAACGGCAAAGCAAAGCGAGCCGGAGTAGGTTTTTCCTCTGATGTGTTCGCAGTTGCGGCTTTTCATGTCTGCGCCGCAGATTGAACAAACTGCGGATTCAACCGAACAGCTCACGCTGACTTCTTTTTTGATTCCGCCTTCAATCTCTTCAATAAGGCTTTTGTTTTCCTCGGTTCTTATCATATATGCGCGCGCCTTGAGAACACTGTAATTTTCGCCGCGGGAAGTCTTTTTTGTTTTGTCGGTTTCAACCCACGCTTTGAAAATTCGCGCGGTTTGAAGCGTACTTTTTGCGTTGTGGTCGAAAATTCCTGTCTTGCCCTCAAACAAAACTGCAAGTTCCGTGAGTGCCGAAAGCGAAAAACATTCAAAATCTCTGTCAATTTCGTTGTCGCAAAGATTAACCGAAAAAACATAAACATCGTTTTCCGAAAGTGTTTTTCGCGTGTACTTATTGATGAGGGCAAGTTCGTCTTTGCCGATTTTTGCCGTGTATTCGTTTTTTTCTCTTTTTGTTTCAGTCTTCATTATTTTCACCTCCGATTTCGCTCAAAAGCTTTTTGGTCTGTGCTTCGTAATATCCGCTTCTTGAAATTTCAGAGATATCCTGAAGCGTAATGTCGTTCCATTCAATCTTAAAATCGCAGTCAAAACCGTTGAGAATAAGGTGGGTTTTGCAAATTTTTCTGATGATGGGTTCAATCTCACGCTGATAGGCTTCAATTTCGCTTGTGAGAATGTCTGCCTGCTGCGAAGACATTCTTTCGGTTGTTGACCATGAAAGACCAAGCAAAAACGGCGGAATGCCGAGCTTTGCAACAATCTGTTCAAGCATTTGTCTGACCGGAACGTCGCTTTCAAGAATCTGATTGTCTGCGCCGATTGCTTTAATCTGAACATCGCCGACGGCAACAAAATCTTTCACCGGGCCGTTCTTTTCCATTGCTTTTCGCCATTCGGCGGCAACCTGCTTTGCCCTGTCTTTTGCATAAGCTTTGTCGAGTGCGTCGTTTTGCGGCTTATATGTTACGGCAAAACGAACGTTGCCGACACGTTCCCAGTTGATTCCGATTGTGTTGTAGATTTTGAGCAATATGTCGCTGACAAACGGAAGACCTTTGAGAAGCGACGTTCCGTAAATTTTTCCCGGTTCGGGGTTGTGAACGCTGCGAAGAATCAGCTCGGGATATTTCACCGGAACAAAGAATCCTTGTTCGTTCTGAGCGCTGATGACAATGTCAAGCGGAGAACTGCCGAATTTGAGAGAAACGCTTTTGGGGTCGGAAAGATAAAGACTTCTTATTTGCACTCCGTCGGTAACAATTTCGCCGACAGCCGTTCCGTAAGTCAAAAGTTCATCGAAAAACGACGAAATAAAAGCATAGATGCCTTTTCTTGTTCCGCCAACATCAACTTCGGCAAGAAAACGTTCAAGGCTTTCTTCTGCAAATTTGTTTTCGGAACGAACATTGAACGTTCCGAGAAGACGAACAAGTTTTCCGATTGCCGCGTCAATAATCGGAACGGCTTCGCGAAGGCTCTTATAAAGCGCCGCGTCGTTTGAAAATCCCGGAATATATGAAGAAAGAGACAAAAACGGATGGCTGTTTTTTCCTGTTTGCGGAACAGCAACGGCGTTTTCTTCGCCGGGCGTTTTTTTCTTTTTTCTGAGCGCCAAGCTATCACTCCTTTCTTATCTGTCTGCCGCAATGGCGAAGAAGCCGTCGTCTTCTTCATCTTCGGCCAAAACGGTAGAAACAAAATATCTGATGTCGTCCATTGCGTGGTCATTTTCCTTTTTGGGACAGTCTTTTGCGCTGCTTTCCTCCCACCGA
>DKDD01000158.1:312-7784 GCA_002451715.1 Ruminococcaceae bacterium UBA6857 | reverse complement strand
GCCCCAATTGCGGAGCGAAAAAGCCTGCCGAACCCGAAGGCTGGACCTGCACTTGCGGTTCGGTCAACAAAGGCAATTTCTGCCCGAACTGCGGCGCAAAGAAACCCGAAAACCACGTTTATCGCTGCGGCAAATGCGGCTGGGAGATTGAAAACCCCGAAAATCCGCCGAAGTTCTGTCCGCAATGCGGAAACCCGTTCGGCGTTTAAAAATCAATTTGCAATCCTGCATTCCCTTAAAAAACAAAAAATTGCCGATTTCGGCTTATATCGGGAGGTAAATACATTGGGTGTATTACAGGAATACAAGTGTCCGTCATGCGGCGGATCGGTTGAATTTGACAGTTCAACCCAAAGAATGAAGTGTCCGTACTGCGACAGTGAGTTCGACATTGAGGCACTCAAACAAAACGAACAATCGCTCGGCGAAAGCGAAATGCAATGGAACATGTCCTCGGACGAATGGAAAAGCGGCGAAACCGGTTCGCTTCGTTCCTACAGCTGTGAATCCTGCGGAGCGGAAATTCTTGCCGATGAAACCACCGGCGCAACGTCATGTCCCTATTGCGGAAACAATGTTGTTATGAAAGACAGGTTTTCCGGCGGTCTTCGCCCGGACTTCATCATTCCTTTCAAGCTTGACAAAAAAGCGGCAAAGGAAGGACTTATGAAACACTTGACCGGAAAAAGACTTCTTCCCAAAGTTTTCAAAAGCCAGAATCATATTGACGAAATCAAAGGCGTTTATGTTCCGTTCTGGCTTTTCGATGCAGATGCCGACGCTTCAATTAAATATGACGCAACAACCGTTCGTGTTTGGAGCGACGGCGATTATGAATATACCGAAACGAGCCACTATGCGCTTCACCGTGCAGGTTCTCTCGGCTTTGAAAAAATTCCGGTTGACAGCTCTTCAAAAATTGACAACACTTTGACCGAAGCGATTGAACCGTTCAACTTCAATGACCTCAAACCGTTTGAGGCGGCGTATCTTGCGGGTTATCTTGCCGATAAATACGACGTCAAAAGTGACGACTGCATTGTTCGCGCGAACGAACGCATCAAGGCTTCCGCGGAAGACGCGTTCAGAAAAACCGCAACCGGATATACTTCCGTCACTCCGAAGGAAAGCTTTGTTGACCTCCGCAACGGTTCGGCAAGATATGCTCTTCTTCCCGTATGGATACTCAACACAACGTGGCAGGGCGAAAAGTATGTTTTTGCAATGAACGGACAAACGGGAAAATTCATCGGCGACCTCCCCGTTGACAAAGGCGCGGCGGCAAAATGGCTGGTCGGCCTTACCGCGGCAATCGGTGCGGCAGCTTACGGCATCGCATGGCTTTTGTGGTTTACCGGTTTGATAGGAGGTTAAAAAATGAAAAATCGAATTTCAGCTTTATTCATTGCGCTTGTTCTTGCACTTTCGTGCATAACGGTTGCTTTTGCGGCGGACTTTCCGTCCTTTGTTGTTGACAATACCGGCACACTCACCGAAGACGAAATTTACGCGCTCAACGAACTTTCAAACGACTACTATAAAAAATACAACACCGAAATTTCCTATGCGATTTTTGAAGGAAACGACTCCGATGAAATTGCCGATGAAGCAGAAAGTCTTGCCCCGGCAACAGACGCCGAAAGCCGTATTCTTCTTGCCGTTAACGACGATTACTGGTACATTGTCTCCTCCGGAACAATCGGCGATTCAATCGACGACAGTATTGAAGAAGCGTTTTTTGACATTTCGGTCAGCGACGACCGCTACGACGGTATTCAATCTTACATAATCAACGCAGGAAATTATGTTTCCGACTTTTTTGACGAGCCCGAAACCACCGAGCCGGAAACCGAAGCAACCGAGCCGGAAACCGAAACAACAAAAGCAGAAAAAACAACCGCCGTTCCTTCTGCGGATTCTACACTTAAAAATCTTCCGGAACCCTCAAAGGATATCAAGAAAAGCGAAGGTTTCACCGGAAAATATCCGCACATCATGGACACGGCAAAGCTTATTTCAGACGAAGAAGTTGCAACACTTGAAAAAAAGCTTTCCGATCTTAGCGAAAAATGGAATCTTGAACTTGTTGTTGTTACAACACAGGACAGCGAGGGCTTTGAAGTTTCCGATTATGCCGAAGAGATTTTTACCTCTTGCGATTACGGTTACGGAGAATCGAAAGACGGTATCCTTTTGCTTCTCAGCATGGAAGAACGCGATTGGTACATTGCAACTCACGGCTACGGAAAAACGGTTCTTACCGATTCGCGTGTTGAATACGTCGGCAAAAAAATAGTTCCCGACCTTTCGGCAGGCAACTATTCAGACGCTTTTTCAACTTTTGCAGATGAGTGCGCCGATTATGCCGACATGACTCAAAACGGTTACGGCGACGACTCGGACGGAAATTACGGACGCGCACCGCTTCCGATTATCGTTCTTCCAATCTGCTTCGGTATCGGCCTTGTTATTGCTGTTATCATTGTTTTAATCATGAAAAGCAAGCTCAAAACCGCTGTCAAGCAAAAGGAAGCGAACAACTATATCAAAGACGGAAGTTTCCATGTTACCGAATCTTCCGATCAGTTCCTTTACAACAGCGTTACTCAAACGCGCATCGCAAGAGATGACCACGATTCTTCCTCCGGCGGCGGAGGAGGCGGCTCCGATTCGTTCGGCGGTGGCGGCGGAAAGTTCTGATTGCAGCCCCACAATATAAAAATTATCCCTGCCTTTGGAAAAGCAAAGGCAGGGATTTTTTATGAAAGTTTTATGCGTCTTTTTTGGTCAGCGATTGAAAAATTGCTTTGAGCCAATTGAGAAGCGAACGCAAAAACGAAACGAGGCGCTGAGCCGGAGTCTGCGGCTGTTCAAGGTCTTTGTCGGCTTTCCAATATGCCGTGTTGCAGTTTTCTTCATTCATTTCGGAAATGGTATCGGTTGAATAATCAAAAACCGAGAACTGCGAATATTTAAAATCATTTGGCGTAAGCTGTTTATCTGCATCTATAACCGCAAGCACAAGACGTCTTTCTTCATACGGATAATAGCCGTGTTCACAGTTTTTGATGAACCATGTATAATCCGGATACAGGCATGTTGAAGCATCAATCTTTTTATCTAAGGAGATATACTTTCCTTTTCCTTCGGCAACACGCTGTGCAATATACTCATCGGAAAGCGTGTCATAAATTGTTGACGTTGTTGCACCAAATGACGATTTAACAACCGAAACATAGTTATCGGCCAACGCGCCCTCATCTTTAATGCACGGAACCATTTGCGTACCGTACTTTGATACGATGATAAGATTTACAGAATTTCCGTCTTTATCCGGGTTCTTAATTTTTTTCATAATTTCATATGTATGCTTTTTGATTGTCTCATTATAAACGGTAATTTTTTCGATAAGACCCGCATACTGTTTACGTTTTTCACTGCCCTCTTTGCCGAAAGCATAATCAAGGCCGTCTTCAAAATCTTCCGGTGTGACAAGCGCCCAATAGCACGGATATGTCATCATTGTTGACGTTGCAAGCGCAGAGATAATTCCGTATTCAATTCTTGCATAAAGGAGTTTTCTTGCTGTTGCGGTAAGAGTATCAATTACTCCGGTGTTCGCAAGAAGTTCAATTGTTGCAAGAATAAGCGGATGAACAGTAAAGTTTTTGGTTACGGCAAGCTCTTTTCCGAGTCTCACAAGGCCGGAGCCGTCAATTGTGAAGTCACCGCTGATTGCACCGCTGAGAAAGTCCGCGCCGTTACTTGTTGAAACACCGACTCCAATTCCTTTGAGGCTGTCTGTTCCGTATTTATTAACATACGCAAGCATAACATTTGTTCCGAGACATTTGCATACGATTGAAACCTTGCTGTGGCCGGTAGCCTTTTTAACACCTTCAATGTATTCATGAAGATCATCGGCAAGTTCAATCGGGTCAAGACGCCAGTCATAATTATAAAGATAGGTTTCTTCACTGTATTTTCCGCTGGAGTCTGCAAGGTCGGTGGTCATTTTTCTGATTCTGTCAGCTTTTGCTTCCCTACCGATTCCGCAATCCGATCCTTCGGGAACATTACCGTTTTCATCAAGTCTTACCGGAGCAAAAAGCTCACCGATTTCTTTTTCAACTGCGGCGTAATAGTTATCCCACTTATCAAAGGCAATACCTTCAAGAATAAACGGGAGCAAAATGTTGGCAGTGGCTTCGTAAATTTTCTGGTTTGTATCGCCTTCTCCGTCTTTAAGAAGGTTGCTTGCCTGATCAATGCAGAATTTTTTTGTGTCGTTTTCATAGTAAAGCGCACCGCTGTCGCCGGCAATGTAAATTACCGGATCGTCACAGGTGACTTTAATTTCGGCATAACCTGCAAAAGCCAGAGCAGCCAACGCAAAAATCATCACAAGGCAAAGAATCACAGAAATTACTTTTTTCATCATTATCCTCCTTCTTTTAATACGCAAAATCGGGAATAGAACTTTTTTGTTCACATCGAAAAAGAATAATGTTTGTATAACAAACATTACAAGAGTCCCCTTGTGCGTATTTTTGGAACCGGTGTGATTTGTTTTTTATATTTACCGGTTTTATTCATTGTGTGATTGCCCGAAAGTGCATTTTTTGCCGCAAAGCATGCACTGTCAAATTCATTATATCATATTAAATATTTTTTTCAATGCTTTTCTGATTATTTTGTCAAGAATGCTGTGCAGCTCATTGTAAAATCAAACAAAACGACAAAAAAGCTCGCCCGCTTCAAGACTTAGCATTATTTTTATAAAAAACACAAACCTGCCGGGTGTGTCGGCAGGTTTGTGCAAAAGTGAAAGTATATGAGAACCGCATAGTTGTGCGGATACTCACCGAGTATTAATTTGTATAAAGGGCTTTTGTTTGCGAACCGACCGTTAGTTTTATTGTTACTGTCGTGCTTACGCAGAAAGTGTGTTTTCCCTTTAATCATCAATATAAACGTTTAAAAAAACTTTTTACTACAATTTTTTTTAAACTTTTTACGGACAAGTTGCAACTTTTTTTCCGGTAATAACTTCGGATTTTGAAGAGGTATATGCCGTGATTTTTATCGACAACTTATATTTCACTCCGGAAACAGCGGTGAGGTCGCTGTTGCTGAAAAGAAAAGTTGTTCTTGATGATGACAAGCCTGTCCATGTTTTGACCGGAACATACTTTCCGCCGCTGTATTTTGAAAGAGTAACAGTGCCGTTTTTATACTTTGTTCCAGTGATAGCAGTCAAAATGACTTTTGCATAAATTTTTTTGTCGGAAAATGTCAAACTTAGATTCAGACTGCCCACATTTACCCATAAAGGTGAAATCGTACCCGTATCTGCGCTCTGAAGCTGTGCTTGATTCTTTTCAATAACGGCACCAACCGGTAATACTGTTATTGAAAAAGCAATTAAAACAGCCACAAGAAGCGATATAAATCTTTTGCCTGTTTTTTTGTAAGACATTAAAAAGTCCTCCTCTCGCTTAGTATCTATAAAATATAAACGATTGAGAAGGACATTTTACTACACGTTTCGACGCTGTTTAATTTATTTTAATTTTTATTCGATGTTTTCTGCTATTTGGATTAACTCTTCTTTCGGCAAATTCGCATATATTTCAATTGTTATTTTCGAATCTACAATAACAATTGCTCCGCTTGCGTTGACTTCATCATACGTTATCCAAGCTTCATTACCATTTATTTTCATTTTTGTATATATATAACGTTCATTGTCTAATTGAGATTTTATTGCTTCATTTTCAAACACCTCAATTACCAAATCACTTTCACCAAAATAATAAATGTATGTAAAGTCTTTAGGTGATTTATCCTCAATAGCCAATTCATACCCATCCGGGATATAGCCGATTTTGACATCTTCAACGCTTTCAAAATCTTTTTTGCCGGAGTCGGTTGAAACAAATGTGAACGTCGTGTATTTTTCAAACCACTGCATAATTACATTTTTGACCGAGGCGCGAACCGTCGGACTTGTCATCATAACGGCAACCGCAAGGGTAACGAAGCAGAGAAAAACAACTGCTGCCCTTGAAAGATAGACCCGCACAAGAGATTTTCCGTATTTTGCTTCCTTTGCGGTGCGATCAAAGAAACGCTTTTCCTTTTTGGAAAGCGGATACATTTTTGAAAGCGTTTCGCAGTCGGGATAAGAGGACAGAAAATTTTCATTGTAATCGCAAAACGCCTTTTTCAAAATTGCTTCAAAAACATTTTCGTTCAATTCATCACGCATAGAAATCTTCCTTTCTAAGCTGCTTTTTCAAAATCTGTTTGCCTCTGAATATGCGCAAACTGACTGCTTTTGGCGTAAGGTCAAGAACTTCGGCGATTTCGCGTTCCGTCAGCTCGTTGACATACTTAAGTGTACACACGGTTTTATATGTGTCGTCAAGCGAATCCAATGCCTGATAAAGTATCTGATATGTTTCATTAATATCGGTGAAAGAGTAAGAGGCGCTTTCGTTTGCATTAATTTCATCGTTGAAACATGCATTTTCATTGTTACCTTTTCTCAGCACATCAATTGCCCTGTTTCGAACAACCGCAACGCAAAACGATTTTGTTTTCAGCTCATCCGCAACGTCAACTTTTTCAATGTTTCCGATTATTTTTATCATTGCGTCGTGAACAATATCGTCCGCATCGTTTTTTGTGTAGTCAAGCGCGACATGTTTCATTAATCCGTAATATTTCGTATAAATCGTTTTTACTTTTTCTTGATCCGATGGATTATCGACAAGAGTTAAATAAAATGCAAGCAAAATCTGTCAGTCCTTACCTTTTAAAAATCGAGTTATAGAACGGTGTTAATTTTTTTAACCATAAATTTTATAATACACCAAAAATTTTTGCAAATCAAGGATTCGAGAACTGAATCGGCAAAGATTTTACTAAATTTTTCAGATTTTTTGCGTTAAAAGATATTAGACACATCACAAGACTTTCGTCTTAAAATGATGTGTCTAATTTGCTTTTTATAATTTTATAGTTTCAAGACTTTGAAAGTACCCAAAAGCCTTATTTTACAAAGGAATTCGCTTCTTATTTCATAGCCTCTTCAACAGCAACTGCGCACGCAACTGTTGCACCAACCATCGGGTTGTTGCCCATGCCGATAAGTCCCATCATTTCAACGTGAGCCGGAACGGAGGACGAACCTGCAAACTGAGCGTCGGAATGCATTCTGCCCATGGTGTCGGTCATGCCGTATGAGGACGGGCCGGCTGCCATGTTGTCCGGATGAAGAGTACGGCCTGTTCCGCCGCCGGAAGCAACCGAGAAGTACTTCACGCCGTTTTCAACGCACCACTTTTTGTAGGTACCTGCAACGGGATGCTGGAAGCGGGTCGGGTTGGTTGAGTTACCGGTGATTGAAACGCCGACCTTTTCAAGCTTCATGATTGCAACGCCTTCGGGAACGTTGTCTGCGCCGT
>DKDD01000158.1:0-144 GCA_002451715.1 Ruminococcaceae bacterium UBA6857 | reverse complement strand
CGAGACCGTTGAGGATAACGCGAAGCGGCTTAACTCTGACTTTGTTTGCGTTGAGGGCAATTTTGATTGCGCCTTCCGCAGCGGCAAAGCTTTCGTGACCTGCAAGGAAGCAGAAGCATTCGGTTTCTTCCGAAAGGAGCATTT
>DKDD01000128.1 GCA_002451715.1 Ruminococcaceae bacterium UBA6857 | reverse complement strand
TTTTGTTGCAAGAAGTCCCGCCGCAAAGAAAAGAGCGGAACAAATCATTTTGAAGCCGAATGATTTCCAGCATTTTTCCGGCCACGAATATTTGAGAAACAGCGGAACAAAAACAAACTCCGCCGCAACGGCAATTACAAATAAAACTTTCCAAATCATAAGTAAGTCTCCTTCTGTGGAGTTATTTTATTAACGTGATTATTTTGAGATTTTTCCGTGGAGCGGAATATCAATAACGGGAACAAGGTATGGCAAAGCCTGACTTACAACCGACTGAACAACGGGATTTTTAACAACACTTTTGACAGAATCTTTGAGTGTTGCCGCAATTGAAGCTGTGTCGGGATTCATTGTCGGCTTCAAAGTAACCTTTCCGTCAGCAAATTTGAAAACAAGAACTCTTTCAGACGGTGTTTCAATCGCTCTGACATGAATTTCAAGTTCGCATTCGCTGTTCCAGCAACCTACCGAGCAAACCGTATACGGATTGTGACCGACAACGATATTGTCCCAACGATATTCGCCGTCCATACCGACATGAATACGGTTGACTTCCGTTCCTTCGGACCATTCCATAATGAGTTCGTTTTCAAGCGATTCAAAAGTGACATTGGTAATGTTTCCGGCTCTGTCTCTTGCCATGAAAGTTACATGCGGAGTAATCATACTTGTTGGGAAACCGGCGATATTGAGAAGCGGAGATTTTGCAAAAGTAATGCGCTTTCCGGCAATTTGCTTTTCGGTGAAAGCACGCGGTCTTTTCGGAAGACGAGGATAAGCGGGAATCGAAACGGGAACGGCGTCTTCTTCCGAAGCATTATCGTCAAATGCTTTCGGGAAGTATTCCCAAATTACGTCACGCATTCTCTGCTCGTCAATTTCGCCGCCGGTCATGATAAAGCAAGCGTCAAGGTCTTCAAAAACAATTCCGAACTGGCAGAACATTCCGTCGGCGCGATAAGAGTTTTTATAACCGCCGTTTCTCCAGAAACAGTAGCCGTAGCCTTTGCTTGAGTCAAGTTCTGAATTTTTGCTGTTGTCGGCATGATATGAAGTTGCTGCTTTGACCCACCATTCGGGGATGACCTGTTTTCCGCCGAATTTTCCGCCCTGCTGATAGCAAAGGGTGAATTTTGCAAGGTCCTCGGTGCGAATCATAAGTCCCCATCCGCCGGCTTCAATTCCTCTTGGGCAGGTTTCCCAATAAGGATCAACAATTCCGAGCGGTTTGAAAAGGCGCGGAGTGAGATATTCAATAACGCTCATCTTTGTCATCTTGTGAATAATGCAGCAAAGAAGATACATGTTTTCGCTGATATAAAAGAATTCCGTGCCGGGTTCGCTTCCCCAGCCGCTGTTCAAAATATCATGGAACCAACGATCCTTGGTTTTGTCCATAAACGGTGTTACCGAAAGGCCGCTGCGCATTGTGAGAAGGTCTTCGACCGTCATTTTTTCAAGGTAAGCGTCGGGCTTATCTCCCCTTGCTTCCGGAAAAATTTCAACGAATTTTGTGTCAAGGTTAAAGTATCCTTCATCAATCGCAAAACCTATTGCGGTTGAAGTGAAGCTTTTGCTGACGGAATACATCATGTGTTTGTGTTCGGGACCGAACGGATCTCTGAAAGCTTCGCAGGCAACTTTTCCGTGACGGATTACCATAAGAGAATGAAGTTGCTTATTCATTTCCATGCAGCGGTCAACAAAAGCCTGAACAACTTTTGAAGAAACGCCGACCGATTCTGCGCTTTTTGCGCGTTCGATTGAAATTTTTTCAATCACTGCCATTATTAATCTCCTCCAAAAATAAATCTTCCGGTTTTTCCGGTTATTTTCTTCGCTTTGCCGAAATAACGAATTTTTTCCTCAAACGGCAACATTTGTACACTTCATGATATCACAAAAGAGAGAATTTGGCAATGCAAATTAAATTAAAATTTAATTTTGTTGAAAAAGAAGCCGTCAAACCGAATTAGGATCCCCGGTTTTCGGCTATTTAATGACTTTTCTTGACAGCGGACATTAAAAGATTATATAATAACAAATAAATCAACTTGAATTTGAATAAAATAAACGAGGTACTTCAAAAATGTTTTTATGCTATAACAAACCGGCAAATATGAGCTATTTCGGTTGGGAAAACGAAGCTCTTCCGCTCGGCAACGGAAAAATCGGAGCAAAAATTTTCGGCGGAAAGGGTTGCGAACTCATTCAATTCAACGAAAAAACGCTCTGGTCCGGCGGAAGCGACGTTGAGGGTTTCAACGGCGGAATTTCCGACACAAGCCGCGGCGAAAATTTCAGAGCCGTTCAAAAAGCTCTTGAAAACGGAAACGAAAAGAAAGCAACCGCCCTCATGCAAAAACTTGAGGGCAACCACACAGGTTTCGGCTCATACCAGGCGTTCGGCAACCTTTATCTCGGCTTTGATGACGACACCGGCGACGAATATGTTCGTGACCTTGACCTTTCTTCCGCATCGGCAATGGTCTCTTTCAGAAAAGGCAAAACGAACCACATGCGTCATTATTTTGTCAGCTATCCGGACAACGTTTTTGTCGGAAGAATCGGCTGCGAAGACAAGGACAAAAACGCCGCGCCGCTCAACATCGACGCCTATCTTGATTCCGAACAAAACGGAGAAATCAAAAGCGAAAACGACACCATTCTTCTTTTCGGAACGGTCAACGACAACGAGGGAATCGGCGCAAAAGACGGAAAAGACAAAAACTCAATGAAATACGGCTGTGCGGTGAAATTTATCACGAAAGGCGGAACCGTATCTGCCGAAGAAAACGGCCACATCAAAATTGAGAATGCCGACAGTGTGCTTGTCATCATGAGCCTTGCGACAAACTATAAAAACGATTATCCGAACTTTTTTTCCGACACCGATCCGCTTCAAAAAGCAAGAGACACCGTTGAAGCCGCGGCAAAGAAAACATTCGGCGAACTTTACAGAACCCACCTTGCGGATTACCGCGCGCTTTATGAAAGAGTTTCGTTCACACTCGGCGAAGAAGAAAGCACCCACCCGACAGATTACATGCTTGACCGATTCGGCAAAAAGGGCGAATTTAAGCGCAACCTTATCACACTTTTGTATCAATACGGACGCTACCTTTTAATTGCGTCGTCCCGTGACGGCTCACTTCCGGCAAACCTTCAGGGAATTTGGAACGCAAAAAACAATCCGCCGTGGGAATGCGATTACCACCTTAACATCAATCTTCAAATGAACTATATGCCCGCGTTTTCTGCAAACCTTGCAGAGACTGCCCTGCCTTATCTTGACTTTATCAATTCTTTGAGAAAGCCGGGAAGAGTTGCGGCATACAACTCTTTCGGAATCGGTGAAACGGGAAAAGACGGAAAGGTTGATTACAGCAAACCGACGGGCTGGGTGTGCCACACAATGGTGACTCCGCTCGGAATTGTTGCCCCCGGATACTCATGGCGCTGGGGCTGGGCGCCGACAAACGGCGCTTGGGCGGCTTTTCAAATGGGCGAATACTACTCGTTCACAGGCGACATTGACAAACTTCAAAATGACATCTATCCCACAATGGAGGAAACCGCACTTCTTTGGTCAGAACTTCTTGTTCCCGAAAAAGGAACGGACAGGCTTGTTGTTTCGCCCTGCTATTCGGCGGAACACGGTCCGGTCAGTGCAGGCGGAACGTTTGAGCAAAGCATTGTTTATGCGATTTTTGACTCGGTAATTAAATTTTCAAAAGTACTCAAAGAAAACGGCAGAAAGAATGCCGTCAATGAAGAGCTGATTGAAAAAATCAGCTATCAGATTGAAAAGCTCAAGCCTTATTCAAAAACAAAACACGGCTTTATCAGAGAATGGGTACACGAGGATCGTTTTCCGCTTCGCGGAATATTACACGGCGTTCAAAAACAACACAGACATATTTCACACCTGCTCGGACTTTACCCGTTTGAACAGATTACCGACGAGACACCGGAATTTCAGGCTGCGGCTTCCGCTTCGCTTGACGACAGAGGCATCAAAACAACCGGCTGGGCGCTTGCTCACAGACTTCTTTGCCGCGCAAGACTCGGTCAGGGAAACAAATGCGATGAAATCATCGGGCAGATTCTTAAAACAACGATTCTCAAAAACCTTTGGGGTACTCACCCGCCGTTCCAGATTGACGGAANNGGCTGGAGCCTCGGCTGGAAGATCAACTTCTGGGCAAGGCTTCGTGACAAGAACAAGGTTATCAAGCTCATCAACAATCAGCTCCGCTATATTCCCGTCAAGTACAAGAGAGGCAGAGGCGGCACATTCCCGAATATGTTTGACGCTCATCCGCCGTTCCAGATTGACGGAAACTTCGGCTTTACCGCAGGAGTTACGGAAATGCTTCTTCAAAGCCACGGCGGAATAATCAAAATTCTTCCGGCTATTCCGAAAGATTGGAGAAACGGAGAGTTCAAGGGACTTTGTGCAAGAGGCGGCTTTGTTATTTCCGCCGAATGGAAAGACGGACGGCTCAAAAACGGAACAATAAAATCAACCTGCGGCGGAAACTGCAAAGTTTATATCGACGGAAAAGTTGCCCTTGTTGAGGACGAAAACAAAAACGAGGTTGAAGTTAAGTTTGAAAACGGCGTGACAGAGTTCATGACGGAAAAAGGAAAGACGTATTATTTCAGTTGATTTAAAGAAAGGATTGCAGTTATGGGACCCGATCCGAATTCGGTTTATCCGAACGAAAACATAAAACAAGTTGTTTTTATAAAAAACGTTATCAAAAGACCGAACATTTCGGTCGGCGACTATACATATTACGATGACGTTGACGGGGCGGAAAACTTTGAAAGTCACGTTACGCATCACTATGAATTTCTCGGCGACAAGCTCATAATCGGAAAATTCTGCGCCATTGCTAAAGGCGTTGAGTTCATTATGAACGGCGCCAACCACCGAATGAACAGTGTGACAACCTATCCGTTCAACATCATGGGCGGCGGCTGGGAAAAATTTGCTCCGGAGGTTAAAGACTTACCTTTTAAAGGTGACACCGTCATCGGCAACGACGTTTGGATCGGTCAAAACGTTACCGTAATGCCCGGAGTTCACATCGGCGACGGGGCAATAATCGGCGCAAATTCGGTTGTTGCAAAAGATATTCCGCCATACTGCATTGCCGCCGGCAATCCCTGCAAAATTATCCGCAAGCGCTTTGATGATGAACTGACCGAATATCTTCTCAATCTTAAATGGTGGGATTGGAGCGCGGAAAAGATTTTCAGGAACATGAAAGCTTTATGCAGCGGAAACTTGCAGGACATCAGAAATATCTCCGAGTAAGGGACTAAATAAACAACAACGGCTGATATGATCGGGCGCACCCGACTGTATCAGCCGCCATTTTGTTATAATATAAGAAGAGTTAATTTATGCATTCAAAAAATCAATGACCTGAAGGTTTCTTTTCAAGAAGTTCTTTTTCTGTGGTTAAATCTGCATGAAGAAGAGCAACAAAGACAACACCAAACGGAAAAAGCAAAAGCCAAATTGCCTTTCCGGAAAGCAAATTGCAAAACACAGTTCCGATTATTACGCCCATCAGAAAAAAGAAAACCATTGCAAGATGTTTAAAAAGCTTAACTCTGTGGGATTTATCGTTGCTTTTGCGGTGGTGAATCTCTTTTGCAAATCCCACTCCGATTTGTCTGATATGATTTGTAACAAACGTTGTTGCAACAGCCACACCTTGCGCTTGACGAAACGTATTATACTGCATTGAAGCAATGAAATTCACAGCAACCTGCGAAATCTGAACCGGAAGCGATTCCGGAAGAAAACCGAGCACAACGACAACAAGCATTTCAAAAGCAATCAAAAGTGTATCCCACCGAAGCGATGTTTTATGTTTTATCGAACTCGGCAGCAATTCCGAAACAAACGAACCTGCAAGATAAGCAGTAATCGGAATCAGATAATAAAGTGCCTTTTTCCACTCTCCGTCTCCGAGAGAAAGTCCGAGCAAAACAACATTTCCGGTTTGTGCATTGCAAAAAACTCCACCGCGAAGAAGATATGTATAAGCACCAAAAAAACCGGCAACAGCGGTCAATGTAAAATATACCCAATTCTTTTCACATTCAAGAAACTGTTCGTTCTTTTGCAAAGCTATCATCCCTTATATAAAATTTATGAACTTTTTTCTTTGTAGGCTATAATACAGATATAGCGGCAATTGCATATTCCGCAATCGCCGCCGAAAAATAATCAGATAAGTTTTCTTCCCATGAGAACGCCCATAACGGAAGCCATCATAAGGCCGCGCGTCCAGCCGCTTGAATCGCCGAGGCAGTGAAGACCCTTGATGCTTGTGTTGAAATCTTCGTCCATCTTAACGCGGTTACTGTAAAATTTAAGTTCCGGTGAATAGAGAAGCGTTTCGGTTGAAGCAAAGCCTTCAACAACATGATCCATTGCCTTGATGAAGTTAATGATGTTGGTCATTGCTCTGTAAGGCATTGCGGCGGTGATGTCGCCTGCAACGGCGTCCGGAAGAGTCGGACGAACGTTTGACTGCATGAGTTCTTTTTCCCATGTGCGCTTTCCGTCAAGAATATCGCCGAAACGCTGAACAAGAATGTGTCCGGTTCCGAGCATGTTGGTAAGCTCGCCGACTTTCTGAGCGTATGCTATCGGCTGATTGAACGGATAGCTGAAGTTGTGAGAACAAAGAATTGCAAGGTTGGTGTTGTCACTCTTGAGCTCTTTGTATGAATGTCCGTTAACAACGGCAAGGTCGTTGTCATAGTTTTCCTGGCTGACAAAACCGCCGGGATTCTGACAGAAAGTTCTGACCTTGTTTTTAAACGGCTGCGGATAGCCGATAAGCTTTGATTCATAGAGGGTTTCGTTAACTTTTTCCATGATTTCGTTGCGTACTTCAACACGGACGCCGATATCAACCGTTCCGGGCTGATGGGCAATTCCATATTCGGCACAAAGGGTTTCAAGCCATTCCGCTCCCCTTCTTCCGGTTGCAACGATTGTGTGGTCGGCAAAAATTTCGGTGTCGTGACCGCCTTTGCTGTCCTTGAGGCGAACGCCTTTACATTCGTTGTTTTCAAGAATAAGGTCATAACACTCATAGCCGAACATCATTTCAACGCCGTTATTGAGAAGATATTGCTCAATCGCATAGTAAATGCCCTGTGCTTTTTCGGTTCCCATATGGCGAATCGGACAATCGACAAGTTTCAGTCCTGCCTGGATAGCCTTGATTCTGATTTCTTTTTTTCCGAGGGTGTTTTCAAGGCCTTCGATATGTTCGTCCGCACCAAATTCAAGATATATTTTATCCGTGTAATCAATGGTTTCCTGTGCGGTCTGAGCGCCGATAAGAGTGGGAAGATCGCCGCCGACTTCATAGCAAAGCGAAAGCTTTCCGTCGGAAAATGCGCCCGCGCC
>DKDD01000152.1:203-20591 GCA_002451715.1 Ruminococcaceae bacterium UBA6857 | reverse complement strand
GTCAGCGAGGTTCACGGAATGAGCCAGCGCGGCGGCAGTGTTGTGACCTATGTTCGCTTCGGCGACAAAGTTTTCTCCTCCGTTATCGAAAAGGGAGAAGCAGACGTTATTCTTTCTTTTGAACAGCTTGAATCGGCAAGATGGCTGCCGTATCTCAAAAAAGGCGGTGTTCTCATCACCGGTACGCAAAAAATCGACCCGATGCCCGTAATCATGGGCAAGGCAACCTATCCCGACGGCGTTATCGAAAAACTTAAAGAAAACGACATCAAGGTTGTTCCGGTTGACGCGCTCGGTCTTGCGCTCAAAGCAGGCAGCGCAAAAAGCGCAAACGTTGTTTTGCTCGGCGCGGCGGTACGTTTTCTCGGAATTGAAAAGGAAAGCTTTGCGGAAATTGTCAAAACTTCCGTTCCGCCGAAAACCGTTGAAGCAAACCTCAAAGCGTTCGAATACGGATACGAAGCGGAATGATTCGCCTTGCGGCGAAAATGAAGCGTGGCTTACGCAACAGGAAGTATTCCTCCTTACGGCGAAATATGAAGCACGCCTTGCGGCGCATGAAGCATTGAGCTGCGCTCAACATTTTTCTGCGTTTTCCTCACAGGTAGGGACGGATTTTGTTCCGCCCGGAAACCCCAGACTTTTGCACGGCATAAAATTGCCTGTAAAACGTGCGGTTAAACTGTAGGGGCGTCTCGCGAGGCGCCCGTCAACCCAACAATTTTTTGCCGCATATTTTTTTTCGAAACGCATGTTTCAAGGCAAGGAAGGTGCAAAGGTACTCTCCCTCAGTCGTCGGAGCCGACAGCTCCCTCACAGGAGAGAGCCAAGAAAAGCTCTGCAAAACGAATTCGTAGGGGTCGGACCCGTGCCGACCCATGACCTTCACCGTTATGACGCTATATGGGAAAAATCTTGTAGTGGCGTCTCGTGAGGCGCCCGCGGCATAAAAAACAATGCGTCTGCATGCTTTTCGTTTCAAACAAAAGATATTTATACAGCTAAATCTTTCAAGGAGTGTAAAAACTTATGGGAATTTTCAAACCCGAAATTGAATGTGCGTCAAGGGATTATCTTCGCGCTCTTCAATCGGCAAGACTCATCAAAATGGTAAGAAATGCCTACGATCACGTTCCTTTTTATAAAAAACTTTTGGACGATCACGGCGTTTCGCCCGATGACATTCATTCAATCGACGATATTTCAAAACTTCCGTTCACCGTGAAGCAGGATCTTCGCGACAACTATCCGTTCGGTCTTTTTGCCGTTCCGGCGTCCGAACTTCAAAGAATCCACGCTTCCTCTGGCACAACCGGAAAGCAAACCGTTGTCGGCTACACAAAACACGACATTGAAATTTGGTCGGACGGCGCGGCAAGAGCGCTTTCTGCCGCCGGCGCAACAAAGGATGACAAAATTCACGTTTCATACGGCTACGGTCTTTTCACCGGCGGACTCGGTCTTCATTACGGCGCGGAATACATGGGTGCAACTGCAATTCCCGTTTCTTCCGGCAACACAAAAAGACAGGTTCAGATTCTTCAGGACTTCGGTTCGAACATTCTTTGCTGCACACCGTCTTATGCAATGTTCATCGGCGAAACCATCCGCGACATGGGTATTGACCCGAAATCGCTCAAGCTTCGCGCGGGAATTTTCGGCGCAGAACCTTGGACAGATAACATGAGAAGAGAAATTGAAAAGCTCCTTGACATCAAGGCTTATGATATTTACGGACTTTCTGAAATTGCGAGTCCCGGCGTTGCATACAACTGCGAATGTCAGAACGGACTTCATGTTTGCGAAGATTACTTCTATCCCGAAGTCATTGACCCGGATACGCTTGAGGTTCTTCCGGACGGCGAATACGGAGAACTTGTTTTCACCTGTATCGGCAAGGAAGCGCTTCCGCTCATCAGATACAGAACACGCGACATCGCTTCGATTACCCACGAGAAGTGCGCTTGCGGAAGAACAACCGTAAGAATGAGCAAACCCAAGGGCAGAAGCGACGACATGCTCATCATTCGCGGCGTCAACGTGTTCCCGTCGCAGGTTGAACACGTTTTGCTTGAGCTTGGTCTCACCGCAAACTATCTTATTATTGTTGACAGAAAGAACAACCTTGACACAATGGAAGTTCAGGTTGAAATGCTTCCCGAAATGTTCTCGGATACCGTTAAGGGACTTGAAAACACCGAAAAGCGCATTGAAGGCGCGCTTCAATCAACGCTCAACATTCACGCAAAAGTCAGACTCCTTGAGCCGGGCAGCCTTGCACGTTCGGAAGGCAAAGCAAAGCGTGTTATTGATAACAGAACAGAAGTTACCTATTGATTTAAAGGAGGAAGAGAAGATGCTTATTAAACAGATTTCAGTTTTTGTTGAAAACAAAGAGGGAAGACTTGCCGAAATTACAGAAACAATTGCAAACGCAGGCGTTGACATCCGTGCGCTTTCAATTGCGGACACCACCGATTTCGGTATTCTCCGTCTCATCGTTGACAAGCCGCACGAAACCGAAGACGTTCTTAAAAAAGCCGGTTTCACCGTTTCGGTAACAAATGTTATTGCGGTTGGAATTGACGACGTTCCCGGCGGATTTGCAAAACCGATGAGAGTTCTTGCAAACGCTCACATCGACGTTGAATATATGTATGCTTTTATTTCGCGCGACACTAAAAAAGCATATGTTATTCTCAGAGTCAACGACAACGAAACCGCAACAAGCGTTCTTAAAGATGCCGGAATCGTTCTTCTTGACGAAATCGGCTTTCACGACATGATGAAATAAGATTAATTTAACAAAAGACCGGCGCAAAGGAGAAAACTTCTGTGCCGGTCTTTTTTGCTCAAACGTTTCTCATTGGACGGTAGAGGCGGATTTTGTTCTGCCTTTCGGCAAAACATGAAGCGCACCTTGCGGTGCATGAAGCGTTGAATCGCGCGGCTAAATCGTAGGGGAGTCTCGTGAGACTCCCGTTTGCTTTTCTGTTTGCACAACGTGACTTAAACGGCACAACTTTCCTTTGTTGCCGACTGAGGGAGAGCAAGCAAAAGCCGACATACGATGCCAAACGATATGCAAAGAGAAAAAGAAAAACCGCCGCATTTGCTTGCACAATTGTAACAAAACAAGAAATTCATAACTTTTTTATTAAAAAATTGATATTTTTGTTGATTTAAAAACCAATATTTACTATAATAAGGAATACTATGGAATAGTTTGCATAACTCAAAAGTTCTGTAAAAAAGCTTCGGAGGTCAGATGTATGCCAAAAAGCTCTAATGATAATGAACAAAGGTCTGCTCGCCGCGCTTCGCCCGCGCCGAAACAGCCGAAAAGAAAAAGAAAACAAAAAAAGAAAAAGCACCCTGTTTTGTTCTCGATTTTTCTGGGGCTTTTCTGTCTTTTTGTTTCCGGTGTTTTGACCGTGCTTATCGTCGGAACTTCGGTTCTTTCATATGTTAAAACCGTTGTCAACGGCGACGTTATAGTAAATCTCGATAACTATAAAAGTTCTCAGAGCATGACCTCGATCATGTATTATTATAACGATGACGGAAAGGCGGTTGAATCCACCCGTCTTCACGGCGAAGAAAACCGAATTTGGGTCAATTACGACAAAATGCCGAAAAATCTTCGCGATGCGTTCGTTTGCCTTGAAGATAAGCGCTTTTATGATCACAGCGGCGTTGACTGGCGAAGAACGATCGGTGTTCTCATCAAACCCACGCTCAACGGTCAGGGCGGTTCAACAATTACCCAGCAGCTTATCAAAAACCTTACCGACCAAAAAGACGTAACATACATCAGAAAATTCAACGAAATTCTTCGCGCCCTCAACCTTGAAAAATATTACTCGAAAAAGGACATTCTTGAGGCGTATCTTAATACCGTATACCTTGGCGCGGGCTGCTACGGCGTTCGTACCGCGGCGGAAACCTACTTCGGAAAGTCCGTCAGCAAACTGAACATTGCCGAATGTGCTCTTCTTGCCGGAATCACACAGGCGCCGTATTCATATAACCCTTATGTTAACTATGACGCCGCAATCACAAGACAGCGCGACTGCCTTTATTTCATGCACCAGCAAGGCAAGCTTACGGACAAGCAGTATAACCGTGCGCTCAAAACAAAAATCAAACTTGTCGGCGAAAAAGAAGATGACAACAGCAGTACCTCAAGCACACATATCTATTCGTGGTATGAAGAATATGTTATCGACCAGGTTATTGCCGACCTTCAAAGCAAATATAACTATGAATACAACGAAGCGTGGCGAATGGTATACTACGGTGGCTTGAAGATTTATTCCGCCGTTGACAAAGACGTTCAGGATACGCTTGAAAGTATTTATGAAGACAAAACCGGCTTCCCGTCGGCATACCAGGATTCGCGCGGTCAGTATCCGCAGTCCGCGATGACTATCATGGATTATCAGGGAAGAATCGTTGCCCTTGTCGGCGGAACCGGAAAGAAAACAACCAACCGTTCCTATAACAGAGCAACCGACAACCGCGCAAAACGTCAGCCCGGTTCTTCAATCAAACCGCTCGGCGTTTATGCTCCGGCGATGGATCTCGGTCTCATTTCGCCTACGTCGATGATCCTTGAAAAAGCAATTACCGTTAACGGCGAGGAATGGCCGAGAAACTTCAACGGCGACCACGGTTCGGGAAGCTATATCACCGTTCAGGAAGCTCTCGTCCGTTCGCTCAATACCGTTCCGGTAAGAATCCTCAGCGAAATGCTCGGTGTAAAATCAGCTTTCGAATATGCAAACGAACATTTCCACCTGAATCTTTCGACGAACGATATGGACCTTTCGCCGCTTGCCGTCGGCGGAACAAACACCGGCGTAACAACGCTTGAAATGGCGGCGGCTTTTGCAACGTTCGGAAACGGCGGAAAATATTACGAGCCTTACAGCTATTATAAAGTTCTTGACAGAAACAACAAGGTTATTCTTGTCAACACCAAGAACAAGCCCGAACAGGCAATCAAAACCGCAACGGCAAACTCAATGCTTTCAATGCTCACAAAGGCTGTTACTCAGTCGAACGGTACGGGCTACGGCTCATACATTTCTCCGTTCCAGACCTTTGCAAAAACCGGAACAACTTCCGATAACTGCGATAAGTGGTACTGCGGCGGAACGCCTTATTATGTAACCGCCGTTTGGTACGGCTATGATTACCGCGCCGACCTGCGCACCGGTTCAAGCAACCCGGCAAAAACAGTGTTCCGCGAAGTTTTCTCAACGATTCATAAGGGACTTGAAAGCAAGTCTTTTGCCGACGTAATTGAAGAAGCCGGCGGAGACAGAAGCGACGCAAATATCGTTGTTTCAACCGATCCCGTCGTAACTTCGGAAGAAGATACAACCGAAAGCACAACGGAAACCACGACGAGAGAGCGCACAACCGCGCCGAAGACGACTAAGCCGAGAAACACAACGGAGCCGACAACCGCACCGACAACGGCGCCCACAACCGCACCGACAACGACAGAACCGTCTTCCGCACCCACAACCGCGCCGCCGTCTTCTGCACCCACAACTGTGCCGACAACCGAGCCTTCTTCCCATGCTTCAACCGAGCCGAGTGAAGAGCCTGCGGCATAAAGGAAAAGCAATATGATAATTCTTTCTGTTGATTACGGCGACGCAAGAACGGGACTTGCCGTTTGCGATAAGTTTGAAATGCTTGCGTCTCCCGTCGGTGTGATTTTTGAAAAGTATGAACCGAAAGTTCTTGAAGCGGTTGCGCAAAAAGCAAAAGAGCTTTCTGCCGAAATGATCGTTGTCGGGCTTCCGCGCAACATGGACGGCTCTTTTGGCGAACGTGCAGAAAAGTGCGAAGCTTTTTCAAAAAAGCTCGGCGAACTTTCCGGAACAAAAACCGTCACATGGGACGAACGGCTCACAACGGTCAGCGCACACAGAGTGCTGAACGAAGTCAACGTCCGCGGAAAAAAGCGAAAGAACATTGTTGACGCCGTTTCTGCCGTGATGATTCTTGAAGACTTTTTGAAATCGCGAAAATAAAATTTTATGAGCTGCCGCACAGATAATCCTGCCGCGGCAGCTTCTTTTGCGCCGGATTTGGCGGTGCATGAGTTTCGGTCAAAGTTAACTTTTAACTTGAAAAAAATTCGGCGATACCGTATAATGTACACGGATTTTGCCGAACTGAAAGGTGGTCTTTATGAAAACTTTGTTCAAAAGCAGTTATGTAAGAAGCAAAAAGGACGTTAAAGATATGTGCCGCTATCTCTATCTCGGCAGAGGAGCAAATGTTGCGCTTGACGTTCTTGTTGCGCTCGGCGTGTGTTCAATGATTGCGCTTGTGTTTTTGCTTGAGGATTACACCATATTGATTTTTGCCGCGGCTTTGCTTGCAATCTGGTCGCTTCAGTTTGTGATGTATGCCCTTGCGGTTAAAAGTCTTCTCAAAAGTTTTGACGAAATTTCAAACGGAAAAGAACTTTGGGTCGACTTTATCGTCACCGAATCGAACGCATGGGTAACGTCTTCGGTCGGTGAAGATTACGGCGTTGAATTCGGTAAAATCAAAAAGATTGTTGTAAAAAACAAAACGATTCTTATAATTACACAAGCAAAGCTTGTCTATGCCGTTCCTGCCGATTCGTTTGTTCTCGGCGACGCGGTTTCGTTTTTGAACTTCTTCAAAGCTAAGGGTGTTAAAATCAAAGGAAAGCTGAAGTGAAAAGCCATGACAAAATATCCGATTGACAAAGAACTTAAAAAATATTGCAGAAACATTTCGTTCTCTTCGCCGATGCTCACTTTGAGCGACCCGTTTCTTCGGCTGATGTATCGCTTCACCCCGATTGAAAGGGGAGTAAAGCATGAAAAAAGAAAGATTGAAGCAAGGAATGGAAAACTTCGCGTTGACATTTTTTCGCCCGAAACCCTCAAAAACAACGCGCCTGTTTTTCTTTATTTTCACGGCGGCGGATTCGGCTACTTTGCTTCGCCGTTTCATAAAAAGCTTGCCGCGGTTTACGCAAAAGAAGCAAATTGCCGCGTAATCTGCCCTGACTATCGTCTTCTTCCGAAATACGCTTATCCCTGCGCAAAAAACGACAGCCTTGACGCGTACTCGTGGGCAAGAAAAACATATCCCGATTCGTTCTTTGCCGTCGGCGGTGACAGTGCGGGCGGTGCGCTTGCAATTTATGTTGCCAACGAAGCAGAGATTACGCCGGATTTTCAAATGCTTATCTATCCCGTCTGTGACCCGAAGCAGAATACCGCTTCTATGAAAAAGTTCACCGATACGCCGTTTTGGAATTCGGTGAACAACAAGAAGATGTGGAAAATTTATGCCGGAAAGTATTCTTTTGAAGAAGTATCTCCGTTTGAAACAAAGCTTCCCGAAAAAATTCCGGATTCTTACGTTGAAGTTGCCGAGTTCGACTGTCTTCACGATGAGGGCAAAAACTATGCCGAAAAGCTTTTGAAAAACGGTGCATACGTTTTTTTGAACGAAACAAAGGGAACCGTTCACGGCTATGACATTGCGCTCGGCACAAAAATTGTTGAAGAAAACGTTCAAAAACGGGTGAATGCGCTGAAAACGGCATTTTCCAAAATCTTGTCGGTTGAAAAATAACCTAAAACAGTGTATACTTATAAAATGTGTGTAATATGGCTATTGAAAAACAAAAGGGGAATGGTTAATGAGTAAAAAAGTTTTGGTTGTCGGCGGCGGCGCCGCAGGACTTCTTTCCGCGTCGGCAGCGGCGCAAAACGGCGCAGACGTAACAATTGCCGAACGCAACGAACGCCCGGCAAGAAAAGTTATGATTACCGGAAAGGGACGCTGCAATGTCACAAATTGCTGCACAATGCTCAACGAGCTTGTTGCCGCCGTTCCGGAAAACGGGCGGTTTTTGAACGGTGCGTTTTCGCGTTTCATGCCGTCGGATACAATGGAACTTTTTGAATCGCTCGGCGTGGAACTCAAAGTCGAACGCGGAAACCGCGTTTTCCCCGTTTCCGATAAAGCGGTCGATATTGTTGACGCGCTTGTTAAAAATGCGATAGACAGCGGCGCAAAAATCATTCATGAAAGAGTGACGGATCTTATAATAGAAAACCAAAAGGTTCTCGGTGCAAAATTTGAAAGCGAAAAAGAATTTTTGTGCGACAGCGTTATTGTTGCAACCGGAGGCGTTTCCTATCCGCTGACGGGTTCAACCGGCGACGGCTATGAATTTGCAAAAAAAGCGGGGCACAACATTGTTGAACTTTCGCCATCGCTGGTTCCTCTTGTTTGCCACGAGGGTTTTTGTTCCGATTTGCAGGGGCTTTCGCTTCGCAATATTGAGATAAGCGTTATAAACAGCGAAAACTACCGCGAAGTTTACCGCGATTTCGGCGAAATGCTTTTCACCCATTTCGGCGTTTCGGGACCGGTTATCCTCAGCGCGAGCGCACACCTCAAAGACATCAAACCCGGAAAGTATGAAATACATATTGACCTCAAGCCTGCGCTTTCCTATGAACAGCTTGACGCAAGAGTTCAGCGCGATTTTCTTGAATGCGCAAACAAAAACTTCATTAATGCGCTGGACAAGCTGCTTCCGAAAAAGATTGTTCCCGTTGTGGTTCGCCTGACAGGTATCAAGCCGTCAACAAAGGTCAATCAAGTCACACGCGAACAGCGTGCAAGGCTTGTTTCGGTTCTCAAAGACCTTAAAGTCACCGTTCTTCGAACAAGACCTGTTGAAGAGGCAATTGTCACACGCGGCGGTGTTGACACAAAGCAGATTGACCCGAAAACAATGCAGTCAAAGCTTGTTTCCGGTTTGTATTTTGCCGGAGAAGTGATTGACGTTGACGCTTATACCGGCGGCTTCAATCTTCAAATCGCGTTTTCAACCGGACATCTTGCCGGAATGAGCGCGGCGCAGGAATAAAAAAGGAGAATAACTTTTATGATAAACGTTGCAATCGACGGCCCTGCCGGAGCAGGAAAAAGCACAATTTCAAAAGCCGCGGCAAAAGAGCTCGGCTTCATCTATATTGACACCGGCGCGCTTTACCGCACGGTCGGACTCAACGCTTTAAGAAGCGGCACAGACGTGGACGACCCCGAAAGCATCAAAAAAACGCTTACTCCCGAACTTTCGGTTGAACTCCGTTTCATTGACGGCGAACAGAAAATGTTTTTGAACGGCGAAGACGTTTCAAAAGAAATCAGAACACCCGAAGCGTCAATGGCGGCTTCAAAGGTTTCCGCCGTTCCGGCAGTCCGCGAATATCTTTTTGACCTTCAAAAAAAGCTTGCGCACGAAAACAACTGCATAATGGACGGGCGCGACATCGGAACGGTTGTTCTTCCGGACGCAAAAGTCAAAATTTTTCTCACCGCTTCGCCGGAAGCAAGAGCAAAAAGACGATTTAAAGAACTCATCGAAAAAGGTATGGATGTAAAATATGACGATGTCCTTGCCGAAATGAAAGAACGCGATTACAACGATTCTCACCGCGCAATCGCTCCTTTGAAGCCGGCTTCGGACGCAATTTTCCTTGACACAAGCAACATCGGCCTTGAAGATTCGGTTGCGCTCATAATCAAGACGATTAAGGAAAACATATAATCAGACTTTTAAAGGTGTGATCTTATGAAATTTGATTTTTCCATTCCGAAGGAAAGCAGACTTTATAATTCCTTTCGTCCGCTTGCAAAAGCGTTCATCTCTCTCAAATTCCGTGTGAAATCTTTCGGCGAAGAAAACATTCCGAAAGACGGTGCTTTCATTCTTGCCGCAAACCATATCAGTGCGCTTGACCCTGTGGTGATTATTTCACGCTGTCCGCGCACGCTTCATTTCATGGCAAAGGACGAGCTTTTCAAAAACCGCATTTTTGCTTCATTCCTCAAGAACATGAACGTCTTCCCCGTGAAACGGCAGACGAGCGACAAAAAATCGCTTGACTTTGCAAAAAAAATAATTTCTTTCGGCTGGGTACTCGGAATTTTTCCGGAGGGTTCGCGCTCAAAAGACGCAATACCCAAAAGGGCAAAAAACGGCGTTTCATATCTTGCCGCAAAAACAAAGGCGGACATTCTTCCGGTCAGCATTTATAAAACGCCCGAAGACAAAAGCCGCCGTCCGAAAATAACAATACGTTTCGGAAAGCTTATCAAAAACAGCGAACTTGAACTTTCCGAAAACTATTCTCAGCAAAAAATCCGCGAAGCGAGCGAGATGATTATGGAAACAATCAATTCTCTCTGGCGTCTCGGCCACGAAAACTGACAAGAGGTAAATTTAACAGTGAACAGCAAACACAAAATTGAAGTTGCAAAAACAGCCGGCTTTTGTTTCGGCGTTGACCGCGCGGTCGGAACGCTTTATAACCTTGTTGAAAGCGGAAAAAAAGTTTGCACTTTCGGTCCGATTATTCATAACCCTTCGGTTATAAACGACCTTGAAAAAAGGGGCGTTCATATTATTGAACATCCGGCGGACGCACCGGAAAACACAACGGTTGTGATACGTACCCACGGCGTTGAAAAGTTTGTTATTGACGAACTTCAAAAAAAGAAGATTGACTATATCGACCTTACCTGCCCGTTCGTGATGAAAATTCAAAAAATTGTTGAGCGTCATTCGGCGAAAGACAGACTTCTTTTGATTGCCGGAGATGAAAATCATCCGGAAGTCCGCGGTTTTCGAAGTCGGTGGGAGGGCGAAAGCCTTGTTTATAAAAACGAGGCGGAACTTGAAGAACTTCTTAAAAAACACCCCGAAATTGTGAACGGGGAAGTTTATGTTGTCGCTCAGACAACCTTTTCTGTAAAAGAATGGGAAAAAACATCAAAAAATTTAAAAAAACTATGTACAAATGGTTTTTTCTTTGATACAATATGTAGTGCTACCAATGACAGACAGGAAGAGGCGCTTTCGCTTTCAAAGCGGAGCGACGCGATGATTGTTGTCGGCGGGCGAACAAGTTCAAACACCGCAAAGCTCAAAGCCGTGTGTGAACAAAACTGCCCGACCTTTCTTGTCGAAACTGCACGGGAACTTGAAAACATTGATTTTTCACGTTTCTTTTCAATTGGGGTAACAGCAGGGGCTTCCACTCCTGCAGGTATTATAAAGGAGGTACTATCCACCATGTCCGAAATTTTAAACGAACAAACAAATTCTGAAGAAATGAGCTTTGAGGCCGCTTTGGAGGAGAATCTCAAATCAATGAGCTCCGATCAAAAAGTGCGTGGCGTTGTTGTAGGTATTGCACCTAATGAAATACAGGTCGATATCGGCAGAAAATATGCTGGCTTCGTCCCCATCGAGGAGTACAGCAACGATCCTACTGCCGATCCGAAAGCAGAACTCAAAATCGGTGATGAGATTGATCTCATCATCATGAAGACCAACGATTCCGAAGGAACCATGATGCTTTCAAAGCGTCGTTTCGACGCTATTGCCGCTTGGGACAACATCATGAAAGCCAAGGAAGACGAAGAAATTCTTGAAGGCATTGTTGCCGAAGCAGTCAAGGGCGGCGTTCTTGTTTATGCACAGGGCGTTCGCGTGTTCATTCCGGGCTCACTCACCGGACTTCCGAGAGAAGCAGATCTTTCCGAACTTGTTAAAACAAAGGTAAGATTCCGCATTATCGACGTTGATAAGGCAAAGAAACGCGCTGTCGGTTCAATCCGTTCAGTTGCAAGAGAAGAACGCAAGGCTGCAACCGAAGCTTTCTGGGCTCAGGTTGAAGAAGGTCAGGAATACACCGGCACCGTTAAGTCACTCACAAGCTATGGCGCATTTGTTGACCTCGGCGGCGTTGACGGAATGGTACATATTTCAGAGCTTTCCTGGAAGCGTATCAAGCATCCGTCAGAAGTTGTCAAAGAAGGTGACGTTGTTAAGGTATACGTCAAGGCTCTTGACAGAGAAAACAGAAAAATCTCGCTCGGCTATAAGAGAGTTGAAGATAATCCGTGGGAAATCCTCAAGAGAGATTATCCGGTCGGCTCGGTTGTTAACGCAAAGGTTGTCGGACTCACAACATTCGGCGCATTTGCAAACGTAATCGACGGCATTGACGGTCTTATCCACATTTCTCAGATTGCAGACCGCCACATCGCTTCTCCGAAAGAAGTTCTCAACATCGGTGACGAAGTAACCGTTAAGATTACCGATATCGACTTTGAAAAGAAGCGTGTAAGCCTTTCAATCCGCGCTCTTCTTGAGCCGCAGGACGAAGTAGCAGAAGACGTTGCCGAAGAAGCTTCGGAAGAAGCAGCAGACGAAGAAGCCGAATAATTTTTCTTCGGACTGAAACAAAAAATTAAAGAGGCTGCCGCATAGGGCTTTCCTTTGCGGCGGCTTTTTGTTTGCAAAGGTTTTTTCTTTTTTCATGTAGTTTTATTATTTAATTTGTAAGTACATAAGCAGGAGGTGATACCGATGGACGACGAAAGAATTATTGCTTTGTTTTTTGAACGGTCGCAGCAGGCAATAAAAGCGATCGACGAAAAATACGGCAGATTGCTCAGAAAAATTTCAAACAATATTTTAAATAACAGCCTTGACGCCGAAGAATGCGTTAACGATTCCTATCTTGGCGCGTGGAATTCGATTCCGCCGGCAAAGCCGAATCCGCTTTGTGCCTATCTTTGCAAAATTGCCAGAAATATTTCGCTTCGGCGATATTACAACAACCGAAAGGCGGAACGAAACAGCGTTTTTGAAGTTGCGCTTGACGAAATTGCGGAATTTGTTCCCGATAAAAGCACAACCGAAACGGAAATTGAAGCAAAGGAACTTGCAAAAATAATTGAAACGTTTCTTGATTCGCTCAAAAAAGAAAACCGCGTAATCTTTGTCCGCCGATATGCTTTTTGCGGCAGCTATAAAGATATTGCCGCGCTGACGGGTCTTGGTGAAAAGAACGTCTCCGTCCGTTTGGCACGAATCAGAAAAGAACTTAAAAACTACTTGGAAAGGAATGAACTTTTATGAACAAAAAGAACTTTTTCGAAGCCGTGGGCGAACTTGACGAAAAGTATTACGCCGAAGCCGTGAACTATAAAAAGAAAAAAAGCAGTGTCTTGAAGTGGGCTGCGGCCGCGGCGGCGTGCCTTTGCGTTGTCCTTTGCGCTTTCATGATTGCCGCAAACAACAAAAAGCCGGCAGTGAATCCGAAAGATCCAAACGTCGCAACCGATGTTGCTCAAAATATAAAGCT
The DNA here is from genome assembly GCA_002451715.1 of Ruminococcaceae bacterium UBA6857. Lineage (GTDB taxonomy): Bacteria > Bacillota > Clostridia > Oscillospirales > Acutalibacteraceae > UBA6857. Next base: position 7,347 of record DKDD01000152.1, on the reverse strand, counting down.
TGACGGAAAAACATACTTTGTCTGCGGACCGGGCGAAGCTGAAATTTTGAAAAAATGCGGTCTTCCGGAAACACTCGATTCTTCGCTTGCAGGAGAACATGTTTCATATCTTCACTTTGAAGAAAGCAGAAACGAATTTGTTTTGCAAAACGAAGAAGAAAACAGTGTCGGCGAACTTTTTGAATACGCGCCGAAAAAGAGCAAAAACGTTTATATTCTTGCGCTCGGCGAAAAGTATTACGCCGCAATTTTTCATGACGAAAACGGATATCACGGGGTGAAATGAACGCAGCATACAAAATCGTATAAATTTGTTTGGGTGTTGCGGAACTTTATTGAGCTTACTCCGGTGAGGGAGAGTAAGTTTAAGCCGAGCCTTTTTGTTTTGTACGCAAACGTTTCCTTTTTTCGCACGGGCGTCGCTTGAGGCGCTCGTGAACGTGTTTGTTTACACAACATAATTTTCTTTGCCGAAACGTTGCTCGTTAGACGGTAGGGGCGGATTTTGTTCAGCGCGTTGGTGAAACATGAAGCGCACCTTTCGGCGCATGAAGCGTTCCTTCTTTCGGCGAAACATGAAGTACGCCTTCGGCATATGAAGCATTGAACCGGTGTTCAACATTGCGGTGGCGTTTCTGAAAAACGCAATTGAATGATTAATTCGTAGGGGTCGGACCCGAGCCGACCCATGGAACCCAACCGTTTTTGGTTTGGTCTTTTGTGTTGCGCAACGTGCAATGTTCAATGGGTCGGCACAGGTCCGACCCCTACAATTATATTCCATATCGTTGTTTTAAAAGACGATTTTACGAACTCACATACGAAAAATCGAATAAATTGTCTATAAATTTACATGGTGCAAGTTTCCGGGCGGAACACAATCCGCCCCTACTGTCTAATGAGAAACGTTTCGGCAAAAAAATCACGTCGTGCAAACAGAAAGGTATAATGGGCGCCTCGTGAGACGCCCCTACGAATATAATTCTAAATCGGTGTCTTAAAAAACGTTTTTATGAATTCATATGCGAAAAGTCGAATTGTTTATCTATGAAATTACACGGCGCAAGTTTTCAGGCGGAACAAAATCCGCATTTCGTCACGTTTTGTTTGCTGAAAATTAAAAACAAACAGCCGCCTTTTCGGCGACTGCTCGGTGATGAAAAAACATTTTAAAATGTTCTATTTTTCTTTGCCTTTTGTTTCGTTTGCCGCTTCTTTTTGAACTTTTTGTTCTTCGCCGCGGTTTTCCTCGGCGTCGCGTTTGATTTTCTGCGTTGAAGTTTTTTCAAATTCGCGCCGTCTTATACTGAAACGGTGAATACTTTTGTATGACGGAAGCTTTTTGTTAATTCCTTTGACAACGTCTGAAACTGCGCCCTCAATGTCGTCGTGAGTCAGCTCGTCTTTTTGAAGCTTTTCTTTGATTGCGTCCTCGTCCGGAACAACCTGGGCAACAACAGCCTCGTCGCCCTTTTTGTCTTCGCCGAAAATCAGCGATTCAAGCACAACGGGGTCGCTGTTGAGATAAAATTCAATTTCTTCCGGATAAATGTTCTTTCCGCCTTTGGTAACGATGACATTTTTGCTGCGCCCCGTTATGTGATAGTTCCCGTCGCTGTCTCGGTAGCCGAGGTCGCCTGTGTGAAAAACGCCGCCTTTTTTGACCAGTGCGGTTGCTTTTTTGTTTTTGTAATAGCCGAGCATGACCATAGGGCCGTCAACGCAAATTTCGCCGATTCCGTTGTCGTCCGGGTTTTCAACCGTAACCGTGCAATTTTCAAGCGGCGTTCCTACGCTTCCCGAAAGGGGATTTGCCGCGCTGTTGCAAATAACAATCGGTGAACATTCCGTAAGTCCGTAGCCGATGATTACCGGAAGACCGAACGAAAAAAAGTCTTCCGCAACGTCAACGTTGAGTGCCGCCGCGCCGCAAATTATCATTCTCACGTTTCCGCCGAAAGCCTCATGAATAACGTGATACATTCTTTTTTTGAGGTCGGGGGCGTATTTTATGAGAGCTTGAGAAACGCGTCCGATTGTGAAAACGCGCTTGATTCCGCTTTGGGTCGAAAGCTTTTTGAGTATTCGCGTGTGCATTTTTTCAAGCATGAGCGGAACCGTTACAAAAACCGTCGGCTTAAAGACCGAAAGCTCTTCGCTCATTCTTCGAAGCGACGCGCAAAAACCAATCGAGCCGCCGATGTATAAAACGGCAAGCATAACGATTGTTTGATATGTGTGGTGAAGCGGAAGAACGCAAAGCGTGCTGTCTGCGCAGGAAAGCTCAAGTCTTGAAAGTACTCCCTGCAAGTCGCTGACAATGTTTTCGTGCGAAAGCATAACGGCCTTTGCGTTGCCGGTTGTGCCGGAAGTAAAAATCAAAAAGTGCATTTTGTCTTTTTGAATTTCGGTGCTTGTGTAATCCTGAACTCCGCTTTTCAAAAGTTCTTCACCTTTCAAAAAAAGGTCGGGCACCGCCGCGGTCACGCCGGGAATGTCTGTTTTTGAAAAGCAGATGAGCTTGAAGCCGCGGGGCAGATGTTTTTTTGCGGCAAGGAGTTTTTTGCAAACCTTTTCGTCGCAAATTGCGCCTTTGCAGGAGGAAAAAGCAATTGCGTTCCAAATTCCCTCGGCGTCCATTTCTCTGTCAAGCGGAACAACCGCAGCGTTTCCGCAGGAAACGGCAAGATAGGAAACGCACCATTCATACGCGTTTTTTCCGCAAAGGGCAATGTTTTTGCTTGAAAGCGAAAGCTCTTTGAAAAGTGCGGTGCCGAGATAGTTGACATGGCGCAAAAGCTGTTTATATGAAACCGATGAGCCGTCGGAAAGAACGGCCGCAGAACGAAGACCGTATCGCAGTGCGTTGTAATAAAGCATGTCGCGCAGTGTTTCGATTTTCTTTTTTTCTTCCATTGGCGGCACCTTCCGAAAATTTAATAATAAGGTGATATTAAACCTAACATAAACCGCTTAAATATCACCTTAAATTTTGTGTTGTTATTTTTTGTCTGTTGTCTCTTCGCTATCCGCGTCAAAAACAAATTCTTTCAAAAGCCTGATGTTTTCGTCAAAGTCCATGTAAAGAACATCGCCGACGCCGCTGATTGTTTTGTTCGACCATGTTCCCGTTGCCGGAATACGGTGCTGCATAATGTCATAGCGAAGATAGCCGAGCGATGACGCGGCAAGTTTGACAAGTTCGTTTCTTGAAATATTCGTTTGAATCATCGGAAGAACCTCTTCCATGATTTTCATAAGCTTAATCGGATTGGTTTTCGAAACCTGCTTGACGATTGCGGAAATGACCTTGCGCTGTCTTGCGGTACGGTTAAAGTCGTCGTCAAGGTAACGAATGCGGCAATACCAAAGCGTGTGCCAGCCGTTGAAATGGTTTGTTCCCGCTTTTGCTTTGATTTTAACAACGTCGCGAAGATACTTTGCTTCTGCCTTGGTGACGCCATCAATCGTGAGTCCGCCCATAAGGTCAATGAATTTTTCGAACGCGTCAAAGTCAACAAGAATATAATCGTCGATTTTCACGCGGAAGTTATATTCAAGCGTGTCGATTGCAAGCTGAACACCGCCGAAACTGAACGAAGCGTTGAGTTTGTTGTAATATCCGCTTGAGGGAATGCAGACGTATGAATCGCGAAGAAAAGAGGTCAGCTTCAGCTTTTTGTTCTTTTTGTCGATTGAAAAAAGCATCATCGTGTCCGACCGCTGACCGCTGACGTCGCCGCGTGCGTCGCTTCCGATGAAAAGAATGTTGCGAACGTCTGCACTTGAGTAAAGCTTGCTTTCGCTGATGTATTCGTTTTTGTCAACCAGCTTTGTGTCGTATGAAACTTTGCCGAGAATCGAATATCCGTATGCAAAAAGTCCGCCGATGAGAAGAACAAGAACGGCAAAAATAATTCCCGCAACTTTTGCTCCCGTGTGCTTTTTCTTTGACTTAACGTTCTTTCCTTTTTTGCCGCCGTTTACATTCCTGCTCGGTTGTTCGGGGCTCTTGGCGGGCTGAGTGGTGCGCGGTTTTGCCGGAACGGGGGAGCGGTTTGGCAAAGGACCTTTTGAAATTTCGCTTTGTGCGCCGACGGGTCTTCCGCTCGGTGTTCTGCTTCGCGGTGCGTCGGAGTAAATTTCTGCGCTTGTTTTCGGCTTGTATTCCGGAACAAAGGAAGTGCCGTCTGAAATTGCTCTGTTTTCGTTTTGGGTAACGGGGCGGCCTTTCGGCGTTCTGCTTCTCGGGTTTTCGTCCTCAATTTCCGGAATATGCACAACAAAATCCGAATCGCTCTTGTTTTCGTCGGTAAGTTTTCCGCGCGGAGCAATCGGAGTTTCGTTTGAAAAGCGGTCTTTTGCGCCGGGGTTTCGTTTGTTTTTATTATTTTTGCGGTCGGAAAAATAAATATCGTCCACCGTTTTCACCTCTGAATAAATCTCTTGTTTAAAAAGTCGGCTTTTTTGAAAAAAGCTTTTATCAAGTAATTTTACAATATACCGAATAAAATGGCAAGGCGTTTTAATGAAATTAACAAAAGTGTCAGAAAAAATTAAAAACTGCTTTAATATAAAAAGAAAACGATTGGAAAAAACATACAAAAAAACCGCACTGTTTTTGTGATAACCTCTAAAAATTATAAAACGTATAAAAACGCCCTTTAATATTTTTTGCCGTTATAGTATACTAATATGTAATGTTTTTGCCGAAGAAAATCAAATTCAGTTCGGCTTTATTTTGAAAGAATTTCAAATTCACGGGGGTATAAAAATGGCACGAAATCATGAAGTTACCGAACGACACAATCTTCTCAACCGCGACGGAACGCTTGCCGAACCCGGCTGGTCAAGAAGTCTTGTTCAAATTTATAACAGAGAGGCAATCAAAGCGCCGAAATTCAGAATCAAGGAATGGGATTATTACCTCATTCTTTCCGATAAGCACGCCGTTGCGCTCACTCTTTCCGACGACGGATATATCGGAATGCAGTCTGCGTCGCTGCTTGTTTTTGACGAAAAAAATCCGTGGGAAATCACGAACTCCGTTCTCAACGTTTTCCCGATGGGTAAGTATAAGCTTCCGCGCACATCGGAAAAGGGCGATTTGCATTACCACGACAAAACCCTTGACATGGACTTTGTCAAAAACGGAAGAACGCGCCACATTGTCGGCGAATACCGCAATTTTAAAGACGGAAAAACCCTCAAAGTCGATATAACGCTCGACCAGCCTCCGATGGACACAATGGTTATTGCAACACCGTGGAAAGAGAATAAAAAAGCTTTCTATTATAATCAAAAAATCAACTGAATGCGCGCTTCGGGCTACGCCGAATTTGACGGCGTTCGCTATGACTTTAACCCCGAAACCGATTTCGGAACGCTCGATTGGGGCCGCGGCGTTTGGACATATGACAACACATGGAACTGGGGCAGCGGCAACGGCCTTGTTAACGGAAAGCCGTTCGGCTTCAATATCGGATACGGCTTCGGCGACACGACCGCCGCTTCGGAAAACGTTATTTTCTATGACGGCAAGGCACACAAACTTGACGACGTTGCGTTCAACATTCCCACAACAAGCTATACCGATCCGTGGACGTTCACATCGAGCGACGGAAGGTTTGAAATGGATTTCAAGCCTGTTATCGACCGCAACGCAAAAATCAGCGTAAAAGTTATTGAAACCGATCAGCATCAGGTTTTCGGAAGAATGAGCGGCAAGGCCGTTCTTGACGACGGAACCGTTCTTGAAGTCAAAGACCTCATGTGTTTTGCGGAAAGAGTCCGCATGAAATATTAAGTTTAAAGGAGAACCGACTATGAAAAAAACGCTTCTCATCGGTGCCGGAGCAATCGGCGGAACGCTCGCCGTGCTCATGAAAGAATCCGGCTATGACGTTTCGCTCCTTTTGAGGAATGAAATTGCAAAAGCAAAAATCGAAAAGGAAGGCTTTTCGCTCCACGGCGCAAAAGGCGACCACAACGTTCATTTTAACTGCTATTCTTCCGTGGAAGAACTGAAAGACGAAAAGTTTGATATCGTAATCATCGCAACAAAGTATCAGGTGCTTTTCGATGTTGCAAAAAGCATTCTCGGTAATCTCAAAGAAGATTCGCTTGTTGTCGGAATGCAAAACGGAATTTTGACCGAACAGTTAGCGTCTGTTGTCGGCAAAGAGCGCGCAGTCGGCGTAATGATCGGCTTCGGCGCAACAAAGAACGCAGTCAATGACGTAACAATGACCTCGCTCGGCGAAATGTATATCGGAATGCTCGGCGGCTATCATCCGGGAAATCTCGATTATCTCAAAGAAATGCTTTCTGTTGTTCTGCCGACTCAAATTTCGGACAACATTCTTCGCCAGCAGTATTCAAAGCTCATCATCAATTCCTGCATTAACGCAACTGCCGCAATCACGGGACTCACGCTTGGAAAAATGGTTGACGACAAAAGGGCAAGAACGCTTTATCTTGCGATTGCGAGAGAGGCAATGCGCGTTGCAAAAAAGATGGGTCTTGACGTTCCGAAATACGGAAAAATGCTCAACTATAAAATGCTCATGCTTGCCGATAATGCACCGTATAACGCCTGCTGCCGCTATGTTGTTTGGCTTGTTTCAAAGCTCAAATACGCTTCGGTAAAGCCCTCAACGCTTCAGTCGCTTGAAAAAGGCGAAACAACCGAAATTGACATTTTCAACGGCTACATTGCAAAGCTCGGAAAAGAAAACGGCGTTGAAACCCCGGTCAACACCAAACTCACCGCAATGATTCACGAAATTGAACGCGGCGAAAGAAAAATCAATCCCGAAAACCTTGAAGAGTTCAGAGGTATGATTTTTTAATTGAAAGCAACAAATCCGCGCGGCCTTGAATGACTGCGCGGATTTTTGTGTTTGTGTTGACAAACGGTGACAATAATGCTAATATAACAACGGCTTCACCGAAAACGGTAGGCGGTTGTCCCTCCATTAAGCATATTTCCTTTTTCGGAGGGAATTTATATTATCTTTCCCTCCAGATTGTTTGAAGGAGGGCGATATACATGGAATATCTGGCAATGATTGTTTTGGTACTTATTGTAGCCACAGGTTATATGTTGGTTCTTGACAAGTCAGTGAATCATGATAACGACAAG
>DKDD01000152.1:0-169 GCA_002451715.1 Ruminococcaceae bacterium UBA6857 | reverse complement strand
AATAAAAAATAACCGCCCAACTCCCAATTGATGCGGTTATTTTTATTTAACCCATAAAAGGTGGCAACCGCTTACAGGTGAAGCCCTCTTTCTGCTTATATTATACTCAAAGTTTCAAACTTTGTCAAGGTCAATGCCGGATTTTTCGTGAATATTCGGAATAAAACAG
>DKDD01000150.1 GCA_002451715.1 Ruminococcaceae bacterium UBA6857 | reverse complement strand
AAAAGATTGAACTTATTCCCGTCGGAACGCGTCTTGCGATGATTGTTCTCATAACTTCATCGGGAATCATCAAAAACGGAATTTGCCGAACCGATACCGAACTTACACCGGAAATGGTTTCAAACTTCTATCGAATCACCGAAGAAACTTTCATCGGAAGACCGGTCAGCGATATCGGAACCGTTATGATTCAAACGCTTGTCGCTTCGCTCGGCGCCGGCGCACTTTCAATGAGTCCGCTGTTTTCATATCTTGCCGACATTGCTTCAAAAGCCGTTCAAGCCGAAATTCACCTTGAGGGCGAACAAAATCTTCTTCACCACCGTGAACTTGACGACAACGTTTTTGAAATGATGCAGTTTTTTGATGAGGGCGAAAAGCTTGAACGCGCCGTTTCGGCAAACAAAGGAGCTCTTTCCGTCACAATCGGAAAAGAAAATATGTTCCGTCAGCTTGAAAACACAAGCATGATTATTTCAAGATACAACATCAAAGGTCATGAGACCGGCGCAATCGGAATCATCGGTCCGACAAGGCTTGATTATGCAAAGCTTATCCCCGGAATTGAATATTTGACCGAACTTGTGAGCAAAATTCTCACAGACACATTTGACGATGAGCCGGTAAAAAAGGAGGATGACAATGGCTAAAACAAAAAAAGAACCCGACGAAAAGAAAGAACAAATAGAAGCCGAGGTTAAAGAGGAAAAAACCGAAAAGGCTTCCGAAAAAAAAGAAGACAAAAACAAAAAGGAAAAAGGCGAATCGGAAACCGAAAAGCTTCAAAAAGAACTTGCCGCCGCAAAAGAGGCACACATCAGAACGCTTGCGGAATACGATAATTACAGAAAACGCACCGCAAGAGAAAAAGAAGCCGCCTACGGTGATTCAAAAGCCGACTGCCTTAAAGAACTTCTCGGTGTTCTCGATAATTTCGAACGCGCGATAAGCGCAGGCGACACCGACCTTGAAAGCTATAAAAAAGGCGTTGAGATGATTTACTCAAGCTTTTGCGAAACGCTTAAAAAGCTCGGCGTTGAAGCGTTCGGCGAAAAGGGTGATTCTTTTGACCCGAACATCCACAACGGCGTTATGCACACCGAAGACGAAACATTGGGCGAAAACGTTGTTGCCCAGGTTTTTTCAAAAGGCTATCGCCTCGGCGACAGAATCCTGAGACCCGCAATGGTTCAGGTTGCAAACTGAAAAATGAAAACCTTGAGCAAAAATTAAGGTTCTTCATATAAATTAAATTTTGATATTACATCATTTGGAGGAATAAATTATGGCAAAGATTATAGGTATTGACCTTGGCACAACAAACTCATGCGTAGCAGTTATCGAAGGCGGCGAACCCGTTGTTATCGCTAACGCAGAAGGCGCAAGAACAACCCCGTCGGTTGTTGCATTTTCAAAGACAGGTGAAAGACTTGTCGGTCAGGTTGCAAAGAGACAGGCAATCACAAACCCCGAAAGAACAATCTCTTCAATCAAACGTCAGATGGGTTCAAACTATCATGTAACCATTGACGGAAAGAGCTATACTCCGCAGGAAATTTCTGCAATGATTCTTCAAAAACTTAAAGCCGACGCAGAAGCTTATCTCGGCGAAAAAGTTACCGAAGCAGTCATCACCGTTCCGGCATACTTCACCGACGCTCAGCGTCAGGCAACAAAGGACGCAGGTAAAATTGCCGGTCTTGAAGTTAAGAGAATCATCAACGAGCCGACAGCCGCAGCTCTTGCATACGGCATTGACAAAGAAGACGACCAGAAAGTTATGGTTTACGACCTCGGCGGCGGCACATTCGATGTTTCAATCATCGAAATGGGCGACGGCGTTCAGGAAGTTCTTGCAACCGCAGGTAACAACCACCTCGGCGGCGACGACTTTGACCAGAGAATTATGGACTGGCTTGTTAACAACTTCAAAGCTGAGCAGGGCGTTGACCTTCGTTCGGACAAAATGGCAATGCAGAGAATCAAGGAAGCAGCCGAAAAAGCAAAGATTGAGCTTTCCGGCGTAACCTCCTCTTCAATCAGCCTTCCGTTCATCACCGCAGACGCAACAGGTCCGAAACACCTTGAAGCAACCCTCACAAGAGCAAAGTTCAACGAACTTACCGCAGACCTTGTTGAAGCAACAATGGGACCGGTTCGCCAGGCAATGAGCGACTCCGGACTCAACACTTCCGACATTGACAAGGTTCTCATGGTCGGCGGTTCATCAAGAATCCCGGCTGTTACCGAAGCAATTAAAAAGTTCATCGGCAAAGAGCCGTTCAAGGGAATTAACCCCGATGAATGTGTTGCAATCGGCGCATGCCTCCAGGGCGGCGTTCTCGGCGGTGATGTAAAGGGACTTCTTCTTCTTGATGTTACTCCGCTTTCACTCGGTATTGAAACCATGGGCGGCATCAACACAAAGGTTATTGAAAGAAACACAACTATCCCCACAAAGAAGAGCCAGATCTTCTCAACCGCAGTTGACAATCAGCCGTCAGTTGAAGTTCATGTTCTTCAGGGTGAACGTGAATTTGCAAAAGACAACAAGACGCTCGGCATTTTCAGCCTTGACGGAATTATGCCGGCCCGCCGCGGTGTTCCTCAAATCGAAGTTACTTTCGACATCGACGCAAACGGCATTGTTCACGTTTCCGCAAAGGACCTCGGCACCGGCAAAGAGCAGTCAATTTCAATCACCGCTTCAAGCAACATGTCTAAGGAAGACATCGAAAAGGCTGTTCACGACGCAGAACAGTTTGCCGAAGAAGACAAGAAGCGCCGCGAAGAGGTTGACACAAGAAACGAAGCCGACCAGATGGTATATCAGTGCGAAAAGATCATCTCCGAAGAAGGCGACAAGTTTGACGCAAACGACAAGGCCGACCTTCAGTCAAAGATCGATTCTCTCAAGAACGCATTGAGCGGTCAGGATATGAACCTCATCAAGAACGAAAAAGAAGCTCTTCAGCAGGCTTTCTATAAGATTTCGGAAAAGCTTTATCAGCAGGCTCAGGCACAGGCCGGCGCACAGGGTGCGGCAGGTCAGCAGGGCGCTCCGTTCGGCGGTGCGGACTTCAACCAGGGTGCACAGGGCGGAAATAACGGCGGCTATACCGACGCAGGTTACACCGACGCAAACTTCACCGACGCTAACTGATAAAACAAAAATTTACTCTTACTATCGCCCTTTTCGGGCGGTAGTAAGTCTTGTTTAAAGGTGAGAAACAAAACTCATGAGGTAAGTATGTATGGCAGAAAACAAGCGTGATTATTACGAAGTGCTCGGAGTCAGCAAAACCGCTTCCGAGGACGAAATCAAAAAAGCATATCGAAAGCTTGCAAAAAAATATCACCCGGACCTGAATCCGGGCGACAAGGAAGCCGAAGCAAAGTTTAAGGAAGCCAACGAAGCTTACGAAGTACTTTCCGACAGCCAGAAAAAAGCACGCTATGACCAATACGGTCACGCCGGCGTTGACCCGAACTTCGGTACGGGCGGTTTTGGCGGCGGAAGCGGATTCGGCGGTTTCGGCGGAGACTTCGACCTCGGCGACATACTCGGCAGTATGTTCGGCGGCTTTGGCGGCGGATTCGGCGGCGGAAGGCAGCAAAATCCCAACGCACCGAGAAAAGGCACAACAGTTCAGGCAAATATTACTCTTTCTTTTGAAGAAGCCGCAAAGGGCTGCAAAAAGAAGATTAACATAACAAGAATCGACACCTGTTCGGCCTGCGGCGGCAGCGGCGCGGCAAAAGGTACAACAGTCGAAACCTGCAAAGCCTGCGGCGGCAGCGGTCAGGTCAACGTTCAGCAAAGAACACCGTTCGGCGTTATGAGCACGTCTAAGCCCTGCTCTGCCTGCGGCGGAAAGGGCAAGATTATTAAAAATCCCTGTCAGAAATGCCGCGGAACAGGTTTTGAAAGCAAGCCGGCAACCGTTGAGGTTGAAATTCCGGCAGGTATTGACGACAGACAGGCACTCAACGTTCGCGGAAAAGGCAATGCCGGAGTCAACGGCGGCCCGGTCGGCGATTTGAGAGTAAACATCAACGTTCGTCCACACCCGTTCTTTGAGCGTGACGGTTTTGACGTTTGGTGCGACTTCACGGTTACGTTTGCACAGGCGGCGCTCGGTGACACGCTCTATATCCCGACTCTTGACGGAAAAGTTAAGTATGAACTTCCGGCAGGCACACAGCCGGGCGAAGTTTTCCGTTTCAGAAACAGAGGTATTCAGCAGCTCGGCTCGCGCGGACGCGGCGACCAGTTTGTAAGAATTATTGTTGACGTTCCGAAAGGACTCAATCAAAAGCAGAAAGAGCTTCTTCGCCAGTTCAACGATTCGCTCCCGAACAAGCCGAAAAACAACATTGACGACGGCAAAACCGTCGGCGAAGAAAAAAAGAGCTTTTTTGACAGATTCAAGTAATATAAGTTTTGCCGCACAGGTCACTTCATTAACCTGTGCGGCAATTTTTTATTCAAGTACATAAACTTCAACATTTCGCCTTCCGAAATTCACACATTCGGCATAGGTATTGAAATAAAGGTCAACAACAGTTGAACTGTTATAGATAAATCCGCCGGTGTCGCTCGCTTCGCAGTAACCGTAAACACATGTTCCGTCGCAGGAAACAATATAAAGCTTTGAACCGTACGGGATTTCACGCGGGTCAACCGCAACCCTGCCCGGCATTGCACGCTGTCCCGTTGCCGTGATTCCGCCGCCGTAATACGCCGTTGCCGAACCGACAATTTTACTCTTATACTTCACGGGTTTTCCGTATTCGTCAAGTTCGATTTTTACCCTTGACGGAAGTTCCGAAACGGCGCGAAGCCCCGAATACCCGACAGTACCGACATCATCAAGTTTTACAATTCTCTTTTTTGTTCCGACAAAAATAACTTCGTTCACCGCTTTCTTCGTTGTTTCGGAAGAAAGAAAATATGCCTTTTTAAATTCGCCGTCGATGAAAGTGTTGATATATGTGTCAACCCTTTCGCCGTTTTCGCCTTCTCTTTCAATGTACATTTCGCCGAGATAAAGTTCACTCGTCTTTTTCTTCTTCGTTTTGTATTCAACCGAAACGGTTTTTTTCTCAATTTCAAAAGTTACCCTTTTGAGCCGAACGGTCATTCCCGGCTTGAGTGAATCGCTTTTTTTGAAATTCAAAATGTCATATTCGTTCACCTTTACTCCGGCTTTTGCAAGGATATCGGAAACGGTTCCGGAATTGACGGAAAAAGTGCTTTTCTTTCCGTCTGCAACAACGCTGACTTTAAAGTTTTTTCCAACTCCGACATGAAGCGGCGAAGGTGCACTGTTCCCCTTTTTTGTTTTTTGAAGCGCTTCTTCTTTCTTCAAAAGATTCGAAAAATCGTCTATAACACCGACAAAGTCGGTTTCAAGAACTGCCGCAACCTCTTCTTCATATTTTGCCTGCGCCGTAAAATCCGAAATCATCTTGACCGAAAAAACAATCGAAAGACTGATTGCAAAAAACGAAAGCGAAAGAAGAATGCCCGAAAGTCTTGAAACGGCATAGCCTTTGCCCTGCCCTTTCAAATTAAAGTTCATTTTTGAGACGCTCCTTTCGCCACAGTGATTTTTAGCTTTTAAAACTTTGTAATTATATACTCAAAAGCGGTTTTTGTCAACCAATGCGACTTTTTGGGCATTTTTTCGAAAATTTTTCCGAACAAATGTTCGGAAAAACTATTGACACATTTGAAATCCGCCTGTAAAATATTAATTGTGAAGCCGCAATTCACAATCTATTCAGGAGGTAATAATGCCGGAAATCAATATTAAAATTTCAAACAAAGTTGCGCTTTGCAGAAAAAAATATCTCATCTCTTCAAACGACGATTACACCGTTGTTTTTGATTTTGATGATGAATGGAAAAATCACGAGGCAAAAACCGCTCGTTTTATCTTTGATTCACAGTATGTTGACGTTGCTTTTCTCGGAAACTGTGTTCCCGCGCCGAAAATCACTCCCTGTGAATCGCTCGGAATCGGCGTTTTTTCAGATTCAATCGCTTCAACCGTTGCCGATGTCGGCTGTGTTCTTTCGGTCAAAGATTTTTCGGGCAATGAAGCCGAAGATACGCTCACAAACAATCAGTATGAAACGCTTCTTTCGCTTCTCAATTCGCTTGACCTTCGCCAAATTAAAACCGTGACGCGCATTGACGGAAAGATAAAAATCGTTTATACCGACAATTCAACCTCAACTTTCCCGATTTACGACGGTGTTTCGGTGTCGGATTGCGCGATTGACGAAAGCGGAAAGCTGACTCTTACCCTTTCAGACGGAACGGTTCTCACCGCCGGCAACGTTAAAGGACGCGACGGCACGGATGGAGAAAAGGGCGAACCGGGCGAAAAAGGCGAACCCGGAACCACACCCGAATTTTCAATCGGAACGGTTCAAACCGTCAGTTCCGAAGAAAGCGCCGCCGCTTCAATCACCGGAACAAAGGAAGCCCCCGTTCTCAATCTTTCAATTCCACGCGGTAAAAGCGAGGGTGGCGGGTGCTATAAAAAAGTTTTTTCGCAAAAAATGACAGAGACCACGAACGGCTTTCGCCTCAAAACTTTTGAAGACGGAACACCGCTTAAATATACCGAAATGTATATTCACGGCGTTGCAGTGACAAACCTCACCAACGGCATCCAGGGACTCAATGTCTATTACGGCTGGCCGGGAGACGGCGTTTTGGACGGTTTCAAACCCACTGCCGTAATTCCGAACTTCTGCCAGGCAAGCGGAACCGACATCACAGGAATGGAGTTTTCCGCAAAAATCGAATTGCTCGGAACAAAGATTTTCGTTCAGTACGGTTACGGGATCAATGGCGCAACAATCAAAACCGAATTTCGCGACAGCGACACCGACCTTTTCACACAGCTTGCCTTTTGGAGCGGCGGAAACGGAAAATTTGAAGCCGGTTCATGGATCAACATTTACGCAAGATGACGAAAGGGGCGGTTTTATGAATTTTTGCTATTTTTTCAAAGGCATTTTGCGCGCTGTTATCGAAGGCTTTTGCCGCAACATTCTTTTGCCGCTTTGGTATCTTTTTATACTTTTCAAAAAGGCGGAGATTGCCATATGAGTGAACTTTCAAAAAGAATTTTTCGCGGACGCGAACATTTTCTTTCATCTCCGTTCGGTGAACGATCAGTGATTAAAACCGCAAACGGAAAAACCTCGTCTTTCCACAGCGGCGCAGACTATGCGACATTTGGCAAAAAACTTCCGCAATACGCCGTTGCAAAAGGCACGGTTCTATCCTGCGGAACGGATCATGCTTTCGGCTCAGCCAAATATGTTTGGGTCGCCTATCCCGCGCTCAAAGTCAAAATGCTGCATTATCATCTTGACAGTATAAGCGTCAAACCCGGTCAGGTCGTTAAAAAAAGTACCTTGCTCGGGCGAACCGGACAAACGGGGCTTGCAACGGGTATCCATCTTCATCTCGGAATAAAAAACCTTTCCGGCGGAGACTGGCTCGACCCGGAACAATGGAGCCAAAAATACTTTTCAAAAACAAATGAATCCGTTTCCGTCTCCTATAAGCCGGGAAACTACAAAGTTACAAAGGCGCTTCTTTTGAACGTTCGCCAAGGACCCGGAACAAACTTTCAAAAGCTTTTGTTTGACGAACTGACTGAAGACGCAAAGAAAAAAGTTTTGCTTCTTTCCGGCTCAAAAGCAGACGGATATGTTAAAAACCTTACTTTCACCGTTTTCGAAGTCAAAAAAAACTGGGGACGAACACCGAGCGGCTGGGTTTGCCTTGATTATTGCGAGGTGATATCATGAGCGATACGGTTGTTGTTTCGCTTGTTGCCCTCATAGGCACTCTTGCCGGAACTTTCGGCGGAATTTTAACTTCAACAAAGCTCACTAACTTTCGCCTTGAGCAACTTGAAAAAAAGGTTGAACAACATAACAGCGTTGTCGAACGCACCTTTGGTCTTGAAAAAGACCGCGAAAGATTTGAAGAAAGACTAAAAGGAATTGAAAAAAAGATCACCGGTCTTGAAAAAAGCCGGTTCAAAAAAGACGATCTGCAACAAATCATTTATAATTGAAAGGAAGATATAATTAATGAAATTTGACATTACAACAGTTCTTGAAGCGGCGG
>DKDD01000099.1 GCA_002451715.1 Ruminococcaceae bacterium UBA6857 | reverse complement strand
CGTTGACACTTTCTTCAACCAAGCCGACAAGAACGGGTTACACTTTCAGTAAGTGGAATACCAAAGCAGACGGTACAGGTACAAACTACAACAGCGGTGCTAAGTATACAGGCAATGCAAACTTAACCTTGTATGCGGTTTGGACACCGATCACATATACGGTCACATACAATGCGAACGGCGGATCGGGTGCTCCCGGTAATCAGACCAAAACTTACGGAGTTGCGCTGACACTTTCATCAACAAAGCCGACAAGGACAGGCTACACATTTGTTAAGTGGAATACCAAATCGGACGGTACAGGCATCAATTACAACAGCGGTGCTGTGTATACAGGCAATGCAAATCTGACATTGTATGCGGTTTGGACACCGAATAAGTATACCGTCAAATACGACGCAAACGGCGGTTCGGGTGCTCCCGGCAATCAGACAAAAAACCATGGTGTTGACTTGACTTTATCATCAACCAAACCTACAAGAACAGGCTACACTTTCAGCAAGTGGAACACCAAGGCAGACGGTACAGGCACAAATTACAACAGCGGTGCTAAGTATACAGGCAATGCAAACCTAACATTGTATGCTGTCTGGACGCCGATAAAATATACGGTCAAATACGACGCAAACGGCGGCTCGGGTGCGCCCGGAAATCAGACGAAAACTTACGGAGTTGCGTTGACACTTTCATCAACAAAGCCGACAAGAACGGGTTACACCTTTGTCAAGTGGAATACCAAAGCGGATGGTACAGGAACCAATTACAACAGCGGTGCGAAGTATACAGGCAATGCTAATCTAACCTTGTATGCACAGTGGAAAGAAGAACGCAAATTATCGTTAGAGCCGATAACGCCTAATTCTTCCTACAGAGAAGACACAGAGGTAATCACGAGTTTTAATCTTGTAAACAGCGGTACAAAAAATTGCGTACCGAGTGAAAATGTGTCGGTCTTGTTCAAGGTATACAAGGACAGCACGGTAATTAAAACCATCACTAAAACACAGGTTGCAGTGCCTGCAAACGATAAAAATTTGCTTTACTTCAAGTGGACTGTTCCCAAGAATATCGGCAGCAGCACGATATATATCAGTGGTGAAATTATTGAAAACGGTGTGTCATACGGACTTGTGAAAAGAAGTTATCCAACCTGCAAGTATACTGTATCTTCGACACCTGATACACAGTATGAAATATCGGCTCCGAGCGGATTTACCGTTCCCGGTGTACCGACCGAAAAGAATGATATTGCAACTTGGAATGAATGGTCATATGCAGACGGAGTATTTAAGAAAACATCTTACGGTATCGGATTTTCATCCGATAAACCGAAGGTAACGCCTGCTGCAAGTGCTAATGCTGCGTTTAATAACGGTGTATGGACAATGAAGTCAGGCTACGGTGTTGAAATGGCACTTGTAAACGGAATAAAATCCGTCAGCGGTTATGCAGTGCCGAATGCCGATTCCTACACTTTATCACAGTACGCTGTTGCAAAATTTCCTGAGTTTTCTTATCTGACTTCACTTAACAAGTACCGCACTCTTGAACTTGCGTCGAATCAATGGATATTCAGACAAAATGACTCATACGGCAGGCTTCATTTTACCCCTCTTTGGTATCCTGACGGTAATTATACCGCCACGGTTGAGCAAAGCGATTTGTGGACGCCGGCAGGTATGATTACTCGAAGGGTCAATACGAATACGGTTATTATCAAAGGCTCGGCCTATGATGATTGGTATATTTCATAAATCAAACTGATTTTTAAAACTGTCTTTGTCTCTACGGCAAAGGCAGTTTTTTTTACGGAGGAAAAAAGATGGTATGCATATACAGCGATAAAATATCAGTTCTTCGCGGTATAAATTCCGCATTGCTTGCGGGATATGTTTGGACTCAAATCAAAGAAAATGCCTCGCAGTTTCAGGGAAAGAATTGGTTTCGCCAAAGTAAAAAGAATTTTTGCATTGTGTTTCCGTTTATGGGCAAAAAGGCTGTTTCAAATGCATTGAAAAAACTTGTAACAGCGGGAATTATCAAAAAATGTGAGTACAACGACAACAGTTTTGACCGTACGTCAAGCTATGCTTTTACCGAGTACGGAGAAGCTTTGATGTCTGAGGAGGAAGAGATATATGAAGAATAAATTTAAATGTCGAGGTGATGCGCGATGAAAAGCATCGAAAAACATGAAAGCTAAAAAGTATTGGAACTGCGAACAGGAAAATTGCAAATACAATAACGGTCTTGTTTGCAATATTTGCTGGAAACAGGTATATGAAAATTTCTACGAAAGGCAGGCGAAACAAAATGGCAAAACAGATAAGCGAAATACAGAAAAAGCAAAGGATTCTTGAAAAGCTTGTATCGCTCGGCATCAAAACAGAAGAAGAATTGAAAAAGCTCACGCCAAATAGCTTATCAATATGGAAAAGAGTGATTGCTACAACCCATTTGTGTATATTAAAGACGATAACGACATCCAAAGACTTGTAACCAATCTTTTCAAGAATACAACACCTAAAGGATCTCAGGCTCAAGATCCGTTTTGGGATCAGACGGCAAGTATGCTTTTAAAAGCACTCATATCATATCTTCACTATGAAGCGCCGCCGGAGGAACAAAATTTTTCGATGGTGCTTGATATGATACGTCAGGGTGATGTCAGCGAAGAAGACGAATACCTTGTAAGTCCTCTTGACGCACTGTTTGAAAGGCTTGAAAAAAGAGATCCCGAACACATTGCGCTGAAGTACTACCGTTCGTACCATAAAGGAGCGGGTAAAACCTTAAAATCCATACAGATTTCTTTGCTTGCAAGGCTTGAAAAGTTTGATTTAAATACGCTTTCAAGTATTACGCATACTGATGAAATGGACTTAAACAGCATAGGCGAAAAGAAAACTGCTGTCTTTGCGGTTATACCGGAAAACGACAGCAGTTTTAATTTTATTGTCGGCATGCTTTACACACAGCTTTTTCAGCAGCTTTATCATCAAGCCGACTTTGTACACGGCGGCAGACTTCCTGTTCATGTTCATTTTGTGATGGACGAGTTTGCGAATGTTGCGCTGCCGGATGATTTTGACAAGCTGTTAGCTACAATGAGAAGCAGAGAAATATCTGTATCCATTATCATTCAGAATATGGCGCAATTAAAAGCCCTTTTTGAAAAGCAATGGGAATCCATAGTCGGCAATTGTGATGAATTTCTCTATCTTGGTGGAAATGAGCAAAGTACGCACGAATATGTATCAAAGCTTTTAGGCAAGGAAACGATCGACACAAACACTTTCGGAAAGAGCACAGGCAGGAACGGCAACTACTCAACGAATTATCAGATAACAGGAAGAGAACTGCTCACACCCGATGAAGTGCGAATGCTTGACAACAAATTTGCGCTTCTTTTCATTCGTGGTGAAAGACCAATTAAGGATTTTAAGTTTGATATTTTGAAACACCCAAATGTGTCATTTACAACAGACGGCAAAGCAGAACCGTATATACACGGTTTTGATGATTATTCGATCGGTGATCTATTCCTAAATGATATTGAAGAAACAGAAGAAAGTGAAAACAGCGAATCCATAGGTGATATTGAATTTGTTGTTTATTCAAGTCAGGAAATTGAAGAAATTTTAAGAAATGAATCGGAGGTATAGTCTAATGAAAAAAAGTAATCTAATTAAATCTCAGCATGCACCATTGGTTGGCAAAACACGAAAAAGCTTTAAAATTTATGCAACGTTTATCCTTTGTTTTACACTTTTATTCTGTATGGCTCTTACAGCGTTCGCGGCTGATGATCCGCTCAAGGCTGTAAATAATCTGTCAACCTTTATCTTCGGCCTTATTCGCGCTGTGGGCATGATCATTTTAGGCTTCGGCGTCGTACAAGTCGGACTGAGCCTTAAATCCCACGACCCGTCACAAAGGGCAACCGGATTTTTGACCGTTGCAGGCGGTATTGTTATTACCTTTGCAAAAGCGATTCTTGATTTAATTGTGAAATAACGGAAAAAGTAAGAACCGCTCGGCAGAAATGCCGGGCGGCTTTTCTGAAAGGGGGTATTGAAATGGAATCAACCAATTGGGTAGTACAAAACCTGCAAAATGCCCTGAACACTTGGAACAGTAAACTCGGCGAAATATGGACTTTAATAACCCAATCGCCAGAAGAATTTAAAGATGGAACAATCTGGAATGTCATAACCGACATACATGGAGCACTGCAAGCGATAGGTTATTCGCTTTTAGTGCTCTTTTTTGTTGTCGGAGTTATGAAAACCTGTGGGAACTTTGCCGAACTTAAGCGACCTGAGATAGCCGTGAAGATGTTTATACGTTTTATTCTTGCAAAAGCTTCAATCAGCTACGGGCTTGAACTGATGATGACGCTGTTTGGTATCATACAGGGTATAGCGGCAAAAATCATGGCAACATCAGGGTTGGCAAGTGTCACCGAAACCGTTTTGCCAAAGTCTATCATACAAGCGATTGAAGACAGTGGATTTTGGGAGAGTGTACCTTTGTGGGCAGTGACATTAATCGGAAGTCTGTTCATTACAGTTTTGTCTTTCATAATGATCATGACCGTATACGGCAGATTCTTTAAAGTTTACTTGTATACCGCCATTGCACCTATACCGCTCTCGGCCTTTGCAGGTGAGCCGTCATCATCTGTGGGTAAAAGCTTTATCAAAAGTTATGCCGCTGTGTGTTTAGAGGGTGCAATCATCGTGCTTGGATGTATCATATTCTCGCTGTTTGCTTCATCTCCGCCTGTTGTTGATGAAACGGTTGAGGCCGTCAATCAGGTGTGGAGTTATGTCGGCGAACTCATATTTAACATGATTGTTCTTGTCGGAACCGTTAAGATGAGTGATCGGGTGGTTAAAGAAATGATGGAATTGTAAATCAGGGCATAAAAATTAAAATATTTGATTTTTGGCGTTGAATTTCTCTGGAAAGTGGTGTATACTAATAATAGAAGAGGTGAATTGTATGTTAATTGAATTTAAGTTTGGTAATTACAGATCTTTTAGGGATGAAGCAGTGCTTTCTATGGAAGCTATGGGATTGGGCAGATTGAAAAACTGTTTAATATCATATAACTCCATGAAATTGATACCCTCTGTAGCAATATACGGAAAAAACGGCGGTGGAAAAAGTAATGTTATTCGTGCATTTTGGTTAGCAGTACAGTTTATAAAAAATGCACAAAGAACGCAACATGAAAATGCGACAATTCCCGTAAAACCTTTTTTGCTTAACGATTATTCTAAGAATGAACCCACTTTTTTTGAATTCACTTATATTTTAGATAAAGTGAAATATATATACGGATTTTCTGCAACAAAAGAAAAGATTTTTTCTGAATATTTGTATCATTCACCTAAAGGTCAAAAAGCTACAGTGTTTACAAGAACAGAGCAGGAGTTTGCCTTTACCGAAGAAAAAGCTAAAAGAAAAATGATAAGTGAAGCAGTTGCTCCTAATCAGTTGTTTTTTGCTGTTGCGTGCACGATGAATGATTCCGATTGTATGAGAGCTATGAAGTGGTTCAGAGAGTATATTTTCTTTTCAAGAGATTATACGGATTTTCCAAAGCAACTGCTTGAATATTCAAATGATCAAAATATGCTTGCGGCAATTTCTGAATATGCAAAGGCAGCGGATCTCGGCATTGAAAAAATGGAATTTGAATTTAAGGATGAAGAAGTTAAAAATATTGAATCTGCAAATAATATTCCTGAGGAAATGAAATCTGCATTAAATGCATTTATGCAAGTTCTAAAAGAAAATTCAAATGTATCTGAGATTGGCTTGCAGAAAAGTGAGGTTCGAGCGACTTCTTATCATAACGGTATAAATAAAGATGGTGTTAAGACTTCATTTACGCTTGAATTATCCGACGAATCAGATGGAACAAGAAAGCTTATGTCAATAGCACCTGCGATTGAATCTGTATTAAATAATGGCGGTATTGTACTTGTAGGTGAACTTGAAAAAGAACTTCATCCTATGCTTGTAAATTATATTGTTGCAAAGTTTCAAAGCGAAAATTCAAACCCAAACGGGGCACAGTTGATTTTTACGACACACAATACAGAACTTTTGAATATGGAGCTTATACGAAAAGATCAATTGTATTTTGTCGATAAAAACAGAAAAGACGGAACAAGCGAACTGTACAGCATTAGTGATTTTTCAACGAAAACGGCTGACAATATTCGCAAAGGCTACCTCGCCGGAAAATATGGTGCTACACCCGATATTGAAATCGAGGAGGTAGAATAATGTCAAGAAAAATAAAAAAAACCAAACCTCAGATTTATGTTTTTTGTGAAGGTGAAAGTGAGCAGGCTTATACAACTTTTTTGAAAGAGCGTTTTGAAGATGTTGCTGTTATAAAAAAACCGAAAAGTACTGGATTGTTTGAATATGCAAAACAAATGTTTAATAAAGCCCCAACATATAAAAACAATGTAGAAATTACCGATGAAATATGGTTTTTTTACGATGTTGAAAAGAAGGATATAAATAAAGTTGAAGCAAGGCAAAAAATTATAAATGAACTCAGACGATTGCGAAAAAAGCAAAATATACGAGTCAGACTTCTGATGACAACGGCGTGTATCGAATATTGGCTAATGCTTCATTATAAGTATTTTGCTCCGTCTATTGAAACGGAAGCTGATAAAGACAATATGCTGAGAAGTGTTGTTGCGAAAGAGCCTACTTATGAAAAAGGTGACAGTAAATCAACTGCCAAGATAGCTGAAAGATATAAAACAGCTAATGAAAACGCAAAAAATGTTTTGATGAATCTGTTGCCGGACGGTTTGCCTTCTTTAGATGATACCGATGAAAGAAATGTATGGCTTTCAAAAAGCGGTAAAACATTTTCAACCGTATTTGAAGCAATTGAATATTTAGAAAGTCTTTAAAACAAACAATGAGTTACTGTGAAAATAGTAGCTCATTGTTTTTTCAATAATTTAATGGGTTGTGTATTTGGAGAGCTGTTCTATACGGTGTAAAGGAGGAATCAATTTGGAAATTAAAATTAACCGTGAAATACGCGACTACACGGAAAGCGTATACTTTGGACTGTCACTCAGGCAGTTCATTTTTTCTGTCCTCGCCTGCGCTGTTGCTGTGGGCATCTACTTTTTACTGAAACCGTTCTTTGGCATTGAAACACTTTCATGGATGTGCATTCTGGGTGCAGTGCCGTTTGCAAGTATCGGCTTTTTCAAGTATCACGGTATGACAGCCGAAAAAGCTCTGCTTGCGTACTTGAAATCCGAGATACTTATGCCGAAAGAATTGAAATTTAGAGCAACTGACTTTTATGAAACTGGAGGTAACAACGATGTTCGACCTTGTAGGAACAATAAAAAAGAAAAGCGGACTTTCAGACCTGTTCGGTGACGGCATGTCAGTGCCGAAAAGCGTTCAGGATGTTATCAAAATAGATGCCGTGTATTCGGATGGAATCTTTATGACAGGTAAAGAACGCTTTTCCAAAACCTTTAAATTTACCGATATTAACTATGCCGTATCAAGCAAAGAGGATAAAGAAGCAAATTTTCTTCTCTACAGTGAAATTCTCAATTCACTTGAAAACGGCGTTTCAACACAAATAACAATTGTAAACCGAAAGCTGAAAAAAACAGAGCTTCGTGAGTTGGCTTTGCTTTCCGACGCTAATGACGGTAAAGACAAGTACCGAAAAGAGATTAATGAAATGCTGACAATGCTTGCAAACGGAGCAAATGCTATTGTGCAGGATAAGTATATAACTTTAACAATTCAAAAGAAAACAGTCGAAGAAGCAAGAGCACATTTTAACCGTGTTGGCGCAGACATTACAGCTCATTTCGCTCGACTCGGCTCAAAATGTACCGAGATTGATTTGACAGAAAGATTACGCATCATACATGATTTTTGCAGACCGAAGGAAGCGGCAGATTACCACTTTGATTTGCGGGATGCAATGCGCAAAGGTCAGTCCTTTAAGGACTATATATCTCCCGACGGTT
>DKDD01000093.1:232-17048 GCA_002451715.1 Ruminococcaceae bacterium UBA6857 | reverse complement strand
TTGGTTGAAGAAAGTGTCAACGCAACTCCGTAAGTTTTCGTCTGATTTCCGGGTGCACCTGAACCTCCGTTTGCATTGTATGTGACTGTATAAGTGATTGGTGTCCAAACCGCATACAAGGTCAGGTTTGCATTGCCTGTATACTTAGCACCGCTGTTGTAATTTGTACCTGTACCGTCCGCTTTGGTGTTCCACTTACTGAAAGTGTAACCCGTTCTTGTCGGCTTGGTTGAAGAAAGCGTCAGCGCCACTCCGTAAGTTTTGGTCTGATTACCGGGAGCACCCGAGCCGCCATTTGCATTGTATTTGACGGTATACTTATTCGGTGTCCAAACCGCATACAATGTCAGGTTTGCATTGCTTGTATATTTAGCACCGCTGTTGTAATTTGTACCTGTACCGTCCGATTTGGTATTCCACTTACTGAAAGTGTAACCCGTTCTTGTCGGCTTGGTTGATGAAAGTGTCAACGCTACTCCATAAGTTTTCGTTTGATTGCCGGGAGCACCCGAACCCCCGTTCGCATTGTATGTGACGGTATACTTATTCGGTGTCCAGACCGCATACAAGGTCAGGTTTGCATTGCTTGTATATTTAGCACCGCTGTTGTAATTTGTACCTGTGCCGTCTGCTTTTGTGTTCCACTTGACAAAGGTGTAGCCTGTTCTTGTTGGTTTGGTTGATGATAAAGTCAAGTCAACACCATAGCTTTTGGTTTGAACAGCAGGTGCTCCGCTGCCGCCGTTCGCGTTATATGAAACGGTATACTTATTAGGCGTCCACTTTGCATAAAGCGTAATTGTTGCACCGTTTGCAGACGTCAGATTTTTAACGCTTTGCTTGTTCTTGTAGCTTGTACCGCTGCCGTTCGACTTGGTATTCCAGCCACTGAAAGAATATCCCGTTTTGGTAAAACCGTTTGCGGTAAGGTTTTTTGCGGTATCATAGGTCATTGACATGGACGCAGTACTGCCGCCGGTCTTGCCGTTACCGTTAAAGCTAATTGTATAAGTGTTAGGCTTCCACTGCGCATAAAGATTAACGGTCGCTCCCTGTGTACTGGTTAAGTTCTTAACGCTCTGCTTGTTCTTGTAGCTTGTACCGCTGCCGTCGGTCTTCTTGTTCCAGTTTTTAAAGGTATATCCCGTTCTTGTAAAACCGTTAGCCGTCAGATTTTTAGATACATCTTTTACCATGGACATAGAAGCGGTTGAACCGCTCGTACTGCCGTTACCATTGAACTTAATGGTATAAGTGAGATTTGCCGTTTCATTGTACGCAATGCCTGCACCGTAGCCTTTTGTGAGAATTGTATTAAAAGTCGCCTTAGTTGAGCTTGCAATAGTTGAGGCAGATGTCCACAAACCTTGACCGTCGGGCGTATAAAGCTTGTTCGGCCATATACGGTTTGTGTAGTTTGAGATAAATCCCCAAGTTGAAGAAGTACCGTTACTTTTGCCGCCGTCGGATGAACCACCCTTAACACTTCGTCCGCAATAGGCGATTTCCGATACGGTCAATGCCTGATATTCTCCCGCAAGACAAATGTCAAACAAAGGTTCAATGATAACCTTATCACCGTATACCATATTGGATGTTGTGCCGACACCGAGCTTTGACAAAACCTTGTTAATATTTGCTTCGTATGCCTGCCATGTCTCGACACCCGACGGATTGGGCAAAGCCGTAGCAAATCCAATTGCGCTTTCCTTAATGCAGTTTGTTGTGTTCAATGTTGTGGTAAGCTTTGCGTTTTTGTTTGCAATCAGCTGCTTTTTATTGTATTTAACCGAAAATTTAGCGGAGGTGGAATAGGCGTTATTGCCGTTGCTTGTATTTCTGAAAACGTCAATTACCTTGTTGACTTTCATACCGCCCGATGAATTGACAACTGAAAACCGATAACCGACTACACAGTTGGAATCGTTTGTCGCACGGATAACATATCCCGTTGCACTGCCGTTTACTGCATTGGTACTGCCGCCCGCCGAACTTCCGTCCCATGACAAGGCTGAAGCGGCAAACGAGAATACAGTCAATACGGATAAAAGAACCAACAATGCAGCCAACATCTTTTTATGCCTCATATATTTTCATTCCTTTCCTAAAATATATTAAAAGCTCGGCTTTTCAGCCGAGCTTCAAAACTATTCTGTCATATTTCTATTTCTTTTAATTGCTCCTGTATATTTCTTCCGCCATACATCACACTGAGAATTGTTACCGTTTTGTCGGATTCGTTCGGAAGATAAAATACCATGTAGTTTTTCACATTAAAGCAGCGTATTCCCTTACTGTGCCACGGTTCATCGTCGCATAGATTGAACCGTTTAGGCTGAAGAGAATCAAACTCAATGTGCCTGGAGAACTTGTCTTCCCGCACATTGCGGCACTTTTTGTCTCGCTATACGTCAGTATGGCTTCGCCAAAGAAGCACCACACTGCACGAAAAAACAAGCCCTTCAGGTGCGAAGCAGTTTTTTAAGAGCAAATTTTTGTCGAGACAAGGCAAAAAAGTGAGTAATGCTGACGCATTGCGAGGTTTTTTAACGCAGTATCGGCGGAAATTTGCCTTAAAAAACCGCATTGAGTTCGAATCTCTTCAGCCTAGGCATTTCATTCAGTTTTTTGATTGCCGCTCTGATTAAATTAATGATTGATTCAGCAGTTTTAGGTGCAGAAAATTCATCGGAAATATATTCGTAGATACTGTCAAGATCACAAATCGCTCTTTCGGTATATTTAACATCAAAAATCATATGCCGTATTTTCGGCGGAAGTGTTCGTCAGCTTCGTCCGCGCTTAACACTCTGCCTGCTTTCAAGTCCGCCATTCCTTTCTCCATTTCGGCGTCAAATTCTTCTTTTGATAACGAACCGTATGCAAGCGGAGCTTTTTTCGGCAATTTAACATCAAAAGGAATACCGTTTTGCAAAACAACCTGTCTTAAAAACATGCCCACGGCATTTGACATCGGAATACCTAATTGATCCAATACCTTTTCGGCTTCTTCATTTACTTCAGGTTCTACACGAGCAAAAACGTTTGAAGTTCTCGCCATACAAATCACCTCTTTCGTAAATAGTATAACACGATAGCAAGCGATTTGCAAGCAATTTATCAGGTAAAAATTTGCAAATCAGTGCGAATGACAGGTTTTCGCCTTAACCGATTTTCCGCATTCCGGACACTTCGTATCAACGGTAAACCTCACGCAAGTGCCGTTACCGCCGAGTCCGCTTTTCTTTCCGCAATACTCGCAGTAAATATTCGGGTCTTTTTTCTCTGAATACTTCGGACATTTGGCAATGTCATAGCAAGGTTGCCCCCATTCATCAAGGGCATAAAAACTTCTGCACGAATGCGAACCGCAAGTCGGACAGCCCTTGTTTTCAAGGGAAACAATGAATGTATGTTCTTCCTTTGTTGTACAGTGATGATTTTTACTGCCGCAGGAATATGGCTTTGGATTGGTAGTTTCGTGCCTTGTTGTAACAGCCCTTTTAGTAACCGGCTCTGTTTTCTTTGTGGTTTCAGCTTCCTGCTTTGGGGTGGTAGTTTCACGCTTCTGAGTCGTTTGTTCAGGTTTTCTTGTTGTGCTCGGATAAGTCGTAGCTCTCGTAGTTACCGATTGTTTTTCTGTCGTGGTTTCAACTCTTTTTGTTGCGGCAACAGTCTCTTTCGTAGTTGTTACCGTTTTCTTTGAGGTTGTTGTTTCCTTTTTATCCGAAGTTTTAATTACCGGATCTTCAATTGTAACGGTTTCTTTTGTTGATTCTTTCGTTGTTTCAGCCTCATTGTCCTTTCTGCAAGCGGTAAACACCGTGCTGAGCATTAAAATGCAAAGTGCAAGACTGATCATTTTCTTTGTGTGTTTCATTGATTTTTCCTCCTATTCTTTGGGAATCTCTGATCAAATCCTAATACCCGCCTTTAAACAATTCGGACATTAGATTTAATCAGTGCTTCCCTATTTTTTACTCGTCAGCGCCGAAGTTATCCTTACAGGAACTTTTGCTGTTGTAACCGTTTGTCCTGCAAAGCGTATCGGCACATACATGATAAATGAAACATAAAGCTCTAACTTTTCATCCTCAATAAATCCGATATCGGGAATCGTCAAGCTGAACTTTTCTGTTTCATCTGTATCCATACTATACAGTTTTCCGTTTCTTTCGTCCAATGTGCAAAACTGTTTAAGCGAAGTGTAAAAAGGTGCGGTGTTGATGCCGTCTGTGGCATTTTTGCCCTGCTTGATATTGTTAAAAATGATGATGGAATTGTTCGCAACAAAGCTGTCGAAAACGATCTGCGTATTTGTCTTTTGTATTTTTACAGTCGTAATTACCGAAGCGTAGGTAAAGATAACGGAAAAGACGGTCATAACGATAAGGACAAGTACGCAAACCATAACATAAATCTCTCCACGGGTATTTTTAATAGCTTTCATATCATTTAACCTTTCCAATATCTTTCCGATACGCCGCTTCGTGTGCTTGTGCAGGTGACGGGAATACTTACAACTCCCACGCCAACCAGCTTTGTTCTGCATTTTACAACAACTTTCATTGTGTTTCCGAGCTGTACTTTTTTATGTGCGGCATTGTAGTAGCTGTTTGCAGTTGCTTCAACATCAAAGTCAAAGAACTGCGCTTTTAACTGACTCGCCCTATCATTAAACTCATCACCGAAACAACCCGAATAGGTTGCTGTTTCTATGAGTTGTTCGGAGATTTCATCAAGATCCTGCTTCAGCGTTAAAAAGGAATAAATATTTAATGTTAATACAAGCACGGAAAGCAATGCAATGATGCCTACGCAGATATCAATATATCCTTCGCCTTTTTTGTTTAATATTTTTTTCATTTACGCTCCCTCCTTAACCGAACATAACGCCGACAGAACCCATTATCTGTGACACGATTACCACAACGTAGATAAGCATAAAGCAGACAAGCAGACACATAGAAAGCCTTTTGACCTTTTTCGGTATCTTCTGCGCTTCGAGCCTTAAGCGCTGTCTTTGAATGTCCGAAAACTTCATTTTAAGGCTTGCCCAATAAACGGGAGCTGTATCGCCGTGAATAAGTGTAATGAACCCGCGGCAAACATCGGACATCTGACTTGAACCAACCCTCGCTTCAAGTCTTGTGACAGCCGCTTCTTCATTGCCCGACTGCATATCGGCGGCAGTAATTTCAAGCTCATGCTTCAATTCCGGGCCAGCATTTTTAGAAAAATCTTTAATAATATCAAGAATATTTCTTTGGTATTTAAGCTTCTTTTCAATTGTTGCAACAAGTCTCGGCAAATCGTTTTCGATTCTTTCTCTTTTCGCTTTGATTCTCATACTGACGCTTTTAACATTTATTCTGTAAAGTATGAACGAAAGGAAAAGAACAACCGGTGAAAGTATTGGGAAAATGAAAAACATCGGCACGGCAAAAACACCGATGAGCAAAGATTTAACGATTGCATTTGCCTTGTACATCTCAGGAGATATATCCATCTGCGCCGTGCGAAGATCTGTTTCAAGCTCCTGCCTTTTAAACTCATTCATAGGCAGGTGCTTTGCAATGAACGCTGCAAAACTTCCGAGCCAGACATCAAGACTGCTTGTTTTCTCTCTTTGTGATTTCGACAGGTTATTGACCGCCTTTGATGTACGAACATACGGCAACTTAAACACATCTGCAAAAATAAAATACAGTCCCACAGCACATAGAACACCTATGATAACACTTAATATCATTACTTTGCACCTCCTAACCCTTGTACTCAACAGGTCTTGTGAACTTCAACATAAACAGATATGTTACAAGTATCACAACGCCGCATACGCCGAGAGTAATTTTACCCGGTGTTTCAAACATCAAAGTATGAAACCAATCTTTGTTCAGAACGTAAAGAAGAGGTATGTTACCTACTACAAGACCGACCATTGTGTAATACTCTGTCCTCACCGCCGACATCATAGTGTCAAGTTCACTGTTTACAATTCTCACATCGGTAAGCTTTGCGACAATCGGCTGTAGATTATCCTTTAAGGTGCTGTCCTCCTGACACTGCAAAAGAGCGTCGCACCATTCCTTAAAGATTTCATCATCAACTTTTCCTCTCAGATTTTTTAATGCCTGTTTCGTATTTGAAATGAGTGTTGCGTCACCGATAAAGGCGGAAAAATGTTCTCTTAAAGGCGGCTTGATGTACGCAAGATTTTCCTTAACTGAAGCGATAATATCGTCGTTTCTCATATATGAGGTTGAGATAACAGAAAGTGTTGTTTCAAGTTCGTCTTTTATGTGCTTGTCATAATGACTCAAACTGTTTCGGACATATACAAACGGTATGACAGCAAAAGCAACAGCGAACACAGGCACAAGAAAGACATTGTTAATGAGTATCGCTACGATACAGCCAACGGCAAAAAGGCAAAGGCTCGAACAAATGATAAAAGCGAACTTGTTTCCTCTTCCCATAGCTGTCAGTGCGTCTTTCATATATATGAGCCTTGCACCGAGGCTTTTTT
Source organism: Ruminococcaceae bacterium UBA6857 (assembly GCA_002451715.1). Lineage (GTDB taxonomy): Bacteria > Bacillota > Clostridia > Oscillospirales > Acutalibacteraceae > UBA6857. The sequence continues at coordinate 10,519 of DKDD01000093.1, read as the reverse complement.
TCTTTTTACCCGACCTTAATCTGTGAACTCTGTCCCGTATACTTTCTTTTTTAGTTGTCAACAAGAGTAAGTCATCGGATATTTGTTTCGGAGTAAGGTTCAGAAAGCAAACAACGGAAACAATCAAAAGCAGTGAGGAAATTAAATTCAGTATCAAGCGTAATCACCCCCTAAAAACTCGGCAAGCTCATTCTGCGGTACACCGAACTGTAAAAGCTTTCTTTGAAGATTTGCGGAGATAAATTCGGGCTGCTCAAAGTACCCCTCGACAACAAACTTACCGTTTATCCGTTCATTTTTTGATATATGATAACGAAAAAGAGTGTGATATTTTCTGTCACCGTTTGGCAGAATCTCACACTCTGATATATCCATAATTTTTCGTTCATTGTTTTCAAGTTTATGAGTGTATACGACAATCGGAAACGCCTGACCCGCCTGCATAAGAGAGGTTTTGAAGTCAATCGGGAACCGTTTCTGACAAAGAAGCGCTATCCTCATATGTGCCGAATCAGCGGCAAAGGCATGAACGGTTGATACTACCGTATGACCTGTCAGGCTCGCTTCAACGGCAGAATAACATTCAACGTCACGCATTTCTCCAACGCATACAATGTCGGGATTAAAACGAAGTGACGCTACTACCAAGTCCTCCTGTGTAATGTCAAAAGCTTCATTGTCTGACGGTCTTGACAGCGTATGCACAACATTGTTTACGATTTTCTTGCCTTTTTTTCGTACGAGCGACAATTCTCTTGAACCGCTCTCTATCGTAAACACTCGTTTGTTATCGGGTATCGTACTTAAAAGTGCATTGAGCAGTGTTGTTTTACCGCTTGATGTTGCACCCGCCACAACAGTTGACACACCGTATCGCATACACATACAAAGGAAATCTATCATCTTCTGAGTGGCGTTTCCCGATTTGATTATCTGCTCCTTGTTCACCTTTGACGGGTGCAAAAGTCTTATCGAAACACTTATGCCCGCTTCTTCGTCAACAATCGGCGCTTTCAAAGCCGTAATTCTTGTATTATTCGGCAGATGTCCCTGTGACATGGGCGAAGCGTTGTCAATAATCATACCGCTGTGATGAAGAAGTCTTTTTACAATGTCCACGGCATGAGCCGGAGAAAAGAAGTGCTCTTTAAGTTTAACGATTTTACCGTTTGTATATGTCACCGCTATATCGTTCCAAGCATTGACATTGATTTCTTCGATATTGTCTTTGCCCAAAAACGGTGTGAGAACGGAATATTCAGCCATTTCAGAGTACAGCTTATCAGTCAATTGTGCCATAGAAAGCTTTTCAACAGTATATTCCGTATCTCGCAGATACTTTTCAATATATGACCGCAACTGATTTTGTTTATCTTCTTCGGTCAGCGCCGCAGAATACCTGCCTGATATATATTGCTGAACCGAATTTAAAAGCGGCACAAATTCAATATTCATTTGGGATCACCTCCCGTTACAGTATTTTATTCACAATGCTTAGCATCTTTTTATTGTACTTTTTATCACTCAGTCTCTCATACATTCTGCCATCAAGCATCTGCTGTCTGACAGCTCTTGAGTATGGTAAAACCGCCGCGACCGAGTGAAGCTTTGTACATACTTCTTCTGTCGGCAAAAAGAGTTCCTTTTCCGTTATGTTAACCACATTGAATAGATCTTCATTTTCCGTTCTGTCGGTATGTTTATTACTCGAATACCATGTCATGCCTTTGACGTCGGGTGAGATAACACGGATCACCTTATTCGCTTTTATCAAAGCTTTCTTTGATATTTCATCGCTTGAGCAATCAACGAAAACATAGTCAAAGCTATCGCCTAAAACATCAAAAAGAGTGTTTATCTTCTCCGCCGTCGGAGCAGGAAAGCTATATTTGTTTTCTCCGGCCTTAAACCCAAGGCAGCAAAAGTTTTTCATTGTTTTAACAGTTACCGCATTTTTGAGGATATTTTCAGATGAAATCTCTGTATTATCAAGTACAGTACTTAGCGAGCATATTTCATCGGGGTGATAATTCGGGAAAAGCAGAGCCATACTCGGCGCTGTCAAATCGGGTGAAAGGAAAACTACAGATTCGTCCTTTGTTTGGAGATATGCCGACATTGCAAGCTTCAAAGCTATTGTTGTTTTCCCGCTTCCGGGTGAGCCGTAAACGGCGATAAGCTTAGCCATCTGTTTTTCCTCCGTGATTATCTTTAAGGTATTTGTCCTGTACAGAGATATATTTATTTGCCGTCTTTTCATCGCCTCTGTATACCAGCGCCACGTGCATGGACGCATTTTTCTCATAGCCTGCAAGCTCTGTTGCCTGTTCGACAGACACAAGAATCGTAATAGTAGTAGGCAAATCAAAGCTGCCGTCCTCGTTCGGCTCAACCTCGTTTTCATCAACGCCGCCGGATGTTGTGGTTGTGATAACTTTTACATATTTGAGCGAAGGCGGGACAACCGTTTTGTTTTCCTTATCGGTAACGCATATACTTACAATATCTCCGTTTTGAAGCTTACTGGAAAGACCGCCTGCAAACGATGAAATTGTGATACTCATAGCAACCTTATCTTTTCCGAGTGATGAGAGAATGTTATCCGATGAGTTTGCGTTGTCTGAAAACTTTACCGCCGTGGCAATATCACCTTTATATAAATCCGAGTTTGCATATTTGCCGACGATATCTTTTTTGTCCTTGACCGCTTTATCGGGTATACCGTTTTTGGAAAGCTCTACTATTGTTAAATCACCATCTGCAATTCTTGCGCCTTTGGCAATATCTTTTGAAAGCACTACAACCTGCGTTTTACCTTCTGTCATTTTGTTTATCATCGGGGATACGCCGAAAGTAATCGCTACGGCTAAAATGATACAAACAATACCTATTGCTGTTCTGTTTTTCATGTAATGAATTCCTCCTTTAAACGAAGAATGATATTAGAAATCCTGCACTCAGATACGGAATCATTGGCAGGGTTTTGTCGTTTATTTTTGATACCTTGTTTCGCACTGCTGTGCCGATAACGGAAAGAATTAAGCCTATTGCAAGTCCAAACACACCTTTACTAAATCCTAAAACAAAAGTATTGGCCGTAATAAACTTAACATCTGCTCCGCCGATTTTGTTCCTTGAAAGCACAGCGCATCCGAACATAAAGAGAAAGACAGTCAGAGCAGACACGAGATTTACAAGTATCCCTTCGACACTCACATCAATCAGTCCGACAAGAAGTACCATTACCGATATGCTATCGGAAAGATGTCTTGTTTGAATATCGCTTACTGCCGCATAAAGGAAAATGAGCAGAAGTGCCGTGCCTTTGATAAACGGCAATTCCAAGCCAAAACGCAAAAGCAACAGGAAAGATATTGCCGAAGCTATAACGATGTACCACTTGTTTATTTTCTTCTCTTTGCCGTAGTTCGGTGTTCGTTTGATAACTTGTTTTGAAACAAACGCAGTTATGACTATTGCCATGGCGGAAGTCAATAAATACAAAGAAACAAGGGAATATATGATTTTAATAACTGTTTGTTCTGTCATACAATCCATCCTTTAAAGGGCGGAGAATTCTTTCATTCTCCGCCCGTTTCGGTTAATGTGTTTTATCCTGCGTAGTTAAAAAGTCCTTCGACCTTTTGGGTCACTTTCGGCATAATGGTTGTGTTGAACAGCGTGTAGAGAAGTCCGAGAAGAAGCGCACCGATAACAACGGCGATAAGGATTTTGACTCCTGTATCGACATAGGCTTCTGCTCTTGTACCGTCAAGAACCTGATGTGCTCTTACATTTACCGCCGTTTCAGCGTATGAAAAAGCATTTTTGATTTTGTTTACACCTTTTGAAAAGAGAGATTTGATTTTATCCATTTTACTTACCTCCGAAAAATTACTGATTTGATACAGCTTCGTCATATGCGGCGAAAACTGCTTTTTGCATCTGAATGCGTATTTCGTTTGAAATGGGGTGGCAAACATCTCTGCGTCTTTCTTCGCCGTTTTTGTTTTTCCATCCTTTGTTTGGCATTGAAATGAAACGTTTATCGTCTCTGACAACAACGCCTACGTTATGAATAACGAAAACACCGTCAAGCACAACATCGGCGTACGCCTTGGTATTTTTGCTCCCGTCGAGAAGCTGTTTGATTTCTGCTTTAATCTGCATAATATTTAGATCCTTTCATTAAAAAATTACACGCCGATAATTTTCATAACGGCGTACCATGCAGGAAGAAGAACATTGAACGCAATCGCTCTTCCTGCCGTAAAAAACACTGTATTTACCAAAATATTCATTATTTTGCCTCCAATCTGAATGAAAAAAGAGCAAGCATTTTTTACCGTGCCTGCTCTTTCTTTTTTTGTCTGTATCTGTTATAGAATTCCAGCGCTTTGAGAACATAATCGCACTGTTTTTCGGCAGGTACAGACTTTGGAATAAGTTTTTCGATACGATTATCCCTAAACGGCGATTTTATCTTTTGATTAGGCTTTTCTTCGTCCATAATCGTATCAACAACTTCCTTTGTCAATCTGCCGTCGTTCAGGGCTTTTCTCATGCGTATGGTTTGATCATGTGACGGTGTGCAATCCGTATACTGAATCGCTTCATGCAAATTTTTCTGAGCTTCTTCGGGAAGAAACGAGATTTCAACCGCAGGACGCATAGCGATCTTGCCTTCGTCTACAAGATCAAGAATTTGAGGAATGAGATTGTTAAGGCGGATATATCGGCGAATTTGATCTTGACTTTCACCAACTTGTTCTCCTAAAAGTTCTCTTGACGTTTTGCCTGACAACTTCTGTGCCAATGGCACAGAAGTTAAATCCGTCCGCTGTCCCTGTCTTTTCATTGCTTCCAATCTCATTTTGTATGCTTTCGCCTTTTCACTCGGTAAAATCACTTCTCGTTGAAGATTTGAGTCCACCATTGCAAGTATCGCTTCGTCTCTTGAAAGTTCTTTCACTCTTGCGGGAATTTTATCTATGCCTGCAAGTTCAAAAGCTCTTTTTCTCCTGTGACCCGACACCATTTCATACCTACCGTTTTCAACAGGGCGAACAAGAATAGGCTGAATCAAGCCCCGTTCCTTGATACTTTCAACAAGCTCATTCATACTGTCATCATCACGGACTTGATACGGATGGTCGGGAAAATCTGTGATTTGAGATAAAGGGATTGCCGTCACATTATCGTTTTCATTTTTGCTCAAAACTTTACCTCCGCAATTGAAGTTAATTTGTCGAGCGGAACTGTTCGCTAGGTGAAGCCTGACTTATACACATTTCTGTCCTCCTTGAAATGAAATATGCCGCAGAGTTTTATTCCTGCGGCTATGTAACGGCTTCATTTGATCAACAAAAAAAGACCGAAGATTTAAGCTGTAATCTTAAAAATTCGGTCTGAATTTATGTATGTATTTAATTGTTGTCGGTTCAAATCCCTGCTGTTCAGAAAAATGGGCAAATGCTTGTTCCTGAATTACACACCGATTTTTGCCCTTAAAAATGACGAAAACCCTTGATTTCTCAAGGGTTTTCACACAGGCTTGTCATATTGACCTGTAATCATGGAGGTACCACCCGGATTTGAACCGGGGAGTGAAGGTTTTGCAGACCTTTGCCTTACCACTTGGCCATGGTACCATATAAAATTTGGAGCGGATGACGGGGCTCGAACCCGCTACCTCCACCTTGGCAAGGTGGCGCTCTACCAGATGAGCTACATCCGCAGATTTGGTGCCTCCGGCCGGAATCGAACCAGCGACACGCGGATTTTCAGTCCGCTGCTCTACCAACTGAGCTACAGAGGCAAACAAAAAAATGGCGACCCGGAACGGGCTCGAACCGTCGACCTCTAGCGTGACAGGCTAGCGTTCTAACCAACTGAACTACCGGGCCATTTGGTGGGAACAACAGGGCTCGAACCTGTGACCCTCTGCTTGTAAGGCAGATGCTCTCCCAGCTGAGCTATGCTCCCAAATAGCTTTTTTTGTGCCGCCGCGTTTGCCGTATCGACGACTCGTATAATATATAACATTCTCTTCCTTTTGTCAAGAGTTTTTTCAATTTTTTTCGCGGTGCTTTTCAAAATTTTGTTTTCGCCCCTCAAAAGTCGCTCTTTTCCCCCTTTCAAAAAATCAACCGTTGTAAAATCTTTCGATAAGTGTTATACTGTATAACACAGTTTATTCTTTTTGAGGTGACCGTTGATGATTTCAGTTGCACTTGCTGCCTATAAAGGCGAAAAATATATTGAAGAACAGCTTCTTTCGATTCTTCCTCAGCTTTCCGCCGGTGATGAAATCATCGTTTCCGACGACAAGCCCGGCGGTCCGACGGAAAAAATAGTTCGCGCCCTCATGGCAAAAGATCCGCGAATTGTCTATGTTGAAGGCAAAGGACGCGGCGTTGTTCAAAACTTTGTCAATGCAATACGCTACTGCAAGGGCGACAAAATCTTTCTTTGCGACCAGGACGACGTTTGGCTTCCGGATAAAGTTGCAAGAGTTACCGAAGCTTTCGACCGCGGCGCAACGCTTGTTCTTCACAACGCTTATGTCACCGATGAAAACCTCAACATTACAGATTACTCTTTCTTTCAAAAAAGAGGCAGCAAAAAAGGCTTTTTGAGAAACATTGTCAAAAATTCCTACATGGGTTGCTGCATGGCGTTCGACAGAACGCTGCTCAAAAAAATCATGCCGATTCCGCGCTATGTTCCCATGCATGACCAATGGATTGGACTCATGGGTGAAAAATACGGCAAGGTTGAATTTATCGACGCACCGCTCAGGTATTACCGCATTCACGGCAACAATGTCACGGGCGGAGAAACCTCGTTCCGCCAAAAGCTTCAATGGCGAAGATATCTTCTCAAGCGCCTTTTTGCACGCATAGTTTTCAACAGATAAATTTAAGGGGAGAAAAACATGAAAGATTACACCGTTTCGGTCTGCATTGTGACTTACAACAGCAGAGATATTATCGAAAGAACAATCAGCAGTATTCTTGAAGAGACAAAAGGCGTCAAGCTTGATTTTTTTGTTGTTGATAACGCCTCAACCGACAGAACGCCGGAATTCATCCGCGCGCATTTTCCCGAAGTCACCGTAATCGAAAACCGAACAAACCTCGGTTTCGGCGCGGCACACAACAAAGTCATTCCGAAACTCAAATCAAAATACCACATTGTTGTCAACCCCGACATTATTCTCAAGGATAACGCAATTTTAAAACTCTGCGACTATGCTGACGAGCACGAAAACATCGGTCTTCTTTCGCCGCAGATTAAATTTGACGACGGAAGAATTCAGCAGCTCGGAAAACGCAACCCGACCTTCCGCTATCTCGGTTCTCATTGGTTCCACAAAGGCGACATTCCCTCAAAAACGATGATTGAATACTGCATGCTCGATGTTCCGGACAACGAGGTTGCCGAAATTTCGAACGCCACGGGCTGTTTCATGTTCTTTAGAACAGAAGCGTTCAAAGAACTCGGCGGTTTTGACGAACGTTTCTTTATGTATCTTGAAGACTGCGACATTGCAAGAAGAGTCAGCGAAAGCAGAAAATACAAAGCTCTTTTTTATCCGATGGCCGAAGTTACTCACCTTTGGGAACGCGGAAGCAAAAGGAACAAAAAACTTCTTGCAATTCACATTCATTCAATCATTTCATATTTTCTCAAGTGGGGAATCAAAATCTGGTAAGGTATACACATGAAAAGTTTTTTATATCGCTTTTATGCGTTTTTGTTCAATATTGCAGCGCGGCTTTTTCCGCTCAAAGAAAACCGCGCGGCATTCATTTCAATGCACAACGAAAACTTCAACGACAGTCTCGGCGAAGTTATGCGCGAATTTAAAAAACGCGGATTCGACTGCGTTTTGATAACGCGCCGAGACCTTGACGCAAGCTTCAAAAACATCGGCCGCGTTTTCGGCTTTTTCTTTCATAAAAGCCGTCTTTTGGCATCGTCAAAATATGTTTTTCTCAACGACAACTTTATGCCGATGGCGTTTCTTAATTTCAAAAAAGACGCCGTTGTCACTCAGCTTTGGCACGCGGAGGGTGCATTCAAACGCTTCGGCCTTTCAATCGAGCAGCCCGAAGCGGTGCGCAAAAACGAACTTGCCGGCGACAAAAAACTGAACTTTGTTGTCTGCTCTTCAAAAGCCGTTGCACCGGTTTATGCAGAAGCGTTCGGAGTGAAAGAAGAGCAGGTGCTCCCGCTCGGCGCGCCGAGAGCGGACTTTTTATTAAAAAAAGAAAACGCCGAAAATTCGCGCAAAAAAATCGAAACGCTTTATCCCACTTCAAAGAATCGGCAAATCGTTCTTTACGCCCCGACGTTCAGAGGTACAAAGGAAGAAAACGAAACGCTTCTTTCTCACTTTGATTTTGATCTTTTTCAAAAAGAGTTCGGCGAAGAATACGCGCTTTTCGTAAAACTTCATCCGCAGGTTCACGAAAGCATTAAAATGCCGCCCTTTGTCACGGATGTAACCGATTACGGCGATGTTCGCGAGCTTGTTTTGGCTTGCGACGTCTTGATAACGGACTACTCTTCAATCTGCATGGACTTCTCACTCCTTTCAAAAAAGACGGTTTTCTTTGCTTATGACGAAGAAAAATATACGTCGGAACGAAACTTCTGTTTTGATTACAAAACCGAACTTCCGGGCGAAATTGCAAAAACAACCGAAGAAGTTGTTGAACTTCTTCGCGCAGAATTCGACAAAGAAAAAAATGAAAAATTCAGGAACAAAAACTTTGACTTTCTTGACTGCAACAGCGCAAAACGCGTTGCCGACGCAATAATAAAAGAACAGCAAGAATAAAAACAAAAAGAATGAACCGACCTTTCAAAAGTCAGACCGAAAAGCTGACAAAAGGAAGGTCGGTTTTTCACGTTTCACCAAAAGGCAGTGCTTAATCTGCCTTAACGATACTTCATTTTTTAACCGCGTGGCAAAGCGCAAAATCACCCGGCGACGACATAAGTCCCGTTTCGCTTGTGAAAGCGTTGTGCGGCACAAAAAAGCGTTCGTCGATTTCGTCCTTTGCAAGGTGTTCATAAATTTTGAAACCGTGTTCGGACAAAAGCTTTTCAAGTTCGGGATACGAATACTTCGTTTTCATCGTCTCCCCTGCTCCGAGGGCAAGTTTTTCCGTTACGGTCGGATTTTCGTCAAAGGTTTTGAGCGGATAATCAAAAACAACGTCGCACCCCTCGCACAAAAGAGCGGAAAGTTTTTCAAGAAGCGACGAGAACGCACTTTCATCAAGATAATGGCAAAGTCCGAGCATACTCACAAAACAGCGTTCGTCTTTTTTGAACCCTGCGGAAAAAAGCCCGCTTTCAAATTCCGCCGAAAGGTCGCACGGAACAAACGAAACGTGGTCGTGAGCGATATTCGCCCTTTCAAGGCGCATTAGTTTATCTTCGGTCATTTCTTTTCGGTCAAGTTCAAACGCTTTCAGCTTTCCCCGAAACTCTTCGCGATAAGGCATTGAATCATAACCCGAACCGAGCAGAAGAAGCTGCTTTGCGCCGAGCATAACGGAATTTTTGAGCGCGTCAAGACAAAACGCGGCGCGCGCAACAACCGCCGGGGCAAGACGCGTATTGACGATTTTATCAAGTGCCTCATCGGGCGTACCGTCAAAGTTCGGAAAAAAGAACGCCGCACCGTTTTTCATTGAAAAAGCAACGGTTTCATATTCCTCTTTTGTCATAAGCTTTTCGGCAAGTTCATCGCAGTAAACCGATGAAACACTCCGCTTTGTGTGGTAAGCACGCGAAAAAAGCGAAACAAGGGCTGTCATGCTTGTGTTGTTTTCCATAAACAATTTTCTGTCTGCGAAATTAACGCAGATATTCCTTTCACATTTTATATAATGAAAGACAGACGCCGGCAAATGTCCTATATATTTAATACACCAAAAACAGAATAAAAACAAGACTTGTTTTTTTCCTTAATTTGTGCTTGTGGTAATAAATTGGCGCAAGTTGTGCAAATTTTTACAAAATTTACAAAATTCCGGCCCAATCTATATATAAAAAATCAATAGATTTTAGTTTGAAAATTTGCTAAAATTTTTTGAATAGTGAAAAGTGTGGTTTTCTGCGCTTTTTGCTGTCAAGACTATGTTTGTTAATTATTTTTACAGGAGGATGATTCCGATGAGCAAAAAATATGTATACCAGTTCAAGGAAGGTAACGCTAACATGCGCGAGCTCCTTGGCGGTAAGGGCGCAAACCTTGCAGAGATGACC
>DKDD01000093.1:0-154 GCA_002451715.1 Ruminococcaceae bacterium UBA6857 | reverse complement strand
GAAGCCTGCACTCAGTATTATGAAGACGGCAGACAGATCAACGACGAGATCAGCGCCGAAATCATGAAGAACATTGACATTCTTGAAGAAACAACCGGCAAAAAGTTCGGTGACAAGGAAAATCCGCTTCTTGTTTCCGTTCGTTCCGGCGCAA
>DKDD01000125.1:11055-11678 GCA_002451715.1 Ruminococcaceae bacterium UBA6857 | reverse complement strand
GCGGTGACCAGGTTGCAATCCGCCATGACGCACAGTATAAATTTTTCGGCGGCGTTTCTGCAGGCTTTGAAAAGCGCAACAAAGTTAAAACAAGACTAATTTCGCGTTCAATTGCTTCAATCATTTCAGACAGCGACAACGTTCTCATCATGGGTCACCGTTTTTCGGACTTTGATTCATTCGGCGGCGCGGTCGGAATGTATGCAATTGCTTCACACTTTTCAAAAAATGCAAACATTGTAATTAATACCGACACAACGCTCGCTTCGCCGCTTGTTTCGGCCTTTTGCGAAAAATATCCGAGCGAAATTCTTGTAAAGCCCGAAAAAGCAAAAGCACTTTTGGGGAACAACACACTTTTGGTTGTTGTCGATACACATAAGAAGGATTTTTGCGAAGCACCTGAACTTGTTGAAAAAGCAAACAAAATCATGGTTATTGATCATCATAGAAAATCGGTAGGTTTTATTGAAAACACTGTTATGTTCTATCATGTTCCAACAGCTTCTTCTGCTTGCGAAATGATTTCCGAAATATGCGAATATATTGATTCTTCACCGTTTATTGATAAAATTACCGCCGAAGCTCTTCTTGCGGGAATTTCGCTTGACACAAGGAACTTC
>DKDD01000125.1:0-10992 GCA_002451715.1 Ruminococcaceae bacterium UBA6857 | reverse complement strand
GTTTGAAGCGGCGGCATATCTTCGCTCAAGGTCGGCAAGTACGCTTGAAGTGAAAAAGCTTTTTGCAAACGATATGGATGTTTTCCACCGCAGAAACGCCATTATCGACAACTCACAGATTTATAAGCAGTATTACGCAGTCTCGTTTGCTGATTTCAAAAGCAAAAATATTCGTCTGATAACTTCGCAGGCGGCTGATGAAATGCTGAACGTTGAAGGAATCAAAGCGTCGTTCGTATTATTTGAAACACCCGGAACAATCAATATTTCTGCGCGTTCATATGGCGAAGTAAATGTTCAGCTTATAATGGAACTTCTCGGCGGCGGAGGTCACCAGACAATGTCTGCTTGCCAGCTTCCCGATCTTACAATTGAGGACGCAACCGAAAGGCTCAAAAAAGCAATTGATAAATATATAAAAGATACAACGGAGGTAAAAAAATGAAAGTCATTTTAAAACAAGACGTTAAAGGACTCGGAAAGAAAGGCGAACTTGTCAATGCATCCGACGGATACGCAAGAAACTTCCTTTTCCCGAAAGGACTTGCGGCCGAAGCCAATGCACAGGCAATGTCCGAGTTTAAAAATAAGCAACAGGCAGAAAAATACAGAATTGACACCGAAACCGCTGCTGCGAAAGCCGCTGCCGAAAAAATTTCCGGAAAAACAATCCACATCACTGCAAAAGCCGGACAAAACGGAAAGCTTTTCGGTTCGGTAACATCAAAAGAAATTGCCGAAAAAGTCAAAGAAGAGTTCGGAATTAATACCGACAAAAGAAAAATTGTTGTTGACGACATCAAGCAATTCGGTACTTATGAATTTGAAGTAAAGCTCTATCAGGGCATTTCAGCTAAACTTTATGTAATGGTTGGTGAATAATTATGCCGTCAACAGGAAACATTATCAGCCTTGATGATGTTAATATCCCGTTCAGTCTTGAAGCGGAACAAGCTGTTCTCGGCTGCGTTCTCAGCGAGCCGGAATGTCTTTCGCAGGTAATGGTGCTTATAAAGCCCGAATATTTCTATATGCCGGCACATAGGTCGATTTTCTTGATTATGCAGGAAATCGACGCTGTCGGCGGAAGAATTGACCCGCTCATTGTTCTTGAAAAACTCAAGAGTGACAAAGTTTATGATGATGCCGGCGGAAAAAACTATCTTTATCAACTTGCGCAATCGGTACCGTCAACGGAAAACGTTGAAAGCTACTGCAAGATTATTAAAGAAAAGTTTTACATACGTTCACTCATAAATGTTTCAAAAGATATAATCGAAGAAGCTTCATCAACAGAAACTTCGGCAGATCTTCTTCTTGATTCGGCAGAACAAAAAATTTATGATATCCGCCAAGGCAAAGTTACACGCGGACCGACAAAAATCGGTGATATTATTGTTAACGAGGTTTACACAAAACTTCAGCAGTTAAGCTCTGCAGACAGAGACAAATATAAAGGTTATACAACCGGGTTTACCGATCTTGACAAGGCAATTACCGGACTTAATAAGTCTGACCTTGTAATTATCGGTGCGCGCCCCGCAATGGGTAAAACAAGCCTTGCGCTTAATATTGCAAGAAACACGGCAATGGTCGGCAAAAAGAAAGTTCTGTTCTTTTCCCTGGAAATGACAAAAGAACAGCTTGCCCAACGTGTTCTTGCAACCGAAGCAAGAATTGAAAGCACAAAAATGAGAACCGGAAACATCAGCGGAGAAGAATGGGGCAGACTTGCAACCGCCGCGGCAGTGCTCAGCAATTGCGAGCTCTATTTTGACGATACGTCGAACATGACCGTTCCTGAAATGAAATCAAGAGTTCGCCGCCTTCGTGATGTTGATGCCGTTTTTGTTGACTATCTTCAGCTTATGAAAAGCGGAACAAGAGCGGAAAGCCGTGTTCAGGAAGTTTCTGAAATTACCCGTAACTTAAAGCTTATGGCAAAGGATCTCAATATTCCCGTTGTTGTTCTTGCCCAGCTTGCAAGAGCCACCGAAGCACGCGGAAAGTCTCACAGGCCGCAACTTTCAGACCTTCGTGAATCCGGTTCAATCGAGCAGGACGCCGACATCGTTATAATGCTTTATCGTGATGAGTATTACACCGACGGACAAGACAGCGACGCTCCGCCGCAGGAGGAAAGACCGGCGGTTAATGAAGCCGAATTCATAATTTCCAAAAACAGACACGGTCCGACAAACACCGTTAAAGTTGCGTGGAACGGAGATTACACCTTGTTCACCAATTTGGAGACGCTCAGAAATGATATGTAAAGTCAAGAAAACGATTGAACGCTTTTCGATGTTTGATAAGACCAAAAGCATTGCTGTTGGTCTTTCCGGCGGTGCGGATTCGGTTTGCCTTTTTGATATTCTTCTGAAACTTAAAGGCGAATACGGTTTTAAGATTATTGCCGTGCATGTTAACCACAATCTTCGCGGTGAAGAAGCAATGCGCGACCAACTTTTTGTTGAAAAACTTTGCAAAAAGAACAAAGTAGAGCTTAAAATCGTTTCTCCAGACGTTTCAAAAATTGCCGAAGAAAAGCACATCGGTGTTGAAGAATGCGGACGCATAATTAGATATGAAGCTTTAAAAAGTGTAAACTGTGATAAAATTGCCGTTGCACACAGCCTTTCGGATTGCATTGAAACATCGCTTTTCAATCTGATTCGCGGAAGTTCGCTTTCGGGCATTTGCCGTATTCCTCCCATAAGAGACAATGTCATCCGCCCATTGATTGATTGCTCATCGGCGGAAATCCGCCGATACTGCAAAGAAAATAACCTTGAATATGTTGTTGACAGCACAAACTTGCATGATGATTATTCAAGGAACTTTATAAGGCAAAATATTGTTCCGCTGTTTTCAAGTCTTAATGAAAACTACGAAGAAAGTTTCAAACGATTTTATGATTCCGTCTCTTTTGATGAAGCGTATTTAAAAGAAACAGCAAAAAACACTCTTGAAAACGCAAAAACAGAAAACGGTTTCGACAGAAACGTTCTTCTTTCTTCAAACAGTGCGATTTTTCACAGATGCATAAAAAGCATGCTTGAAGATGCAATGAAAAAACAGGTTGAAAAAAGGCACATTGAACTTGTTTGCGAAGCAATTGAAAAAACGGGCAGTGTTCAGCTTTCAAAAGACTTGTATATTTTTGTAAACCGTGATATAATTACTTTTCGTTCTCATCAAAAAAAAGCCGAACCTTGGCTTTCAAAGTCAAAAGGCAAAACTTTTGTTTCTCCGTATAAAACATACGAGCTTTCTATTGAAGCATTTGATAAAAACAGTTATACGGGTGACAATAATATTTGTGACGCCGCGTTTCTTTCCGAGCCCTATTTTATGCGAAGCAGAAAGGAAGGGGACAGTATCACGCTTTTAAAAAGGAGCGTCACAAAAACACTGAAAAAACTTTTTAACGAAGAAAAGATACCAGCCGAAAAGAGGAACGAAATTGCCGTTCTTGAATCCGGCGGAAAAGTTATTTGGGTCGAAGGTTTCGGGGTTAACGCGCCTTGCAGAATCTCCGACAAAACCGAAAAAGTCGCAATAATTAAAATCAAGGAAGGGTAACAGTTATGCTTAACGACATCAAAGAGGTTTATTTTTCAAAAGAGCAGCTTAAAGAAATCACCGACAGAATCGGCGCACAAATCAGCCGCGATTTTGAAGGCAAAGAGCTTGTTCTCATCAGCGTTTTGAAAGGCTCGGTTATTTTTATGGCCGATCTTATGAGAAGCATCACTATTCCGTGCAGAATTGATTTCATCACCGCTGCAAGCTACGGTGCAGGCATGGAATCAAACGGGAATGTTAATATTACAAAAGACCTTTCGGATAATATTGAAGGCTGTGATATTCTTTTGGTTGAGGATATTTTTGACAGCGGCAACACCTTGCAGCGTCTTTCTGATTTCCTTGCAACAAAGAATCCCGCAAGCATAACCCTTTGTACTCTTCTCGATAAACCCAAAAGACGTAACCCGAACGTCCAACTCAAACCGAAATATATCGGTGCAGAGGTTGAAGATCAATTTGTTGTCGGCTACGGTCTTGATTACAATCAAAAGTACCGTAACCTTCCCTTTATCGGCATCCTCAAGCCTGAAATATATGAAAATGCATAAATCAGTTCTCATCCGAACTGAAAGGAGCGTGTTTAATTGAACGGCAATAACAGAAAATGGGGCAATTTGCTTTATCTTTTGCTCCCGATATCAATGATTATTTTCATTGCGGTTTTTTTGAATTCTCAAAATACCACCAAGCTCAAATACTATGAAGTTGTTGACCTTTTCAACAATCATAAGGTTACGGAATATACCCTTAATCTCAGCAGCGGCGCCTTGACCTATAAGGTTGAAGGTGACAACACCGAAAAAAAGTATACTCTCCCGAGTGTTGAACTCTTTGTCAATGACGTTCACGAAAAAATTGTCGAGTATAACGAGCAGAATCCCGAAAAAGCAATCAAATACGATTACAAAGCGGGTTCAAACACAACCTGGTGGGCGAGCATGCTGCCAATGCTTTTGACGGGTGTTCTTCTTGCCGGTGTCATGATTTATTTCTACAGAAAAATGGGTCAGACCATTACAAACGAAAACAACCGCAGCCTAAGTTTCGGAAAAGCCCGTGTTACACTCGGTAAAGATGCAAAAGTCAAAACAACTTTTGACGATGTTGCCTGTGCTGATGAAGAAAAAGAAGAAATGAGCGAAATTGTTGAATTTCTTAAAAATCCGGCGCATTTCAACGAACTCGGCGCAAGAATCCCGAAAGGCGTTTTGCTTGTCGGCCCTCCGGGCACAGGTAAAACACTTCTTGCAAAAGCGGTTGCAGGTGAAGCGGGCGTTCCGTTCTTCTCGATTTCCGGTTCCGATTTTGTTGAAATGTATGTTGGTGTCGGCGCGTCAAGAGTCCGTGACCTTTTTGCCCAAGCAAAAAAGAATTCTCCGGCAATCCTCTTCATTGATGAAATTGATGCTGTCGGCCGTCACCGCGGCGCTGGAATGGGCGGCGGACATGACGAGCGCGAACAAACGCTCAACCAGCTTCTTGTTGAAATGGACGGTTTCGGAGCAAACGAAGGTGTAATTATTATTGCCGCAACAAACCGCCCGGATATTCTTGACCCGGCGCTTCTCAGACCGGGACGTTTTGACCGCCAGATTACCGTTGGATATCCCGATGTTAAGGGCAGAGAGGCGATTCTTAAGGTTCATTCAAGGAATAAGCCGCTTGCTCCCGATGTAAGGCTTGAAGTCATTGCGCAGTCAACGGCAGGTTTCACCGGCGCAGACCTTGAAAATCTTCTCAACGAAGCAGCTTTACTTGCCGCAAGAAGAAAGAAAAAAGCAATTACTATGTCTGAAATCGAAGAGGCAACAATAAAGGTTGTCGTCGGTACCGAAAAGAAGTCGCGTAAAATCAGCGACAAAGAAAAAAGACTTACGGCTTACCACGAATCTGGTCACGCAATCGCAACCTATAATCTTCCGAGTCAGGACCCTGTTCATCAGGTATCGATTATTCCGCGCGGAATGGCCGGTGGCTTTACAATGTCGCTTCCGACCGAAGAAAGGTCATACAAAGCACGAGGCGATATGCTTGACGATATTGTTGTTCTTCTCGGCGGACGTGTTGCCGAAGCGCTTATCCTCGGTGATATTTCAACCGGTGCTTCAAATGATATTGAACGTGCAACTGAACTTGCAAGAGACATGGTAACGCGCTATGGTATGAGCGATCTTGTCGGTCCGGTTTCATACAGTTCCGGAAATCATGAAGTTTTCCTCGGAAGAGATTACAACAATATGAGAAACTACTCTGAAACCGTTGCATCCGAAATCGACCAGGAAATCAACAGAATCGTTAAAGAGTCCTATGCAAGATGTGAAACGATTCTCAAAAACAATGCAGACAAACTTCATGAACTTGCAAAATATCTTATTAAGCACGAAAAAATTGATGCTTCCGACTTTGAAAAGCTTATGAAAGGCGAACTCAAAGAGGAAGAAACTGTGCCAGAAGAACCGAAGCAACTTCCCGATAATAACGAACAATAACAGAATAAAACCGTTTTGCTTTTGCAGAGCGGTTTTTTCCTCTTTTTTCTTGCTCTTCGAATTGTTTTATGATATAATAAGATGTATTATGTGTGCCGTCTGTTTTGTTAGGCAGATATAGTTTTTTAAGCAAAACTCAGAATTTATTTTTGCGCGGCAGTAGCCGCAAAGTTAAACTCGGAGGAAAGTTATGATTGAATACATAAAAATCGCTGTAATCGCTTTAATAAGCGGAATATTGGCTCCGTTGCCTTTTTCATATTCTGCGTCATATTCATTTTTGAGCTATATATTGGATTTCAACAAAGGCTCTTCTCAATTATCCGTTTTTTACTATTCAATAATTTCAATCGTCTTTTCAATTGCTGTTTTTATTTCGCTTCGAAAAATATATTTCAAAGGTTTCAAAGCTTTGTTCAGCACCAAAAAATCAAATATGCTCAACAGAAGCGGATATAGAAAATTTATGCTTAATCTTTTGATTTCGCTTATTCCCGCCGCAATTATGTTTATTCCTTATCCAAGTGGAAAATTTCTTGTTGACTATTTCAGCGAACAAGTGGGCACCGATCATTTGCTTGTGACTGCGGTTTGCTGTGCCGTCAGCGGACTTTTCCTCTTGCTCGGCAATTGGTATGTTAAGCAAAGATACGCTCAAACAAAACGCTCCGCCGATTGTAAATCGGTTATAAGATTCAGCATTTATCAAATTGCCGCATACTTTTTCCCCGGTATTTCCGTCGTTTCAACAGGTACAACAAGTCTCTTGATTTCCGATATTGATGATCGTGTGATTGTTCGCGAAATTCTTACATATATTGCGCCGTCGGTATTTGTTACAAATGTTTTAAGACTCGTCAGAACCGCCATGACAGGAATCGTTTTGAATCCGATTGTTATTACTTTATGTGTTGTTTTTTCGGCAGTCGGTAGTGCTGTGATGATTCATCTTCTTTCAAAGATTGACTTCAAAAAAACGTGCGTGTATTTTAGCATTTTTTCAATCGTTTTTGCGGCTGTTGCCGTTGCGGCTCTCTTTGTATTGTAAAAAATCCATTCAGGTTAAAAGCCGCCGATCTCTGATTTGAAACGGCGGCAATATTTTTTGAAACATTTTGTGAGGCATATAATGGCTAATACTAAAAAAACAACAACTAAAAAAGCGTCAACAAAGAAAAAATCCGGCGCAAAAAAAGGCAAAAAGAAAACAAAGCTCAGTTTTTATGAAGCGCACCGTTCGGCAATTATGTTTTCTTACCTAATAGTTGCACTCTTTCTTTTGATTGTGGCTTTCATACCGGGACGTAACGTTTGGGCATCAATAAGAGGTTTTTTCTTCGGTACTTTCGGCCTCGGATTTTATCTGTTTGATATTTTTCTTCTTGTAATAGGAGTCAGAATCGCGCTCGACTCGCTTAAACGCTCATGTGTTTTAACAACAATTTGCGCTTTTCTTTCTGCCGGTATGTTCAGCGGAATCGTTCACCTTGCCGTAAATTCAATTGATGTCGGCGGCGCGGAAGAATTCACCGAACAGCTTGTCAACGCTTATAGCATCGGTAGCGCGTTTAACGACGCTTTTGCTGTTACGGGCGGAGCAATCGGTGCAGTTTTCGGCGGCGGGCTATTGCATCTTTTGGGAAAAGCTGCAGCTTTTGTTTTTACAATTGCACTTTTTATTTTGTTTCTTGTTCTTTATCTAAATATCAGTTTTTCTTCTGTAAGCAATCTTATTTCAAGCGCAATCAACGGTTCAAAGAACAAAATTGACGAAAGCAATGAAATCAGAAAAGAAAGACGCAGAGAAAGACATGAACAGCGCGAACAGGAAAAACTTGAAGCGCAGGCACTTCTTGAAGAAGAGCAGCAAAACGAAAGCGACTATGAAGACGACGCGTTTGACTTTTCAAAAACTGAAATCGAACTTGACGATAATATGTCCGTGAGGCGCAAAAAACGTTCTCCGCGACCGTATACGCCGCAGGACAGACTTTTCACTTTTTCGGAAAGCACATACTCACCGAAAAAAACATCTCATGATGTCAATCCCGATGATTATGAAGAAGTCGTTGACACCGAGGACGTTGAACCGCTTTCCGAAAGCAATTCTGATATCAGCGATGCGATTGATGCCGCCGCCGGCGTAACCGACAAAAAAGATGAACATCTTCCGAAAGACTTTGAAGAAATTACGGAAAATGATGTATCACTCGGCGACCTTGACAAAGATGCGCAGAGCATTGTTGAAGCGGCAATTAACAAAGCCGACAAAAACGCAAAGAAAAATATTGAAGAGGTCAAAGGATATATCGACGAAAAACAGCAAAAAAGAGAATACTGTCTTCCGCCGATTGACTGTTTAAAAGAGCCTGATTTTAGCAAAGCAGGGGACTATGCCGCCGAAATGAAAACAACGGCAAAAAAACTTGTTGATACTCTCAAAAGCTTTGGTGTAGAGACGAACCTCATCGGTGTCAGCCGCGGTCCGTCAGTAACAAGATATGAACTTCAGCCTGCACCGGGTGTCAAAATCAACCGAATTACCAACCTTGCCGATGACATTGCGCTGAACCTTGCTTCTGCCGGTGTAAGAATCGAAGCACCGATTCCAAACAAATCCGCCGTCGGAATTGAAATTCCGAATCAGCACAAGTCGATGGTAACCTTGCGCGAAATTATATCTTCATCGGAGTTTCAGAATGCAAAAAGCAAACTTAATGTTGCGCTCGGAAAAGACATTACCGGTAATGCAACCTGCACCGATATTGCGAAAATGCCACACCTTTTAATTGCAGGCACGACCGGTTCCGGTAAATCGGTATGTCTCAACTGCATGATTGTGAGCATTCTTTATTCGGCAAAACCTTCCGAAGTAAAGCTTCTTATGATTGATCCGAAACAGGTTGAATTTTCAATTTATAACGGAATTCCTCATCTTCTTGTTCCGGTTATTTCAGATGTCAGAAAAGCCGCCGGCTCACTTGCATGGGCTGTCAGTGAAATGGAGAACAGATACAAGGCTTTTTCTGCCTGCGGAGTTCGTGATATCAAAGGCTTTAATAAATATGTTCTCGACCATCCCGAACAGCAATACATGCCGCAAATTGTCATCTTTATCGACGAGCTTAACGATCTCATGATGGTATCTCCGAAAGAAGTTGAAGATTCAATTTGCCGCCTTGCACAAAAAGCTCGTGCCGCAGGCATGCACCTTGTTGTTGCAACGCAGCGTCCGTCGGTAGACGTTATTACGGGTATTATCAAAGCAAATATTCCAAGCCGACTTTCGCTTTTTGTTTCTTCGCAGGTTGACTCAAGAACAATTCTTGACACCGTCGGAGCGGAAAAACTTCTCGGCAACGGTGATATGCTCTTCAATCCGGTCGGAATGTCAAAGCCGGTAAGAATTCAGGGTGCTTTCCTTTCCGATGAAGAGATTGAAAACGTTGTTTCATTCATAAAAACACAAGAAGAAGTTGAATATGACAGCGAAGTTATGGACGAAATTGCCCGCAATGCCGCGGCAGACAACAGCAAAAAGAAGGTTTCGCAAGCTTCGGCGGGTGATGAAGCAGACGGTGACGACATGCTTTCGGCAGCAATTGATGTTGTTGTTGAATGTCAAGCAGCGTCAACAACGCTTCTTCAGAGAAAACTTCGTCTCGGCTATGCACGCGCAGCAAGAATC
Organism: Ruminococcaceae bacterium UBA6857; assembly: GCA_002451715.1. Classification (GTDB taxonomy): domain Bacteria; phylum Bacillota; class Clostridia; order Oscillospirales; family Acutalibacteraceae; genus UBA6857. Next base: position 1,227 of record DKDD01000125.1, on the reverse strand, counting down.
ATGGACGAGCTTGAACAACGCGGAATCGTCGGTCCGTCCGAGGGCAGCAAACCGAGAAAGGTTTTGCTCACACAATTACAGCTTGCCGAAATCAAAGCTTCAAGAGAAAGACCGGAAGACGCGGATTTCGATGTTCTTTCGGATTAATGAGGAAAAATGAACGATTTTTTACCTATTAGCTATGACGACATGAAAAAACGAGGATGGAACGAAGTTGACTTCGTTTATGTTAACGGAGATGCTTATGTTGACCATCCGAGCTTCGGTGCGTCAATTATTACAAGAGTTCTTGAATCTAAAGGATTTAAAGTTGGCTTTCTTGCTCAGCCTGATTGGCGGAGCAAGGAGTCTTTTATGCGCTTTGGAAGACCCAAATACGGCTTTTTTGTTTCTTCCGGCAACATTGATTCGATGGTTGCACATTATACTGCCGCAAAGAAAAAAAGGAGTACCGATGCCTATTCACCCGGCGGAAAAATCGGGCTTCGTCCCGACCGCGCCGTAATCGTTTACTGCAACCGAATCAGAGAAGCCTACGGCGATATTCCGATAATAATCGGCGGTCTCGAAGCATCGCTTCGTCGTTTTGCGCATTATGATTATTGGGATGATAAAATCAGAAAGTCCATAATTTTTGATTCTCAGGCTGACCTCATTTCTTATGGTATGGGTGAAAATCAAACGATTGAAATTGCTGAAAGGCTTCGAAACGGCGAACCGATTTCTTCAATCCGTGATGTCCGCGGAACGTGCTATGTATGCGACACTTCAGAAACTCCGCTTTTCGGTACCGAATGTCCGTCATATGAAAATGTTAGCTCAAGCAAAAAAGAATATGCAGTTTCCTGCCGCATCCAACAGGATGAACAAGATCATATCAGAGGAAAACTGATCAAACAAAAGCACGGCAAAAAAATGCTTGTTCAAAATCCGCCGATGCCGCCGCTCACAACCGAAGAGCTTGATTGGGTTTATGCTTTACCTTATATGAGAACATACCACCCGATTTATGAAAAAGACGGCGGCGTTCCGGGAATTGAAGAGGTGCGTTTTTCAATTGCGCACAACCGCGGCTGTTTTGGTGCATGTAACTTTTGTTCAATTGCCTTTCATCAGGGAAGATTTGTAACTTGCAGAAGCCATGAATCGGTTATTGAAGAGGCTAAAAAACTGACCGAACTTCCGGATTTTAAAGGCTACATTCATGATATCGGAGGTCCGACGGCG
>DKDD01000048.1 GCA_002451715.1 Ruminococcaceae bacterium UBA6857 | reverse complement strand
CAATAGACTGCGCGAAAAAAATGTCGCTTTTCACCGAGCAAAAAATATTAATTTTGACGAGAGGTGCTTTTAAATTCTAAAAACTACCTAACTGCTGAAAATGAGTTTTCCCTTTAAAATTGTATATTATTCTTACAATATTAATAAAATGCCCTGAAGTTACATTGTTATTATATCATCGTAACATTTTCGTAATATTTACACTTTAATATATAAAGCACAAATATAAGTTTATATCAAATACGAAGTCATCAATATTGCCATTATGCATCAGTCTATCCTTCAAAATTCTCTTGTTATTGAAATCATAATCATTGAAAGGAGGAGATTCCCATGCAGTAACATATTGACCCGAATCAAAAAACATCTAAAATTATCTAATTAAAAGAAAGGAAAAAATTATGAACAAAACTACTAAGGTAAAAAAAGTAATTGCAATCATTGTAGCTTTCGTATGTTTAACTCTTCATATAGCTGTTATTTCTTGCGCCGCAGAAGATCGAGGCGTTTTTAGATCTTCTCTTCCTGCTTTCCAAGAAAAAGTTCGTATCTACACAGGAAAGAAACTTAACGGAAAAACAAACGCTTTCATAAAAGTTGGAAGCGGAAATGTCAATTACATGTATGTGCAAATCAGAGCTAAAGGAGGCTCCAAAGCATTCTGCGATTGGAGCCAGATTCCAAACGATGGAAATGTATACAAAGTGTACTATTCAACACAGCCGGCTAACAACACAGAATTAGATGCTATAGCATACCAAAAGAACGTCCTCTCAAAACAGGCAAACGGAAGTATAGTTCTTTAATCTCTGTTTTTTCGCCCGTTGCTTTTGCTTCGGGCGGATATACCAATGTGTTTTGGAGGTGGTCTTTATGTTTCAGCTTAAACTTGTTTTCAAAAAGAAAAGCTTTCTGATTTCGCTTTTGGCGGCAACTTTTCTTTCGGTTCTTTCGTTTGTATTGTCATGCGTAAAATTCTTCGGCGCGGAGCTTAATGCAATCCCGTCAGCCGAAAAAGTTTTTATGTGGAGCAGCGGTCAAGATGTTATTTCAGTTGTTCTGATTTACCTTTTTCCCGTTCTTTGCGTTCTTCCGTTTGCGGATTCATACATAACCGAAAAGGACAGCAATATACTCCCCGTTCTGCTCCCAAAGTTCGGCGCAAAACGCTTTCTTTTTGAAAAGCTTTTAGCCGTTGCTGTTTCGGCTTTTGCTGTTGTTGCTGTTCCCCTTTTGCTGAATTATGTTCTTTCCGTCGCAACTTTTCCGACCGAAGTAAACACTTACTCAACCCTTTCCGCCGACCAATCATGGTTTTTCTCAACCCGACGGATAAATATGCTTCTTTTTCCGAAGTTCTACATTGAACACCCATATTTAACAAACCTTTCTTCAATTTTGCTGACAGGACTGTTTTGCGCTTTGATGTCCGCCTTTGTTTGTGAGCTTTCGGTGTTTTTCAGCCGCTCTCGGGTTTTGATTCTTGCTCTCTTTTTTATCATCAACGACCTTTTGGTGCTTTCTCAAAATCTAATTGCCACCGAAAAAATTTCCTGCTATACTCCGTTTTATTACACTATGCTCGGAAACGACGAAAGCGGAAAAACGCTTTGGTTTTTCCTGCTCATTTTTGTCGTGCCGCTTGCTCTTTGCGCCCTCATTTTGCCTTTTTGTGTCAAAAAAATAAAAAAGTGTTGGGGGTGAAGAATTGGTCTTGGTAAAGAGAAACTTCAAATCTTTCCTTATGGTTGCGATTTTTGCAGTTATTCCGGCGCTTATTTATTCGTTTCAGTATCAATTTGACCCTGCTTACGGCGATAGTATCAGCTATACGTTAAAATCATTTTGCTTTTACGAAAGCAATGATGACCTTATGCTCACACTCACTATTTCCGCAACAATGTTTATTCAAATTATTCCTCTGTTGAACATTTTTAAGCGCGATTTCGGCACGGAACTTTGGTACTGCATAACAAGATACCGTTCAAGAAAACGTTGGTTCTTTAAAAAAACGGCAACCGTTAGTTTAATGTCGCTTTTCAGTTCGGTTGTATTTTTTGCCGTTTCGCTTATTTTACTTCTTTTTAGGAACGTTGTTGATTTGGGTTTTGTTTCGGAAAACAAAACACTTTTCCTGTGGCTGTTCTTGCTACGGTTCTTTTTCGTTGTGTTTTTTGCGTTGCTTTTGAATGTGATTTCAATTGCGGTGAAGGTACGCTACATTGTTGCATTGGGTGCGGCACTGACGATTGCTTCCGGAGCATTTTCAATTGCCGAAATCCTTGCCGGACTGAAAAATTCGCTCAATCCTTATGTTCATGCAACGTTTTATTTTCACCGCGAAATTACAACATTTCTTGATGAAAACCGAATGAGTTACTTCTTTTCCGGAATATCGCTTTTTGAAAGTTTGATATATTTTGTGATTTGCCTCGTTATTATCACAGCAGCCGGCTTGATTTTAACCGAAAAAATGGATTTGGGATTATTGGAGGAATACTGATGGGATACATTAAAATTCAAAATCTAAGCAAAACAATAAAGGGAAAAACAATTTTGAAAGACGTTAACATTTCGTTTGAAAAAGGGATTGTTTACGGACTCGTCGGCTCAAACGGCTCAGGAAAAACAATGCTCATGCGTACCCTTCTTGGGCTTGTTGCGCCAAGTGAAGGAAAAATCACAGTAAACGAAAAACAGGTTCTTCCCGGAAAGCCGTTTCCGTGCGATGTCGGACTGATGATTGAAAACAATTCGCTTTGGCAGGAATTGAGCGCATTTGAAAACCTCAAGCTCCTTGCAGGAATTAAAAAGAAAATTTCAAGCAGCGAAATCAAGCACTCAATAGACCGCGTCGGACTTGACCCAAAAAGCAAAAAACCGTTTTCAAAGTTTTCACTTGGAATGAAACAACGCCTTGTACTCGCACAGGCAATTATGGAAAAACCCGATGTTCTTATTCTTGATGAACCGACAAATTCGCTTGATGACGACGGCATTGAACTTTTGAAAAAAATCATAATCGAAGAAAAGGAACGCGGCTGCCTTGTTATTGTATCGAGCCACTCACCGGAGCTTTTTGACGGTATATGGGACGAAGTAATAACCGTAAAAGACGGTGTTTTTACGCAAAAGGAGGACACATAAATTATGAAAAAGATTTTTATCTTTTTGTTCTCACTTTTGATTATCGGTTCTTTCAGCCTTTCTGCCGTAACAAAACTGAGTTTTAAGGATTACTGCAACGATGAAGAAAAGCAGGAAAAAGCTGTGCTTTCCGGAATTTCACAAGCAATTCCCGGCAAAGAGGAAAGCGCCGGTAATGAAAATGAAGATGAAATAATTATTTTTTCTTCTTCAATCAAGAGCCTTTTAAAAGCCGAGCTTATTGCAGAGGTTGAACCCGTAGGCAAAACAAAATGGGAATACCAAGCCGCGCTCTGCACTCTCAAAGTAAAAAAAGTATTCAAAGGTGACGTTAAGCCGGACGAATTGATTGACTTTTATGAAACGTCGTTTTTTAACATTGTAAATAAAGATGAACTTCGTTTTTTTAACGCGTCTCTGTTTACTCCGATGAGAGAGGGTAATTCTTACATTATTTTCGGAAATCGAAAAGACTTTCACCCGCTATATGAAAAAAAGCTTGAGAGAAAAGTTTTTGTTCAAAAAGGGTTAGACATTTCATGGTTTCAAACCGAAATGACGGAGCCTGCGGTTTTATCCGAAGATAAGGAATATACTTACGGTGAAATCAAAGACCTTGAGTTTTTGTGCAGTACAAAAGAACAGCGGTCAAGAATAATCGACTTCAAGAAAGAAATGCTTTCTGTTCTTAGCGAGATGTAATCGTTTTTTAATTTTTCTTTATAACGAAGCCAAAATCGCGCAACTTTTCCTTGACTTTCCTATTCGTACATGCTATTATTTAGAAAAGGATTGCATCCGAAGAAAAAGATTCAAGGAGGTTGCTCACAATGGCAGCAGTTATCGAAGGTGCTTTTAAAGAACTTTTCAAGAACGTTTCACTGAAATCAATCGTAACCGGATTTTTCGCAATTATCGTTGCACTTTTCACAATGCTTTCAACCGGTCAGACCGGCAAACTTGCAATGAGAGTTGTCGGCGAAGTTACAACCGAAAGCAAAGAAATCGCTATCGAAGTCAGCAACTACACAATGAGTTCCGTAAGAGACGAAGCAGGCTACTCAAACTACAAGCTTGAAGTCAAAAACGGCGACGAATGGAAAGAAGTTCAGATTCTCGGCGCAAACAAAGACGTTGCTTACGGCGACATTAAACCGCTCACTTCCGCAACGCACATCATCAGCCTCACAACACCGATTCTCGGTCTTCCCACTTCGCTTTCCGCCGGTGATTACAGACTGACAAAGACTTTCCCCGACGGACAAACCGCAACGGCCGAATTTAACGTTGTAGATGCGAAAGCGGCCTAACCAAAAAAGCACAAAACTTTCGGACTGTCATTTGTGTGGCAGTCCTTTTTCTTTTGCCTTTCGGCGCAAAAGCCGTTTTTGCCTAACGTTTTTTCACATCATTTCAAAGAAACTTTTAAAAACTCTTGATTTTATCGCGCGTTTATATTATAATAAATCAGCTAAATCGGTTCTGC
>DKDD01000214.1 GCA_002451715.1 Ruminococcaceae bacterium UBA6857 | reverse complement strand
ATCTTTTGAGTGTAAACTTTAAGTACAACCCGGAAAGCAAAGTTAAGGACAAGCTTCCCGATTCAATCTGCTTCAAAGCGGTTGACAAAGACGGAAATTATGTTGACACCGAACAGAGATTCGATGTCGTCGATTACACGAACGAGACCGAAAACGGCGAGGTTACAAATTGGTATACGCTTGCCGTTCCAAAGGGAACCGAGTTTCGTCCCGTTGCGGTGATCGGTACGCCGATGGAATATCCCGGCTTTGTTGCGAATGTGTATTTTGATGTACAGGACTGATTTAAAAAGTTAACAATCAAACCGATTTCTCGGCTGTCGCAATCCGAATTTTCCTTTTGCGGCAGCCGTTTTTTATTGACTTCTTTTTGCCAATATGTTACAATCGAATTAATGATAACTGGTACTTTGATTTAGGAGGAAGAAAAATGGAAAAAATTTGGAAATCACTGGTTTCGGTTTTATCGGTTGTTGTTTTAACGGCGGCAATTTTTGTCCCGGCCTTTCGGGCTTCTGCCGCGGCACTTGCTTTGAACAAAACAAACATTGTTCTTGTTGCGGGACAGACATATGCACTGAAATTTAACAAAACGGTGAAAAAGGCTGTGTGGGTAAGTTCTGACAAAAAGGTTGTTACTGTTTCAAAAACAGGTGTTGTTAACGGCATTAAAAAAGGCTCTGCGATAGTTGCCGCAAAAGTCGGCAAGAAAACATATAAATGCAAGGTTGCCGTTGAGGCGCCGAAATTGTCGCTTTCAAAAAAGAACGTAAAAGCCGGAACGAGTTTTTCATTAAAGCTCAATGGAACAAAACGCACTCCAAAGTGGTACACAAGCGACAAGAAGATTGCAACGGTCAGCGCAAAAGGCGTTGTCAAAACTCTTAAAGCCGGAAAGGTCAACATCACCGCAAAGCTCGGCGGAAAAGGCTATGTCTGCAAGGTTACGGTGACGAAAGCGGAGAGTAAAAAGTTGACAAAAAATCAAATAATCAAGTTCTTTCTTAGTGCAAATGATGTGTATACCGGTTGGTTGATTCCCGGATTATCCGTCAGATTTGACTGGAACGATATACTTGAAATTAACGGATATGCGGAATATGCACGTGTTCTCTCAAATGAGTATAAATCCGTTTCTCAACTTGAAAAGTCTTTTAAAAAGTACTTTTCAGAAGAAACCTATAAGGAGCAATTCGATTCTTATTATACAATGAGCAACGGAAAGCTGTATGGCATTATAGGACTCGGAGAAGGAGGCGATGTCCTGCCGGTAAAATACAGATTCTTTCTTAACAAGCAAACCGAAAACTATTGTAAATTCACAATAAGATCATATTATGAAATAGCATATGAGCCGCATGATACTGTTTATGAAATGAAGAAAGTAAACGGTAAATGGCAATTTATCAACCACTTTGCTTGTATGGTAGGGATGTATTACGACAAAAATATAAAATGGATTTAATTTGTTATTAATCATATTTATATGAGTTCAATTGACTTTTCTTTTAAATCCCGGTTATAATACAACTGTAAAATATGCATAACCGGAGGAAAAACAAATGAACACAAAGGCGCTTCAAAACATCGGCTACGGTCTTTATCTTCTTACCGCGAAAGAGGGAGAAAAGGACAACGGCTGTATTATCAACACATTTTTTCAGCTTGCCTCAAAACCGCTCACTGTCGGCATATCGGTCAACAAACAAAACTATACTCACGACATGATTCTTAAAACGGGCGCGTTTTGTGTCAGTGTACTCACAACCGAAACGCAGTTCGGTTTGATTGAACACTTTGGTTTTAAAAGCGGACGAGACGAGCAGAAGTTTTTCAAAAATCCGAACGAAACAAGGGCGAATAACGGAGTGCTTTATCTTTCCTCTTGTTCAAATGCATACTTTGCCTGCCGTGTTACAAAGACGATTGACTTTGAAAGCCACACTGTTTTTATTGCAGAGCTTTCCGACTGCGAGATTCTCTCTGACGAAGAAACGCTGACATACGCGTATTATCACAAGCACATCAAGCCGAAGCCGCAAAAGACAGCGGCAAAAGGCTGGCGGTGCAAAATCTGCGGCTATGTCTATGAGGGCGAAGAATTGCCGAAAGATTATATCTGTCCGCTGTGTAAACACCCGGCGGAGGATTTTGAAAAAATCGAATGAAAACCGCACCCCCTTGCAATTTTTCTCTGCAAGGGGTATAATTATGCTGTAAACTTCCACAAAAATTTTGAAAGGGTGAGTGCCATGAGCGAAACCGTTGCGGCAATTGCAACGCCGCAAAATACCGGTTCAATCGGGATCATCCGCATTTCGGGCGACGACGCAATTGAAATTGCGGACCGCGTTTTTGAACCGAGCGGAAAAAAACACCTTTGCGAACTCAAAGGCTACCGCGCCGCGCACGGCTATGCGGTTTTCGGCGGCGAAAAAATCGACGAATGCGTTGCCCTTGTTTTCCGCGCACCGAAAAGTTATACCGGCGAAAATGTTGTTGAACTTTCTTGCCACGGCGGATTGTTTGTTTTGAAACGTGTTTTGCGTGCGCTCTTTTCTGCCGGAGCAAAACCTGCCGCCGCAGGCGAATTTACAAAGCGCGCATTTTTGAACGGAAAGCTTGACCTTGCCGAGGCCGAAGCCGTTATGGGTATTATCAATGCCCAAAACGAGCAGGGTGCAAAAGCCGCTTTGGGTATTCTTGAGGGTGCGCTCAGCAAAAAAGTCGGCTCTCTTTGCCAAAAGCTTGTTGCTTCTTCCGCTCAGCTTGCCGCATGGGTGGATTATCCCGACGACGAAATAGAAGAGCTTGAAACTTCGGTGCTTCTTGAAACGCTTTCTTTTGTTCAAAGCGGACTTGAAAATCTGCTTTCAAAATTCGATGCCGGAGCGGCGATAACACGCGGAGTTGAAACCGCAATAATCGGAAAACCCAACGTTGGAAAATCGGCACTGATGAACCTCCTTGCCGGCCGCAACCGCTCAATTGTCACCGACATTGAGGGTACGACAAGAGACGTTGTTGAAGAAACGGTGAATCTCGGTGCGCTTGTTCTTCGCCTTGCCGATACCGCCGGAATACGCACCACAGCCGACGAGGTTGAAAAAATCGGCGTTGACAAAGCCCGTTCTCAGCTTGAAAGGGCAGGACTTGTTCTTGCCGTTTTTGACCTTTCCCGTCCGCTTTCAAAAGAGGATGAGGAAATTATTGAACTTTGCAAAGAAAAACGCGTGATTGCCGTACTCAACAAAAGCGACCTTTCACGCGAACTTGACCTTAAAAAAATCAAAGACAGCTTTGGCGAAACGGTTGAACTTTGCGCTCTCAGCGGCGACGGACTTTCGATTCTTGAAGAAAAGGCGGAACGTCTTCTTTGCACAAAAGAGCTTGACGCAAGCGAAGGCATACTTTCAACCGAACGTCAGCGCAAAAACGCCGAAACCGCACTCGCGAGCGTAAAGGAAGCTTACTGTGCACTTCAAAGCGGAGTGACGCTTGATGCGGTGAACGTTTGCATTGACGACGCAATCGGAGCTCTTCTTGAGCTTACGGGCGAAAAAGCGTCCGATGCCGTTGTTGACGAAGTGTTTGCTAACTTCTGCGTCGGAAAATGAGTTTTAAGTAAGGCTTAACTTGAAAGTTTATACTATTAAATAATTATGGGGCATGTGCCTGTAAAAGCAGAAGAAAAAATGATACAGAAACAAAAAACTGCCGCCAAAACGGGCGGTGAAAACAAAAGAAAGGGACGTTATTTTATGAAAAAAGCAGTTGCTCTTTTAATGAGCTTTGCGCTTTTGTTTTTGTCCGTAACCATTGCCGAACCGACGTCTTTTGTCCGCGCGGCAACCCAGCAGGAGCTTGAAGATAAGATTGACCGCCTAAACGGTGAAATTGATTCAAACAAAGAAAAAATCAGTGAACTTGAAAGCAAAAAAGAAAAGAACGAAGCTTATCTTGATACCCTTGAAACCCAGATAAACGCCGTTCAGGAAAAGGCGAACACAATCGAAGCGCAAATCAAAGACATTGACAAAGAAATTGCCGCCTATAACAAACAGCTTGACAAGCTTGCAAAAAGCATTAAAAAAACAAAAACAAAAATCAAAGAAAATCAGGCGAACGTTGACGAAGCCAAGGGTGAACTTTCCGCTCTCATGAAAAACTCATATGTCAACGGAAAACAGACAGTCCTTGAAATTTTCATGGGTGCAAAGGATCTTGCAAGTTTTCTTACTCACCTGGAAATGATGAAGCGTACTTCGGAAAACGAAAAACGTGTTATCGACAATTTTACCGCAAAGATTGAAAAGCTCAAGGAATCCAAAAACGAATTGAGCAAAACGCAGGCAGAAGTAAGCGCAACAAAGCAAAAGAGCGTTGAAAAAAAGACCGAGCTTGAAACAAAGCAGGCGGAATACAAAGCAACGTCAACCCAACTTTCCGCAGACAAGGCAAAGGTTCAGTCGCTCATTGACGAAATTGACCAAAGCAGTGCGCTTTATCAAAGCTACATCAAAAAGCTCAATTCCGAAAAGCAGGCCGCGGACGCGGAGATTGCGGAAATCATCAGACAGCGTGCACAGACCAATCCTACTCCTCAGCCGACCGACAATAACTCCGACAACAACGGTAACAGCGGCGGCACATCGAATGCTTCCTGGGGCTTCCCGGCGGCAAGCGGTTATATAAGTTCGGGCTATGGAAACAGAGACGCAAGCATTTCCGGCTGGAACTTCCACGGAGGAATTGACATTACCGGCGGCGGGTACTACGGAACGCCGATTTATGCAACAAGAGCCGGAACGGTTATCGCCGCAAACTACGGAACAACCGGCTACGGCAACTATGTTGTTATCGATCACGGCGACGGTTACACCTCGCTTTACGGTCACTGTTCATCGCTTCTTGTTTCGGCGGGACAGTCGGTAAGCAAAGGTCAGCACATTGCAAACGCCGGTGATAGCGGAAACGTTACCGGTCCGCACCTTCACTTTGAAATTCGCTATAACGGCGAAAAACAAAATCCGCTCAACTATATCGGCTGATAATTTATAATGACGGCAAGGGCTTTCGTGTTTTTAATGCGAAAGCCTTTTTCTTTGTGCTTTTAAAAAGGTGTGGAAAAAATCTTTGATATATGGTAAAATATCAGGCAGAAAAGATTGAGAAAACACGAGGTATTCCAATGAAAAAAAGAGCAATTGCGCTGATTGCGGCGGCGGTTATGATCCTTTCGCTTTTTTCCGCCTGTTCGTCGGGCAAAAAAAGCGGCGCTGCCGTAATTGAAAAAAATATTGTTTCTCCGTCGGTTTCAAAAACCAATTTCGGTTTTTCAAATACTGCGCGCGAAAAACTTCTCAGCGTCTGCGTCAATAACATGACAACACTTTATTTTGACGAAAAAACGTTTTCGATCGGAGTCTATGATTCCGGTTCGGGCAAACTTTGGCGTGCGCTTCCGGAAAATGAATCGGGCGAAAATGCCGCTGTTCTTTCGCTCAAAGTGCTTGTCGGAAACGACGAATACACCCTTGATTCACAAAGCGACAGTGTTGCACAGGGTAATGCAAAGTATGACCTTGGCAATGACGGGGTGACGGTAAGCTACGGCTTTCAAAAAAAGCTCGGCGAAAAGGACATTTCAATCACCGTTCCCGTGCGTTTCACCGCCGCAGACGGAATGCTTGTTTCTTCTGTTGATTGCAAAAGCATTGAAGTAAACGGCGGTGCGGTTATTGAAGAACTTTCGCTTCTCGGCTTTTTCGGCGCGGATTCGGACGGAAAAAGCGGAGACTTCATGCTTGTTCCAGACGGCTGCGGCGCAATTATCGACACCGCACAAAAAGCGGATAAGTTTGACAACATATCTCTTTCGGTCTACGGCGGCGATCCGTCGCTCGGCGAAAGCGATTTTGATGAGGTTTATGTTCCTACGTTCGGAAAAAAGAGCGGCAACGGTGCTTTTGTTGCCCTTGTTGAAAGCGGCGACGCAATTGCAAAAATCAACGCCGAAAAGGCGCTCAAAAAAAGCGGACTCAATCGTGTTTGGACTGCATTTGAAATTACGCAAACCGCAAGCGACGGGGAAAAAACCTATGTTTCCGATTCTTCTTATGACGGTTTTGTTTCCGTTTCATACCGTTTTCTTTCCGGCGACAACGCAAATTATGTTTCAATGGCTTCGGCTTGCCGCGAGCTTTTGATTCGTTCGTCGGTTCTTTCAATGAACGAGCGCACCGTTTCGCAAAGCGAAGGTTTTCCGTTTGAACTTACTCTTGTTGCGTCCGCAAAGCTCAAGGGAAGCAGCCGCAGAAACGAAGAACAAAAAGTTCTCACAACGCTTTCGCAGGCGCGCGACGTTATTTCGTTCCTGCGTTCAAAGGGAATTAAGAATATTGCCGTTCGGCTGAAAGGACTTTTTGAAGGCGGACTTTTGCAAAACAACTTTTCTTCGGCAACACTTTTTTCTTCTGTCGGAACAAAAAAAGAACTTGAAGATTTTATGGACTATGCAAAAAGCCAGAACATTTCGGTTTATGCCGATGTCGGTCTTTTCACTGCTTCAAATCCAAACGCGGATGGTGCGGTAAAAATCAGCGGAAAAAGCAGTGAAAAAAAGCTTGAACTTTTGAAAAATGACTTTGTTTCCTCCGAAGTTTCGGCAAGGTTTTCACCGGCGGAAAAGATTGAAAAAAACGCAAACAGTCTTATTGCTGCGCTTCGCGGGTTCGGCTTTGACGGTGTTTCGCTTTCCGACGCGGGCAATGTGCTTTATTCCGACCACACAAAGAAAAACGGTTCAACAAGAGACACAATCAAAAAGACCGTTGCTTTGCAGTGTGCTGCGCTTTCTTCAAGCAAAAAGGTTATGGTAGGCGGCGCAAACGTTTATGCGCTCAAGTATGCTTCGGCGGTAAGCGGCCTTTCAAACACCGCGAAATGCGCCAAAAACGAGCTTTGCACCGCGGTTCCGTTTGTTCAGTCAATTCTCCACGGTTATGTTGATTATTCTCACACTGCCTTTAACAAAACCAAAAACAGCGAAAACGCTTTTTTGAAAGCGGTTGAATACGGCGCCGTTCCGAGCGCGGAAATGTATTTTTTAAACTTCGGCACCGACGAAAAAAAGGACGGCTTTTATTATATGAACGCCGCGAACAACGCACAGCAATACTATGAAAGGGCAAGCGCGGCTTTTTCGGACCTGCGGGACAAAAAAATTACCGCTCACCGAAAAATCAGAAACGGTGTTTTCTGCACGGAGTACGGTTCTTCGGCTTCGGTCTATGTCAACTATTCAAAAAAGGACGTCACGGTCGGCGGCGTTACGGTTGAAGCAAAGAGCTTTGTGAGAGTGGGATAACAAAACAAAAAAATAAGAGCTGTTTCGGCGGTTGCTACGCTTGAAACAGCTCTTTTGTTTTAATAATTTACTTTAAAATTACGGAAGATCTTCGGTGTTTTCAAGGTTGTGCCAAACGCCCTGAACATCGTCGTTTTCTTCCATCATATCGAGAAGGCGACCCATCATTTTGAGGTCTTCTTCGTCGGTGAGTTTTGTATAAGTTGAGGGAATATACTCGGTTTCGGCGGAAACAAAGGTATAGCCTTTTGCGGAAAGATCGTCGCGAACGGCTGAAAGGTCGTTCGGTTCGGTGCGAACAATATAAACGTCTTCATCGGTGATGAAGTCTGCCGCACCGGCTTCAAGGGCGTCTTCCATAAGCTTTTCTTCGTCAACATCTTCCGCTTCGATAACGATTTCACCGTACTTTGTGAAGAGGAACGAAACGCAGCCGCTTTGACCCATGTTGCCCTTGTTTTTGTCGAAGTAATGGCGCATTTCGCCTGCGGTACGGTTGCGGTTGTCGGTCAAAGTTTCAACAATAACGGCGATTCCCGAAGGACCGTAGCCTTCATAAATGATGTCTTCGTAATGCGCGGTGTTGCCTTCGCCCGAAGCTTTTTTGATGATTCGGTCAATGTTGTCGTTGGGAACGTTGTTGGCCTTTGCTTTTGCGATGATATCCTTGAGCTTTGAGTTTGACGCGGGGTCGGGACCGCCGTCGCGAACGGCAATTGCAATTTCACGTCCGATCTTTGTAAAGACCTTTGCTCTTGCGTTATCGGTTTTTTCTTTTTTGCGCTTGATTGTGCTCCATTTTGAATGTCCTGACATAACTCACCAATCCTTAAAATATTTATTATGTTTTAATCATTATTTTTGTTTGTGCTTTTTTGCTCCTGTTCGGAAGTTTTGCTGTTTTCGGTTTTCTTTTCGTCTTTTGAATCGCTGTTCAAAGAAAGATAGCTCGGATCGCTGTAGCCGAAAATCTGAAGATTGCAACCGAACATTTCGCAGCTTGAGGAGTTATCTTCGCCAAAGATGAGCTGAAGATAAACCTTTCCGTTTGTGCAGCGCCATTGAGCACTGCCGGCGTTCAGCGAATAATTTTCCGGTGCGGAACCGACTTTAAGATATTCAAAGCCGTCCTTTTTGAGCGTTTCGATGTACTTTACAAAATCGTTATAGGTTGTTTTTTCGATTTTGACGTTCATTGAAGACGAAAACTCGGCAGAGGAAGTGTCGGCATATTTATAAACCGGAACCGAGGCAAAAATGTCGTTCGACTGCCACTTTGAAGTGTCGGCTTTTTTGCAGCCCGAAAGCGAAAAAAGAAGAAGAACGGCCAAAAACAGGGTAAGCGATTTTTTCATTTTAAAAAGCCCCCTTTAAAGCTTAAAATCACTACAAAACGGGCTGTAAGTCAAACACATACAGCCCGAAACGGCAACTATGAAATTTTATTCGGCGCTTTCTTCTTCTGCCGAAACGTTTTTGTCGTTTTGAAGCGTTCTCATGTGGTTTTCATAACCTGCCTGGAACTGCTTGTAAACTTCGGTAATCTGGTTGAGGTTGTTCATTGCAATGTTCTGATACTTGCTGAGAGCTTCGCAAACAAAGTTGTATGAACCCTGAGAAGTGCTTGCCGCCCAATCTCTTGCGGCCTTTTTGTGTGCGTCGCAGTCTGCGTTTGTTTTTGCAATGAAGGCGTTCATTTCCTTTTGGCAGTTTTCTTTGATTTCTTCCGCACGGACTCTTGCTGCCTGGGTGATTGAATGGCTTGCAACCATTTCTTCCGCTTGGCTTTGAGCCTTTGCAATAATCTTGTCTGCGTCATCGTTTGCTTTCTGGGTGGTGGACTTATAGTATTCCTTTGCAGAGGAAACAATGCTGTCTTCTTCGCGGTGAGCGTTGCTCAAAATGCTGTCGCGGTTTGAGATAATGCTTTTTGCTTCAGAAATTTCACCCGGAAGTTTTTGCGTGATATACTGAACAAGATGAGTGATTTCTTCGCCGTTGATGACTCTCTTTTTCTTTGAAAAGAAGAACTTTTTGCTTGTTGCGATATAGTTTTCAAGCTCAGAAATAAGCTCTTCAAAATCAAGCGAGCCCCATTTGCTTTCGGCATCCTCTTCGTCGTATTCACCGAACTCCGAGATATCTTCAAAATCGTCGTCGTCCTGATTGACGTCCTCAACTTCGAGGTCGGTTTCAAGATCATAGAAATTTGACATAAATTAACAATCCTTTCTTTATTAAAAAGCTGAAACATTCAATTTTCGGCGGGTGTAAGCCGCTATATATCAACGCCGTTTTCGGCGATTATTCGTCGTTTTTGAGCCGCTCGATAATATCTTCGCTAACCTCTTTCGGAAGAAACGGAGAAATGTCTCCGCCAAGGCGGCAAACCTGTTTGATCATACTTGAGGAAAGGAACATGTTTTCTGCTCCTGCGGCCATGAAAACGGTTTCAACCGCGCTGTTGAGCTTTTTGTTCGTGAGTGCCTGCTGAAATTCATCCTCAAAGTCCGAAACGGCGCGAAGTCCTTTGACAATTACGTCTGCGTTCTTTTTTCTTGCATATTCGGCAAGAAGACCGAAGTCGCAGTCAACTTCAACGTTCGGAAGATCCTTTGTGCAACGGCGAATAAGCTCCATTCTTTCCTCAACGGTAAAAGTTGCGGTGTTCGCTTTGCGGTAATTCGACATGACAACAACAATAACCTTGTCAAAAAGTTTTGAGGAACGTTTGATGATGTCGAGATGTCCGTCCGTAACGGGATCGAAACTTCCGGGGCAGATTGCGGTTTTACTCATTCTTTGCCCTCCGTTTCCTGCACAACTCTGTATAAAAACAGGCTGACTTTTCCGTACTTATACTTTTTCATGAGAACGAACTCGCCGACCTTTTTGGGCATATCTTCATTCGGCGGTGCTTCGCAAAGAATCGCGCCGCCTTTGTTCATAACGCGCGGAACAAGCTCAAGAGCCTGCTGCAAAAGACCGGTTGAATATGGCGGGTCAAGAAATGCGATGTCAAACGAAGAAGAAAAGGTTTTGAGAAAGGCGAGACTGTCGCCGCAAAAAACCGAAGCATTTTTTGAAAGACCGGTTGAAGCAAGGTTAGCTTTGACAACGTCGGCCGCTTTTTTTGAACGGTCAACAAAAATTGCACTTGCCGCGCCGCGCGAAAGCGCTTCGATTCCAAGCTGACCCGAACCCGCAAAAAGGTCAAGAACGCGTCTGCCTTCAAGTTCAAACTGAACAATGCTGAAAAGCGCTTCTTTAACTCTGTCGGTTGTCGGGCGAACATCGTTGCCTTCAAGTGTGATAAGCCGCCGTCCTCTGGCGGTGCCGGTGATAACTCTCATGATTTCCTCCTTGTTGAACGACAAAACTTTGCCGAAAAAACGAAAAGTTTTCTGTTCAAAGGACATATACAGTATGTATTATCTCATTTTTTGCTGAAAAAAGCAACACTATTTTGTTAATTTCTCGCTTTTAACACAATTTCCCGCATAAAAATGCGTGTTTTGCGGTGATTTATTCCAAATTTGCCTTCGGATAAACGTCTTTTCGGCCTGTGTTGAAGAGCTTTCTGTTGTCCAGCGCCCACTGCCTTTGAGTAAATTCGCCGTTTCCAACCGCAGAAACAGCCGCCGAAATTTCATAAACCGTTGCGTCAAGCGTGTCAAGTTGATTGAGTATTTCCGCCTCAAGAGTCATGGGACGAACCGCCGCGCCGAATTCGGGGTCGCCGTGGTGAGAAATTGCCATATGTTCAAGCAAAACGGCTTTTTCTTCGCTTGTTCCAAGCTCTTTTGCCTTTGCGGCAATTTCCATTGCGCCCATAACAAGGTGACCGAGAAGTTCGCCTTTTGTCGAATAGCTTTTGACCATTCCGATATTGTTAACGTCGAATTCGTCAATTTTGCAGATATCGTGAAGAATCGCACCGGCAAAAAGAATGTCTCTGTCAACGCAGGGATAAAGGCGCGAAACCGCGTCGCAAAGTTTGAGAACGGAAAGTGTGTGATAAAGAAGACCGCCTCTTATTGCATGGTGAAGCTTGAACGCCGCCGGCCAAAAAAGGAGCTTTTCTTCATTATCCTTGATGATTGCCGAAGTGAGCGCTTTGATTTCTTCGTCTTTAATTTTTTCAATATAAGCGTTGATTTGAGCGAGCATATCCTTTCCCGGGTATTCCGAAGAGGGGACATACTGAGAAATGTCAACATTGTCTTCTTCTTTAACAAGTCTTATGCGGTCGATTCTGAATTGGTCAACACCGTTATATTTTGAAAGTATTCCGCGGACTTTGACAAAGTCGCCGACATTATATTCGCCATGGACATCTTCCTTGTAATCCCAAAGTTTTGCGTTGACCTCGCCGCTTTGGTCGCTCAAAGTAAAGTCGCAATAGGGAATGCCTTTGACGTTGACCTTTTTGTCGGCGGTTTTAACAATGCAAAAGCCCTCGCTTGTTCCGTTTTTATAGGTTATAAAATTCATTTTTTTGTCTCCTGTCTTTTATATGAAAATTGTGATGTTTTTTGAAATATATCGTAGCAATCGAAACTGTGCTGACCTTACGACTTAACCTTTATAATTGCGTTTCGCAAAAACGCCGCCGCAATGTTGAACGTTGGTTCAACGCTTCATATGCCAAAGGCATGCTTCATGTTTCGCCGAAAGGCGGAACACTTCATGCACCGCAAGGTGCGCTTCATTTCATATTGTATCGGCAATGCTTCGTTTTACCTAAAGCCTTCGCCGAAAACGTCGCCGGCTTCGTTGATTATTGTGAACGCCTGCGGATCGGTTTCTTTGATTATTCGGTTGATTTTTGCTGCCTCGTTTGCTCTTGCGGCGCAAAGAAGAAGCGACTTTTTCTCTCCGCTGAATCCGCCCGTAACGTCAATTGCGGTCACGCCGCGTTTTACCGAGGAAAGAATGGCTGCGGTTATTTCTTTCCTTTTGGAAGTAATTATAAAAATCAGCTTGTTGTGTCCTGCGCCGTAAAGCACAAGGTCAACCGCGCGCGATGAAATGAAAAGCGTTACCGCGGCATACATCACGCTTTCAAGTTTTCCGAATACTGCCCACGAAAGCGCAACAACAATCAAGTCGAAAACAAGCATTGTGCTTCCGATTGAAACGAACGGCTTTTTTTGCCGAACAAGCGTTGCAACAAGTTCTGTTCCGCCGGTTGTTGCTCCGGAAAGAAGAACCAATCCAAGCCCGAGTCCCGAAAGAACTCCGCAAAAAAGCGACGCCAAAAGCGTGTCGCCTTTATAAGACGGAAAAACGGGAGCCAATATATCGATCGCGAAAGTGAAAAAAGCCGTTACAAAAAGTGTTTTCAAAACAAAGCGATTGCCGAGCCGGAATTTTGAAACGATAAAAAGCGGAATGTTGAAAAGAAAAATCGAAAAACCGACCGGCATTGCCGGAACAAGATGGTTGAGCATTGTTGCAAGACCGGTGAAACCGCCTTGAACAATTTCATTCGGAACGGCAAAAACATTAACAGCCGCGCTGTATACTGCTGCGCCGAGTAAAACGAACAACGAATCGAAAAAAACCTGCTTTTTCTTCAAAAAGACGCCCCCAAGAAGCGGTGAAAGCGTCTTGATTATTTATTCGGACTCGATAAGTTCCAAAGTCAGCTCAAAAAGTTCTTTAAGCCGCTCTGTTTCGTCGCTCAGATAAAGAAAGCCAAAAAGAGCTTCAAGTCCCGTTGCGTAATGGTAATCGCTTTCACTCGCATTTTTTGCTTTGTGATTAGTATGGGCATTTCTTCCGCGTTTCAAAACGGAAAGCTCTTTTTCGGAAAGTTTTTCGCAAAGTGCTTTTGCGGCTTTTGCCTGCGACGCGGCTTTGACTTGAGCGACCGCAAGGGAATGAAGCTTGTTCACCGGCCGGTTTGCAAGGCAGACCAATCTTTCGCGAACAAAAAGGTCGAATACCGAATCGCCGACAAAGGCGAGGGTGAGGGGGCTTAGCTGAGAAGGGTCGCAGTCCTTGTTGTAAAATCTCATATTTGTAATTCCTTAGTTTACGAAATCAAATTCAAAGTCATAGATGCTGACGGTGTCGCCCTCTTCAATTCCCTTTTCGCGCAGTGCGTCAATAATGCCGCTTGAAATGAGTACCCTTTGAAGATACTGAAGCGATTCATAGTCATCCATGTCGGTGTGCGCAATAATCGAAGCGAGCCACGGTGCATCAACGATATATACGCCGTCTTCAACGTCAATTGTGAAACCGGTGTTTTTCTTTTTCATGATGACCTCAAGGGGAATTTCCTCGCTTTCAAAACGTTTGACCGCCGGAAGAGTTGCAAGCATTGCCGCCGCGGCATTGATGACTTCTTTTGTACCCTCTAAAATCGGGGCGCACATTTCAAAATATCGAAGCCCCTTTTCTTCGATGTACTTTTTAAATTCTTCGCGCTGCTCTTCCGTTGCAAGGTCGATTTTGTTTCCGACAACAATTTGCGGACGTTTTGAAAGTTCGGGGTTAAAGCGTTCGAGTTCGGCGTTGATTTTTTCAAAATCTTCTTTCGGGTCTCTGCCCTCGCTGCCCGCAACGTCAACAATATGAATAAGCATACGACAGCGCTCGACGTGGCGAAGAAACTCATGACCGAGACCGACGCCCTCGCTTGCGCCCTCAATAAGACCGGGAATGTCCGCAATAACGAACGATGTGCCTTCGCCAAGCGAAACAACGCCGAGGACGGGCGTTATTGTTGTGAAATGATAGTCGGCAATAATCGGTTTTGCTTCGCTGACAACCGAGATAAAACTTGATTTTCCAACGTTCGGAAAGCCGAGAAGACCGACATCGGCAAGAAGCTTGAGTTCAAGCGTAACTTCCCATTCTTCGCCGGGAGCACCCGCTTTTGCAAAACGGGGGGTCTGTCTTGTTGGCGTTGCAAAGTGACAGTTGCCCCAACCGCCTTTTCCGCCTTTTGCGGCAACAAAGGGTTCGTTTGACGACATGTCGCACATAACGACGCCGCTTTCCGCCTCGCGGATAACGGTGCCCTGTGGAACGCGGATTATAAGGTCTTCGCCGCGCTTTCCGCTTTTTCTTGAACCCGAACCGTCCTGTCCGTTCTGCGCTTTGTATTTTCGTTTATATTTAAAATCGGCAAGAGTCGAGATGTTGGTATCGACAACAAAAACAATGTCGCCGCCTCTTCCGCCGTCGCCGCCGTCCGGTCCGCCGGACGCAATGTATTTTTCGCGGTGAAAAGCAACCGCACCGTGTCCGCCGTCGCCGGCTTTAATTTTGATTTTTGCTTTGTCAACAAACATTGGCTTTACCTCTTCTTTCATAAAAGAGCTTCGTGTATATTTTAACCGATACATTATACACTAATTCTTTTCTCCCGTCAAATCGGGAACGACAGCGTTTTCTCTTTCAAAAAGCGGTATGACAGAGAAAAGTTCATAATTATTTGTAATTCCAAAATCGAATATCAACAGACAGTTAAAAACGCCCGGGGAGAAGCCGAGCGCTTTTAAAAAGGAGAAAATACGAAGAAAACATTGATATAGAAACTGTCAAATTTATCAGGCGGTTGAGTGAGCTCTCACTCGCCTCAACTGCAAGCATATAATACATCACATTTCTGCAAATTGCAAGCCTTTTTGACGAAAAAATTCGCGATTTTTAGCTTTTCTACCAATCGGTCAAATTTAATAAAACAACTTTGTAAATTTTGTGCAACTTTCACAATGATGTTGAAACATGTCAAAGCATGTCGTTTTTTGCCGAAAAAAAGTTGAATTTTTGCCTTCCGACCTTGCGGCAGATATGTCAGATTCGGTATTCTCTATAAACTTTTCCGCTTTCAAGGTCTTTCCAAAGAAAAACGCCGTTTTCAAGCGTCATATAGCTGTGGGGACTGTTTTCTTTCGGAATTGAAACCGAACCGGGATTCATGAAAACAAAGCCGTTTTTTTCGGCGCACTTCGGAACATGCGTATGACCGGAAAGAAGAATGTCTCCTTTTTTCATCGGCAGAGGCTTTTCTTCGTTGTATATATGACCGTGTGTTGCAAAAACAAGGGCTTTTCCGATGTCGAGCGCGGAATATTCCGCAAGAACCGGGAAAGAAAGAACCATTTGGTCAACGGCGCAGTCGCAGTTTCCGCAAACCGAAAAAGCTTCGTCTTTGAAAGCGTTTAGCATTTCAATAACTTTTTTCGGTGCGTAATCGCGCGGAAGGTCGTTTCTCGGACCGTGGTAAAGAATGTCACCGAGAAAAAGAAAGCGGTCGGCCTTTCCTTCTTTATAGCGTTCAATCATTTTTTCGCAGTAGTATGCGCTTCCGTGAATATCTGAAGCGATGAACCATTTCATTTATACATCAGTCCTTTGTTTTGATTTTCAGTCTATAATTTTTCTTTTGGCGTTGATAAGCTGTTCAATGAAAAGGTTGTCAAGGGAACTTAGCGTATAATCTTTGCGGTGAATCAGAACGTCTTTATAGACGCGGTGATTTTCTTCGCAGACACGTTGGGTGAGCCCGTACCGTTCCAAAAGCGATTGTGGAATTGAAGAAACCCACATGAAAGTTTCTTCGTTTTGCGAAAGCAGTTCAAACTGGCTTGCGCGTTCAAAAACAAAAATTCGCCTTGTTGAATTGTCGGGAAGTTCTTCTTTTTTGATTTGAGCAAAAGGAATCGAGGGAACATAAGGGTCGGCGTGAGCAATTTCGATTTTGTCCCTAAGGTCGTCATATGTTATTTTTTCTTTATTGGCAAGCTCACTGTTCTTGCTCATGAGAAGAACATAACGGAACTTTGTCACAAGCTCATATGCAAGCCCTTTTTCGTCCATCATGGTTTTGTAGTACTTGTCATAGTTTTCGGCATAGCGAACAATTCCGAGCTTGTAATTTTCCTGAAGAACGTTGCGCAAAGTGCGCATTGAGTTTGTTTCTTTATAAAAAAGTTCGGCGGGAGTGTCTTTTTCAAGAAGTTTTGAAAAAACAGCAAACGCTTCGGTGATATAGCTTGCGCGGGGAACGGAAAGCGAAAAGCGCGTTTTGCCGACCCGGTCTTTTTTGAACATATCTTCAATTGCGTCAACCTGTTCAAGAACGGTTTTGGCATAGCGAATAAAAGTTTCCCCGTCAGCGGTCAGAAACATTCCTTTTGCGCTTCGCTCAAAAAGAGTTACGCCGAGACTTGATTCAAGTTCTTTGATTGCGCGGCTGAGTGTCGGCTGACCGACATAAAGAAGTTCGGCGGCCTTGTTGATTGAGTTTGTTTCCGCAACAACAACGGCATATTTCATGTGTAACAGATTCATTGTGCTCCCCCTTTTGCAATTTTCAAAGCGTTTTGCAATACTTTAATTATTATAACCGAGAAGACAAAAAAGTCAACAAAAAAGGCCGCCGTTTCTGCACTGCACAAAAACGGCGACACGAAAATTTTTATTCTATTCCCTTGGCAATCATTTCGTCGCAAATGGCAATGCCTTCGTCAAATGCTTTTGCGGCTTCCTCTTTTGAAAGAAGACAATCGTTAACAATAAGGTAATCGTAAAAATCATTCAAAAGCGGAAGAAAACTGCTTGCGTTGACGGTGAACGAACCGGAGCCCATGAAATCGCAGTCGGGTTTGTCAATAACAAATGCGACCATTGTGCAGCGGTCAAAGTTATAAACTTCAACGATTTCGTCAATTTCAAGGCGGCTGTCGTCGGCAATGAGAACATTTGAATTTTTTTCGGTGATTCTTTCTTTTGCTTCAAGAAGAATTTTTTTGCGGTTAGGAACGCTTATACGGTTGAGATAAAGGTCGGGTGCTTCAAAACTTTTTCCGCTTTTCACAAAATCTTTGATTGCGCTTCTGACAAAAATAATCGGCATGGTCATTTGGTGGCAAACAAGAAGATGACTCCAAAAAGCACTGAGCACCATTTCGCGGTGAGGAATATCCTGCTTCAAGGTGTCGTCAAGGATTTCGCGGTCGGTAAAAAAGCAAAGCGGCATGTGTGATTCAAAAATAACGTGGGTTGAAAGCATGAGCGGTTCCATGATATTTTTGAGCTCAAACGGGTTCTCGATGAAGCGATTGAACGGCGGCCTTTTTGAATCGCGCTTTGCGGCGGAAATGTAATAGGCTTTCACAATCGAAGGTTTCGTTGTGAAAAAACCGTTTTCGGTTTTCGGGTCATACATTATTGTTGCGTTTTCGCCGACAAAGTGAGTCGGGAACGCAAAGGTCGGCTCGTCGGGTTCGGCAACATCGGTGTAATGGCCGCGCTTTGCAAATTTTATGCTTGCAAAACCGTTGCGAAGTCTTTCTTTAATGTTGTTTTCCGTACCTTTGACAATTGTATGTCTTATCGAAAGCGGACAATTTTCGCAGTTGACAAAGTCAAAAATAATTTTATCCGCCGCTTCGTCAAAAAAGGAATAGTTTGTATAGACGGTGCTTCTTCCGTTTTCACTTTCGCGTTTGAGCAAGGCTTCGATTGCGGAGTAATAATCTGCTTTTGAAGAAAGTACGATGCTGTCTTTTGAAAGGTCAAGCGGCATTCTTTCGGGAAGAATGCAGTTTGGGCTTTTTCCGATGAAGACGATCTCTTTTCTTATAAACTCCATGAGTTCAAGTTTTTCGCGGCTGAAAGAAGAAAGGCGAAAAGCGCGGAAAAGTTCGGTTTCCTCTTCGGGCGAAAAATTATACGTTTTGAGAATACGTTCAAAAGTATCTTCTGAAATCTTTTTCTTTCCGTTGAATACGGAATAAACCGCAACGCGGTTAAGCCCGATTGAATCCGCAAAACGCGAAACCGGGATTCCTTTTTCTTTCAAGGTTGTTTGAAGCAGTGAACCGAAAAGCATAGAAGTGTCCTTTCATTCGGCAAAATCGCCGATTAAATTGAAAGGCCGGTAAAAGCGGTTTCAGCTTTTTTCAAAACTGCGCTGCACTGGCCGATGAGGTCGTCAACCAAAATTTCGGCGTATTTTTTCGGAAGGATTCCGTCGCCGAGAGTGATGTATTCTTTGAAATCCATAAAAAGTTTTGAAAGCTCTTTGTCTTTATAAATAATATAGCAGCCGCCGATAAAGTTTTCAGCCGGGTCTTTGTCGGAACAAAACAGAAGCGAAAAGCCGTCGGAATAAATTTCAAAAGCGCAATGCTCTGTAACTCTCAGTCTGTCGCTGTTAATGATTTTGAGCGCGTAATTTGTGTCGGCGATGTTTTGCTTGTACTTTTTGAAAAGTTCGATGCGGTTTTCAACACTGATCGGATGAAGAAAAACGGGCGAAGCGTCGCTTGCAATGCCGTCCTGCGCAAATTTTCTGATTCCGTGCTGAGAAAAAATTCCGCTTGTGCTGAGAAACTGAAAATATTTGAGGTGGTTCCAAAACTCTTTGATGATTACGTCGCGGTATTCGACATTTTCCTTAACCGTTTCTGAAAGAATCTTCTTCGTTGTGAAAAGGTTTGCCGGAAAACGAAAATCAAGGAAAGAAATAATGTTTTTCTGGTGCGGAGAAAGAACCTCTTTGAGGTCGAGCGCACTTTTTGAAAAACCGTTTAAAAGAGCTTTGCTTTTTTCGTTCTTTGTTGCGGCAAGGCGGAAAGAGTTGACAACCGCAGGTTCGCCGGTCAAAAAGCCGCATTCGTTTTGTGCGTCGTATTGAAGAACGGTTTTGCTGCCGATAAAGTAAGTTGCAAAAGTGAAGTTCTTCTTTCCGCCGGCGGAAATGTTCGTGATATGACCGAGTTTTGCAAATTTAACGCTTGAGCAGACGTTACGGATTCGTTCTTTGATGTCGGATTCGCTGTCCATTCGAACGGTGTGTTTTATAATTGTGCCGTCAGGTGCGTTCTTTGCAAAGTTATAGAACAGGCTGTCGGCCTGAACGTCAAAGAAAGAGTAGTTTGTATATATTACATTGTTAATGCAGTCGGCTTCGTTTTTCAAAAAAGCGGCGATTGAAGAGTAATAATCAATCGAACCGGCAATCATCACACTCTCGTTGCAAACTTCGATTGTTCGAATCGGAAAAGGGGAAACAAAGCGTTCTTTGCCGATTTCTTCAAGTTCGTCTTTGAGAACGCCCAGAAGTTCTTTCCTGTCGTCTCCGAGGTTATCAATATAGAAAAGGCGTTTGAGTTCGGAAACCTGAAGAGCGGGAAAATTATATTTTTGGAGGATGAGCTCAAAAACATCTTCCGGAAGCTTTTTTTCGCCCCTGAAAACGGCATAAAGAGCAACACGGTTACAGTCGATCTCGGAAGAAAGACGTGTTACCGAAACGCCGATATCTTTGAGCGCTTTTTTCAAAAATGCACCGAACTCCATTAACAAATTTTCCTCTCTTGAATCATAAATATATTGTAAGGCAGATACTGATTTATAGTAACACAATGAGAAAAATGTGTCAATCGCTCATTGTCCCAAAAATCGGACTTTGCTTTTTGTTCAAAGACATTTTTTCCTTTTTATAAGGTCAAAAAAGCCTTATGGAATAATGAATTTTTGAACTTGGAACTATATGTGTAAAAAACTGTAAAAAATAATTTTTACAAATTGAAGTAGTTGATGATTTTTAAAACATCTGCTATTATAACAGCGTCAACTGCAAGGCAAACGGCTGTCAGGGAGGTTGCTGTTTAAATCGGAAGCCTTGCGGCACACCCCATCCTTATTAAGAAAATCGGCGACCGTTTCTCATCGGTCAAACACACCCCAAAAATCGGACGACCGATGGGTTTAACCGTTTGTTTTCGGTTGAACCCATCGGTCAGAAAAAACCTTGCTGAAAATCACACCCTATATAAAAACTGCCGCATCGGTTTAAGCCGGTGCGGCGGTTTTTTTGTGTGCCTTACTTTTTAAATCGCTTTCATATCATTGCATAAAATATCTCTTATCTGACTTTGAAAAAATCGGAACTATTCTCATCAACATCACTTTCTTTGACTGATTTCTGTGAGAAAGCCGGTGTTTTAAGAATAGGACGTGAGAATAAGACAACCTAAAGAAAAGACGGCTGAGAACCGGTATTAATTTTATGCAGTACAAACAAAAAAGCACATGGACGCCCCCCGACAATGCCATATGAAAATAGAAGAAGCCGACGAAAAACGTAGTATTATACTTACAAGGCATTGTTTGGCAAACGAAAACGACCGCCGCAAAAACGCGACAGCCGTTTTGATTGCAATTAATTTGAAACCGAATTATTCGCCCTTCATTTCAAGAAGCTTAACGGTTCCTTTGTAGGAAGCTTCCGAAACCTTGACCGAATCGAAGATTGCGTCAACGATATCGTCTTCGGTTGCGCCGAGTTCCTTTGCATAAGCGTTGTTAATGAAGAGATTGAGATCCATGATGTCGGGAAGATTGAAAACATCCATTCCGGAATCAATCTTTCTCTTCTTATAATCAAGAGCCGGTTTAATCATGCCGAACTTCATCATAAGCGGAGAAACGCTGACGATCTTTCTGTCTCTGCCCATTCCTCTTGCGTCATAAACGATTGAAAGGAATTCTTTCCATGTCTGATTGTACATAGCAATCGGAAGAGCCTCAAAGCCTGCTTTCTTTCTTTCTGCGGCGCCGCAGATAACTTCGCCTACCTGGCGGCAAGTAAGCATTGCAGTGCCTCCCTTCGGATACATGGTGAACGGCCACTTATCCATGAAAGCAATCTGTTCAATAAGAATTGTCCAAACGGGTTTTCTTCCCGGCTGTGTTCCGAAGATATACGGGAGTTCAAGAACTGCACAGCTGAAGTTGTCGTCGCAAGCGGCTTCGCAAACTTCTTCCTGCATGATTCTTGCCTTGAAGTACGGGTTTTTGTCAACAAGTCTCATGTCCGGACGAAGCTTTGAAAGGTAAGCAAAGTACGAACCGAGAACAACTGCTCTTTTAACGCCTGCTTTTTTGCAAAGCGGGAAGATTCTTTCAAGCGGAGCAATGTTATACTTGTAATAATAGTCCATTACCGGAGCGGGGAACTCCACTCTTTCGTCAACGCCTGCGGCGAAGATGAAAACGTCGTTACCCTTGAGCATTTCAAGAATTTCGTCGTCCGACTTTTTGTTGATGTCGCCGAAGATGATTTCCATTTCCTTGGGAATGGGTGCGCCTTCGGGAAGCGGCGGCAAAGCAACCGAAGTAACCTTGTGACCGTGTTTGATGAGCTGAATTGCGGCTTCGCAGCCGAGCAATCCGGTTCCGCCAATCATGAATACGTTCATTTTAATTCCTCCAATGCGTTTAACTTGGGATTATTTTGCACTCATACATTATAGCAGTATCAATACCGTAAAGTCAACCTCTGCAACATCTTTAACACTTTGTTAACTTTTTATGAATTGCCGAATTGAAAAAGTGCAAATAAGTTTAATGTTTGTTTATCTCTTTTGGGCTTTTTCTATTGATTTTACAGAGCTTATATGATAAAATTGGTATACACACCAATTAAAGTCATTTTTTGAGAGCGTGAGAAATATAGCAAGAAGATATAACAGCCGCGAAGCAAAGAAAAAAATCCTTTCCGCCTGCGTAAAGCTTTTTATTGAACAAGGGTACAAAGAAACAACAATGAGCGATATTCTTTCTTTGGCCGATGTTTCATGCGGAACGTTTCAGAATATCTTTAAAACAAAAAGCGGTGTTCTTTTTGAGCTTGTTCGTTTTATGTTTGAAGTTCAGTTTTCGCAGGCGCACGGCATTGTCAAAAACGATAAACCGTATCTTGTTTATGCGGCGGAAACTGCTGTTCAGATTGCTATTGTTGAACAAAACGAAAAACTGCGGCAGATATATACCGTTGCATATAACACCCCGTCAACGGCGGAATATATTTATCAGCAGACTTCAACAAAACTTTTTGAATTGTTTTCTTCCTACCGCCCGGAACTTTCGGAAAGCGATTTTTATGAACTTGAAATCGGAACGGCGGGAATTATGCGCGGCTATATGATGCGTCCGTGCGACAAATATTTTACGCTTGAAAAAAAGCTTTCGCGTTTTCTTGAAATTAGCCTTTGTGCCTACGGTGTTCCGGAAAAAGAGCGAGAAGAAGCAATCGACTTTGTTTTAAAGGTGGGTATTGAAAGAATTTCAAACGAAGTTATTCAAAAGCTTTTTATATTCCTCGAAATGGAGTTCGACTTTTCACTTTCAAAATAACCGCACGACGGTTTGAAATATAGAAAAATATTAACAAGACGGAGGTTACCCTAATGAAAAAGGCAGTTTCAGTCATTCTTGCAATTCTTATGCTTATGAGTGCATTTTCCGTTGTATCGTTTGCGACGATTATCGGAGAAAATCCCGACGGCGCAACGATCGACCTTGTTGAAGCCGGCGACGGTGTTGAGTTCAACAGAGGAAGAATAATCAAAAACAAAGGCTCGGTCGGAACAAACTACGGCATTATTGAAAAAAATTACGGCGTTGTTGCTTTTCAAAGAGCAAACACTGTAATTGAAAACCACGGCGGAACAATCAGAAACGTTTTCGGCGGCACAATCAAGAATTTCGGCGGCACTGTTGATACGCTTTTCAGCGGCACGGTTCTTCTTTTCGGCGGAAATGTCGGCGACAATTACGGCGGAACGGTTATCGAGTATGAAAAAGTCAGTATTGATATCACCGGAGCTTCGGTATCCGGTCTTACCGAAGAAAACGGCGAAACATGGATCGAAAAGGACGGCGAAATCGTTATAACCCCTGACGAGGGTTTTGTTTTTGAAACTGCTCCCGTTGTTTCCGGCGACGCACAGGTTAAAGACAACGGCGACGGAAGCTATATCGTTTCAGGCATTACCAGTGAAATTACCGTTACCGCTTCGGCAGTTGTCGAATCTTCGCAACCGAGCGAACCGACCGAAGAGCCGACAAACGTTCTCAGCTTTTTCGACCTTTTGATTATGCTTCTTACCCTTGTATTTTATTTCATCCAAATGCTTTGATTTTTCAAAGCACGATTCAAAAACTGTCTCTGCAGCATATAGTTTTGTATACGGGCGTTCTTCGGGGCGTCCGTTTTATATTGTATTGTTTTGGATTTTATGAACTTTTCTATGGAAAAAGTCTGTTTTGCGTGATATTATAAGTATGAAAGAATTACAAGCGAAAGGACGGTATTATTTATGAAAAAGACACTTATTGTTATTGACATGCAAAACGATTTTATCAGCGGTTCGCTCGGAACAAAAGAGGCCGAAGCAATAGTAAATAATGTCAAAGAAAAAATTGCCAAATACAAAACCTGCGGAGGAGAAATAATTTACACCCGCGATACACACGGCGAAAACTATCTTTCAACGCCCGAAGGGAAAAAGCTGCCCGTTGTTCACTGCGTAAAAGGCACTTGGGGTTGGCAGATTGCAGACGGACTTTATGAAGACGGCTGCGAAGTTATTGACAAGCCCTCGTTCGGTTATACGGGCTGGGCAAAGTTTAATTTTGAAAAAATTGAACTTTGCGGTCTTTGCACCGATATCTGTGTGGTTTCAAACGCACTCATTTTGAAAGCGCTTTTTCCGGAATGTGAAATCAGCGTTGATTCTTCCTGCTGTGCCGGTGTAACGCCGGAAACCCACTGCGCCGCACTTGAAACCATGAAAATGTGCCAAATTGATGTTTTGTGATTTTTTCAAAACCATCTTTAAAAATAGTATAACTAAAAAATATCTATTATCTATTATCTGACTTTGAAAAACGTTTGTTGACCTGAAATGCACAACTTTTAAATATGAGTTATATCGCAGGGGAGTCTCGCGAGGCTCCCGTTTACTTTACTGTTTGCACTGCATAAATTCAATAGCAGTTCTTCGCTTACTTTCCCTTAGGCTATCTTCCTCGCACGTCCTGCCCTTAAAACAACCGACTCATCCGCTCCGCCGGGGTACTTTGTCGGTTGATACAAAACAAAGCAATGGAAAACCGAGTCTTTATGTTTTTACGCTTTCTTCGCCCACTTTCCCAACGTTATCTTCCTCGCACGTTCTACCCTTAAAACAACCGCTTCATCCGCTCCGCCGGGGTACTTTGTCGGTTGATACAAAACAAAGCAATGGAAAGCCGAGCTTTCCTGTTTTTACGCTTTCTTTCGCTGATTTTCCCAAACGTTATCTCCCTCGCACGTTCTGCCTTTAAAACAGCCGCTTCATCCGCTCCGCTGGGGTACCTTTGTCGATTGATACAAAAGTACCCAAAAGATCGCTTTTAAGGTACGCCGCAAGTCGAACCAAC
>DKDD01000213.1 GCA_002451715.1 Ruminococcaceae bacterium UBA6857 | reverse complement strand
GCGGAGCGGATGAAGCGGTTGTTTTAAGAGTAGAACGTACGAGGGAGATGACCTAAGGGAAAGTGGGCGAAAGAAAGCGTAAAAACAAAAAAGTTCGGCTTTTTACTTGCTCTCCCTCAGTCGCCGGAGTCGACAGCTCCCTCACAGGAGGGAGCCAATGAGCGTCTTTGCAAAATTAAAATTAAGCATAATTTGTAGGGGTCTGACCCGAGCCGACCCGTTAAACCTTACCTATTGCACCACACAAAAGACAAGCCAAAAACGGTTGCGTTTCATGGGTCGGCACAGGTTCGACCCCTACGATTATATTCCATAACGTCGTTTTAAAAAACGTTTTTACGAACTTATATACGAAAGATCGAACGGATTATCTATAAATTTACATGGTGCAAGTTTTTCGGGCGGAACAAAATCCGCCCCTACCGTTTAATGAGAAACGTTTCAGCAAAAAAAATTGTGCAGTGCAAGCAAAAACGTTTATGGGAGCCTCGAGCGACCCCCATACGAATTTAATTCTATATTGTACAAAATGTTCTTATAACATTAACCGTAAATTCAATATTTCATGCACCGCAATGAAACATTTTGTCCCTTGTTATTGCCGCTTAACTCGGCTATAATAAAATTGCAATGGGGGTGGGAATATGCAGAGCGCTCAAAAAATTCACGAATTGCGGCAAAAGGCAAGCATAACTCAGTCAGAGCTCGCTGAAAAATTGTTTGTTTCAAGAGATCTCGTTTCAAAATGGGAATCCGGCGCCCGCCGTCCGGACTACCGCACGGTAACAAAAATTGCGGCCGTTTTCGGCGTTTCGCCCGATGAAATCATTGACCGCGACGAAGTTTTGCTGTCCGAGCTTTCTGCGTGTATCCCCTCCGGGTTCGACACGGATATCGCCCGTTTTGACTGTCTGCTGAATGATTTTCTTCACAATCTCCCTGAACGCGACTGTGATGTTTTCATACGCAGATATCATTTTATGGAAAACAGTTTTGAAATTGCGTCCTTTTACGGAATGAAAGAAGCAAACGTACGCCTCATTCTTCACCGAACAAGGAACAAGCTTAAAAAATACCTGACGGAGGTATCAAAATGAACAAATATGATTTATTCGATTCGTTGTCAAAAATTGATGATGAACTCGTTACCCGTTCCAATCAAAAATACAAATACAAAACCATGACCGCAAAAAATGTTGTTTTCAAGCGTATTCTTCCTGCTGTTGCCGTGTTTGCAGTAGTAATTTCCGCACTTTTCGGTTTTCATATTCTTAATGTCAAACCGACCGCTCACAAAACACCGACGGCAAGCTTTCTTAACTACAGCGTTGCTCAACCGAATATCCCGAAGCAAATTCAGTTTACCGAAGACTACAATTCAAAGCAGTCAGAGGATTTTTTTGAACAGACAAGGAACCGCATTATAAACAACAGCATTGACAAAGCGGACTTTGCCGAATTTTTAAATCGAACAGCAAAAAGCTTTCTTTCCGTGAAGGATAATCAAAATAAAATCTACTCCCCGGCGAATGTTTATATCGCCTTATCAATGCTTGCAAGCTGTACCGACGGAGAAACGCAAAAGCAGATTTTGAATGTACTCGGTGCCGATTCCGAAACAAAAGCGAGGGAAATTGCAACAAAGCTGCTCAAGGGTAATTATATTGACGACGGCGCAAAAAAAAGTCTGCTGACAAATTCTATTTGGACGAGTTCAAAGTTCAACCTGAACAAAAGCTTTCTGCAGGAGCTTTCTCAAAATTATTATGCTCCGATATTCAGCGGCGACACAAGCGACGAAAATTACTCAAAAGCGCTGCAAAATTGGCTTAACTCCTCAACCGATAATCTGCTGAGTGACGCGGCAAACGACATTAAATTTGACAAGCAAACAGCAATGGCACTTGTTTCAACGCTTTATTACGCCGCAAACTGGGAAAGCGAATTTCTTGAAAAAGACAATACTCAAAAAAATTTTCATTCCCCTGCGGGAGATAAAACCTGCACCTTTATGTATCAGCGCGCATACGGAAGCTATATAAAAGAGGACGGATTCAGCGCAGTTGAAAAGCAGTTTTCCGGTGGCGGATATATGTATTTTATTCTGCCGGACGAAGGTGTTTTACCGGAATCTGTTATCGGTTCAAAAAGATTGACTGATGTTCTTTGTTCGGGCAATTCGAGCAATGCGGTTACTGCCGACATAAAATTAAGTGTGCCGAAATTCGACGTTGCTTCAAACCTTAATTTGAAGGATTATCTTGTTTCACTCGGCATGACAGACGCTTTCGATATTGAAAAAGCAGACTATTCTCCCGTTTCCTCCGACAATCTCTTTCTTTCAAAAATTCAGCACTCCGCAAGGGTTTCCGTGGATGAAAAAGGTGTGACTGCCGCCGCCTTTACGGTTGAGATGACCGCCGGATTCGGCGTTATTAAAACCTCGGTGGATTTCACTCTTGACAGACCGTTCATCTTTGCAATCACAAGCAGTTCTTCAAGCGTGATGTTTATCGGAATAGTAAATCAAATATAAAAAAGCAGCTGCAATCGCCTCAAACGGTTGCAGCATTTTTACAGGTAATACCATAAAAAGAGTGCCCTCATCGGACACTCTTTGTTTTTTTATTTTTGTACTGCGGGAACAAGACCGATTCTATCGAGCATTTCGTCAATCTTTGCGCCGTACTGCTCTGTGCCGATAACATAGCTTGAAGCGTGGTCGGCTCCGTCAACAATCATCATGTCCTTAATCGGGTGCGAGCAAGCGTCAAAAAGAAGATAGACCATAAACGTCGGAACAAACTTGTCTGCGCCGCCGTGAATGAAGAGCATCGGAAGTCTTGCATGCTTGACGCTTTCAAGCGCGTTGGTATCCTTTTTGAAGTCATATCCGGCTTTTTTCTTGTTGATTGCGTTGACAAGCGGAAGAATCGGCTTTTCCAGAAGTTTCATGTCTGCAAGCTTATATGAAAATTCATCCCATGCGCTGGTGTAGCCGCAGTCCGCAACGGTAAGCTTTACGTTTTCCGGAAGATTTTCGTCGCTGCTCATGAGCATAACGGTTGCACTGCCCATTGAAACACCGTGGATAACAATTGAAATGTCTTCGCCGAATGTATCGTTAAGGAAGTGGAGCCACTTTACGCAGTCTTTCGCTTCGTAATAGCCGAAGCCGATATATTTTCCGTCGCTTTCGCCTGCAGCGCGGTGGTCAACAAGAAAAACGTTGAAGCCGCGTGAAAGATAGTACTGCGAAATTCCGGAAAATTCGCGCCTGCCCTCACTGCGATAGCCGTGGGAACAAAAGGCAAAAAGCTTTGACGGCTTTTCGGGTCTGAGAAGATAGCCGATAAGTTTTGTTCCGTCGTCGGCATTGATTGAATAGCGTTCATAGCCGTAATCTTCGAGCCATTGGCGGTTCTTTTCGCCGACGGCACGCATTTCCGTCATATCTGCGCCGGAAACAAGATTTCCGAAACTTTCCGGAACGGCAAATTTTCTGTCAACAAGAAGGTTTGAAACAAGGTCGCAAAGACCGTATCCGCCGCCGGCGGCAATGCCGGCAGCCGCAAGAAGTTTTGCTGCTTTTTTCATGGTAAATTCTCCTTTTTATTGAGTTTAAGTCAAATTCACTCGTCTGAATAACAATATTTGCTTTGAGTGAAGTCAATTAAAAAGCTTTAATATATTATACACCCTGTTCACAAAATAGTCAAACGTTGCCAAACTTTTTAATTTTTTCGGCACGTTCAATTTTAATTTTGTATTTTTGTGGCAAAGCTTGCCTCAGTATGGTATAATATCTTCGATTAATGCGCAAAGTTTTTTTTGCGCATAAATTTCATCTTTGTTTTGAAAGGAAGATTCAATGCGTCTCGGTGAAATTTTGAATACCGTTTCGGTGAGCGGAAACTTTGACCCGCTTTGCGAAATTGAAGATATTGTTTATGATTCGCGAAAAGGCAGGGCAAACACTCTTTTTGTTTGCCTTTCGGGTGCGCGGTTTGACGGCCATGCTTTTGCAAAAAACGCGTATGAAAACGGCTGCCGTGTTTTCCTTTGCGAAAAGGAAGTTTCACTTCCGTCCGACGCGGCGGTGATTGCCTGCGAAAATACCCGTGCGGCACTCGCCGTTTGTTCGGCAAACTTTTTTCGCCACCCGTCAAAGGAAATCGCCGTTGTCGGCATAACGGGAACAAAAGGAAAAACAACCGTTGCCCATATTGTCAAATATGTTCTTGAAGCGGCCGGACTTAAATGCGGAATCATCGGAACTATCGGCGCAAAATGCGGCGAAACGGTACTTCCGACGGTTAACACAACGCCGGAAAGTTATGAGCTTCAAAAACTTCTTCGCATTATGGCGGACAACGGCTGCAAGGCCGCGTCGATTGAGGTTTCCTCACTCGGTCTCAAACATCACCGCGTTGACAACACCGAATTTGCCGTTGGTGTTTTTACCAATCTTTCGCCCGACCATATCGGAACAAACGAGCACGCAAGTTTTGAAGAATACGCTTTTTGGAAAAAGCAGCTTTTTCACCGTTGCAAAAAAGCATTTGTGAATCTTGACGACGCTTTTTCAAAAGAAATTATTGAAGAATCCGGCTGTCCCGTTGTGACGTTCGGCTTTGACGAAAAAGCCGATTACCACCTTGATACCGTTCAAAACGTAAGACGCCAAAATAAACTCGGCGTTGATTTTTCGTTTGAACACGAAAACAAAAAGGAAAGTTTCTTTGTTTCGCTTCCCGGTGATGTAAATGCTTATAACGCGGTTTGCGCTTGTGCAATCGGCGAAAGTTTCGGCGCAACAAAAGAGGAAATCAAAAAAGGACTTTCCGCTGTTTTTGTAAAAGGACGCGGCGAAGTTATTGACACAAAAAAAGATTTTTCGGTAATTATCGACTATGCGCACAACGGCGTCAGCCTCAAAAGCATTGTTGAAACGGCAATGGCATATGACCACAATCGGATCATTGCGCTTTTCGGTTCCGTCGGCGGACGTACCGAAATAAGGCGGCAGGAACTCGGTCTTGTTTCAGGCGCTATGTGCGACCTTACAATTGTTACCGAGGACGACCCGGATTTTGAAGACCCGAAAAAAATCTGTGACGAAATTGCGTCTTATGTCAAAGAGAGCGGAGGAAAGTATGTTGTGATTCCCGATCGCAAAAAGGCAATTTTGTATGCGCTTTCAATCGCCGAAAAGGGAGACATCATCATTCTTGCCGGAAAAGGACACGAAGAGTTCATGAAAGTGAACGGCGAAAAACTTCCGTTTTCCGAAAGGGCAATTGTTGAAGAAGCCCTCGGACTTAAATAAGAATATATTATTACCATAGATTAAGAAGGTAGAATTTTATGTATACATTTAAAAAAGAAACCGACATGAAAGCCTATGACGAATATATTGAAAACCACGGCGGACAGTATATTCAGTGCTCGCGCTGGGAAAAGGTTAAAACAACGTGGAAGTGTACCTATTATTCAGGCTATGAGGGCGAAAATCGCGTACTTTGCGTTCTTGTTATGGAACGTGACCTTCCGGCGGCAGGTAAAATTTGGTATGCGCCTGCGGGTCCCGTTTGTGATTATGAAAACAAAGAGCTTCTTTCGGCGTTCACCGAATTTATGAAAGGCGAAGTTGCAAAACACAAAATCACCGCTTTTATTATGGATCCGCCGATTGACCTTCGCGTTAACGGCGAAAGAAAAGAAAAGGGTCATGAACTTCACAAAACGCTCCTTTCGCTCGGCTATTCGCTCAACCCGTCGATTGAAAATTACACCTATAAACAGCCGGTTCAGCTTTTCATTCCGCTCAAAGACGAAAACGGCAACGCTCTTGAAGCAAAAGCAATTCTCAAAAAGTGCGACAAGGGTGTTCGATACAGCATAAGAATCGGTGAACAGCGCGGCCTTGTTGCAAAAACATTTACATCGAAAGACGTTGACGCCGACATGTCGATTATGGACGATTTCATGGGCGTTATGCATGATACTTCCGAGCGCGACAGCTTTGTTGAACGCAACGGCGATTACTGCGCAAAACTGCTTCGCGAATTTGACGGATGCAGCGACCTTAAACTTGTTTATTACGACAAGGAGCTTGACAAAAAACTTCAGGCAGACAGACTCAAAAAGAAAGAGGACGCTCTTGCACAGCTTGACGGTGCACACGAAAAGAAGGCAAGACAGCTTCACGAAATTATTGACAGCGTTGACAAGCAGACCGAGCACTTTGAAAAAAGAATCAAAGAAGCCGAAGAGTTCACAAAGGAAAACCGAATTTGTGTTGCCGGCGGTCTTTCAATATATTATGCCG
Source organism: Ruminococcaceae bacterium UBA6857 (assembly GCA_002451715.1). GTDB lineage: Bacteria > Bacillota > Clostridia > Oscillospirales > Acutalibacteraceae > UBA6857. The sequence goes on along the minus strand of DKDD01000213.1, from coordinate 12,625 downwards.
GAATGGGCAGCTGCCTTTTCGGCGGAACAAGAAATGTTATTCGAAACAACACCCGTTCGAGCCATTATCTCAACTATCTTCGTCTTTGCGAAAGTATCAGCCGCGGCTGTGATATCCACGATCTCGGTTATGTTATTGTTAAAACTCCGGCTCTTGAAGAAGACGGAACGCTCGGAACGCTTGTTCCGGCAGACAACTTTAAGGGAATCTATGATTTCAAAAAGAGCTTTTCGGCCGATTATCATGAATTTATCGGTGAATATGTTCTTGTTGGCAACAAGATGAAGTATTATGCCTATGCAAAACTTATGCCGACGGCTAAAAAAGTTAAAATCAGCCTTATTAAAAAATTCAGATAAAACCAGATTCGACAGCTTTAAACAATTTGAATGATTTATTAACAATGAGTTAACAACTGGCGAATAAAAACGTATAGAATTGTTTATAAAATGGTTACAAGCCAAACACATTGTTGGGTTGATTCGGCATTTGCCGAGAAGAAAAGAATGGAGTGAAAAAAATGGTTAATTGCTGGTTCGATTATAAAACCGTTATCGTTTCGGGTGCGTCGAGCGGAATCGGAAAAGGGCTTGTTAAAAAGCTTATCTCCGATCACGGCTGCACTGTTATCGGTATTGCAAGAAATGAAAAAAGAATGAATGCCCTTGTTGAAGAGCTTGGTGATAAGGCAAGATATTTTTCATATTATCTTTTTGACGTTTCAGACAAAGAAAGCTGGCGCAACTTTGCCAACGATATCACCGAAAAAGGAATACAGCCCGATATTCTCATCAACAATGCCGGAATTTTGCCGAAGTTCAACAAGTTCGGCCATTATTCACTCGAAGATATCGACCGCGCAATGCAGGTTAACTTTTATTCAAACGTTTATTCAATGAACGTTATGATTCCGATTCTTCTTAAATCAAAAAGTGCCGGAATCGTCAACGTTTCAAGCTCTGCTGCGCTTTGCTCCCTTGCCGGAACTTCAATTTATTCCGCAAGTAAGGCCGCGGTCAAGAGCATGACCGAAGCTATCCGCGAAGAGTACCGCGGAAGAATTTATGTCGGTCTTGTTTGCCCCGGTTTCACAAAAACAGACATTTTCCACAATCAAAGCAAAGGCGACGAATCCGCAAGAAGCGAAAAAATGCTCAACATGGTTTCAACCTCCTGCGATAAAATGGTTAACGACATTGTCAACGGAATTTGGCGCAAAAAAGGCAACATGGTCTTTGGCATTGACGCAAAAATGATGAACGACGGAACGCGTTTCTTCGGCGTGCTTACTTCAAAGGTCAGCAGCAGCGTTATCAAAAAGGCTCACCTTGAAATGTTCAAAGACGTTTTCTACAGCGATGATGTATAATTTCCATACCCACACCTCACGCTGTCACCATGCCGTCGGCGAAGATGAAGAATATGTCCTTGCGGCGATTGAAGCAGGTTTTGAGGAAATCGGCTTTTCCGACCACACTCCGTGGCCGTTCGAAAGCGGCTATGTTTCGCCGATGAGAATGAAAGAGAGCGAACTTGAATCATATGTTTCCTCTGTTTCACTGCTTCGCGAAAAATATAAGGACAAAATTAAAATTCACCTTGGTCTTGAGTGCGAATATTTCAAAGAGTATATCCCTTGGCTTTGTGCAATGGGAGAAAAGTACGGAATTGAATATTTTCTTCTCGGTCATCATTTTTCGCCTGATGAAGAACACGGAATTTATAATGGGCGAATAAAAACGCCGCAGGAAATCGAGCAGTATAAAAACGAAGTTCTTGAGGCAATGGACAGCGGATTGTTCTTTTATGTTGCCCATCCGGACATCTACATGCGCACCTACGGTGCTTTTGACGAACATTGCGAAAAAGCCGCGCGCGAAATTATTCAAAAGGCGATTGAAACGAATACGCCGCTTGAATATAACCTTCTCGGTCTCACACATTGCAAAGAGGACGGAATGAAAGAGGGATATCCTCATTCAAAGTTTTGGCGCATTGCCGGCGAAATGGGTGCAACGGGCATAATCGGAATAGACGCACACGATCCGAAAGCGTATTTTGAAACCGAAAAGCTTGAAAAAGCAAGGCAAACGCTTGAAACATTTGGAGTAAAAATTGCATTTTGAAAGTAAACACAGCTGCCGCAAGAGACGTCTCTCCTGCGGCAGTTTTGTTATATATATTTTCAGTTTGAAGTTTTGGTCTTCCTTTTCATACGGCTTAAAATTCTTTTTATGATATCTTTTAGCATTTTAAATTCTGCTGTTTTGAAGAACGCAAGCAAAAAAACAAGGTTTGTGATAACACTGCAAAAAACCATTTTCAAAAGCGTTACCGCAAAAAGCGAGCCTCCGATAATTTCGAACGACAATCTGCAAAGTCCTGCCGCAACGGCAAGAACCAAAAGATATACCGAAAGCCGTTTGACATATTCCGAAAGCGGCTTTTGAAAACCGTATTTGAAAACGGCGTAAGGGTCATACCACAGCGACGTGCAAAGCCGGGAAAAGAAAGTTGCAATAAGGATTCCGAAAAGGCCCCAATACGTTCCGAGCAAAACGGAAAACACAATATTAAAAATGCCGGTGAAAAGCTGAACAAACCGCCCATGATGAAAAATTCCGAGCGTGTGTTTATATGTCCAAACAGCGTTCATCATACCGACCGAAAAGAAATTCAACGCCATTACAAATGGAATTTTCGTTTCAAGAACGTATTCTTCGCCAAAACATAGTTTTACAAGATCCGAAGAGCAAAATAAAATTCCGAGTGCCGCCCAGCCGAAAACCCAAAAGTTCATGAAATTGAGGAACTTGAACATTTTGTATCGCTCTTCGGTGGGTTCACTTGCGTTGTGGTTACCGATGCTTGCGGTAAGTCCGTTGAAGACTTGGCCGATGAGCGAGTTCAATGTGTTGACAAGCAGGGTGTAGTTTGACGCAACACCCGTTGTTGAAAGTCCCTTAAAAAACGTGATAAGAATATTATCGGTACTGTTTACCAAAAGGCCGGATACTTTGTATATCATAAGGTCGCGGATATTTGAAAAAAGAGTTTTCTGCTCCTCTTTCGGAAGTTCCGCGGCATTGCTTTTTCTGGTATACGGAAACTTTTTCACCGCAACAAGCGAAATAATGATGTTATATATAAACATTCCCGCAGTCTGAATGAGAAGATAGCCGAGATAATTCTTGAAACAAAGAAGAAAAATCATTTGAAGAATGCTTTGCGTAATCGTGACGATATAATTGATTCCGCTGACAAGATAGTTGCGCTGAGATGCGATTAGAAGTGTACTGCGATAGCTGAAAAAGTAACTGCTTGCCGTATTAAAAAGGTTGATTGCATATAAAAGATAGATGCTTTCATTAATATTCGGCGGATCTTTGACTATGAAACGCAAAAACGGCATCAGTGCAAGACCGACAAGCGCAATAACCGTTCCGATTGTTCGGTATGCCTTTGAATAAAGCTTCATAAGCGAGGCGATTTTTTTCTCGTCGCCCTTTGCAAGCGGTTTATAAAGCGCAAAAGCAATTGCGTTACCGACGCCGAGTTCCGCAAGAGAAAGCATTGTCAGAATATCCGTGAAAAGGCCGTTAACACCAAGGTAATCTTCCGAAAGGCAGCGGACAAAAACAATTCGGCAAACAAAACCGAGCACCGTGTTCAAAGCAAAACCGCAAACGCCGGATATAATATTCAAAACGGAGTATTCGGTTCTTGATCTTTCCTGCATTTTGTTACCTCTCACCTTTAAACTGACCAAGCCAGCGTGAAATATTTTCGCGCGGCAAAATGATATCCGTTTCAATCGGAGCAAAAATTTTCTTTTTGAGCGATAATTTAATTTCTTTGCGATTAATTATCGGAAGATTTGTGTCTTCGGCAATACACTGCGCGCGGTTGTCGATTGCAACAATCAGGCTTCTGTGCTTTTTGCAAAGCGCTCTGATTCCGGCGTGAAGCCGCGTTCCGACATAATCAAGGTCGTTCTTTTTCAAAATTTCGTCATATGCTTCGAGCGTGGATTCAACAAGTTCGACCCGTTTTTCAAAGCCGAGCTTTTGAACATATTTGTAATCTTCACTGCCTTGAAGCCAAAGATAAACTTTTTCATAGCTTTCAAGAAGAATTTCAAGCATTGCACGGTCGTTTTCTTCGTCGCGGCAGTAATCGGTCAAAGTGCAAACCACGTTTTTGCCTTTCTCTTTCGGTATTTCGGCGCAATGTTCCTTTGAAAGTTTCCACATTGTCGGGCAACCGGTGTTGAAAACATTTTTGATTCCCATTGAACGCAAAGCTTTTTCCGAAAAACTGTCGCGCACGGAATGAATCGTATCTTTTGAAAGAAGAAGCCGAAGCAAAAGCCTTGTATAAAGATCCGACTTTGTATTATATGAATCAAAACCGACACCCATAAGTGTAACTTTGCCGAATTTTTCAACATCTTTCGGAAGTTTCCAAAGCCCGTAATTCATCATTCGGCATGAAAGAATGTTTGTTCCGCAAAGTATTTTATATTTCCCGCGGCAGATATCCGCATTTTGCGGTTCAACGTGGGTAGAAATTCTTACTGCATTCGAAAGATCCAGCACATCGGCAAGATTCTTTTCGCAATTTTCCATTATTATAAGGTCGCCGAGATTTTTGCTTTCTTTTCCGGTGTCAAAAAGCACAACGCCTGTTTCGTCTCTTCTTTTTTTGAAAGCGGTTCTGAAAAAGCCGCGAATAACCGGGTAATATTTGAGAAGCTTTTCATAAATCTTTATAAGACCCTTTTTAATTCCGCGCAAAAGACCGTATTTTTGCAGAACGCTTTCAAAAAGCAAAATAAAATGCCCCAATTTTTTGCCAAAGCGAAGACAGACTTTTTGGTTGTGGTCAATTTCCTTTTTAACCGCTTCATCAAGCCACGACGCAGTGAAATGATGAATTGAAAATGTTTTTTCGGTAACCTTTGTTTTTCCCGTTTTAAAAATCTTTGGGCAAAAATATTCCGCAGGATAAAACGCATTATCCGAAACAAGTTGAAATTTGTTGTTCGTCTTAACACCGTATTCTTCGAAAATCGGCGTATTGTGGCGCGGAGCGGGAGTAAGATTCAAAGAACCGTCGGCATTCAAAAAAGAAACGCCCTCATAATAATCACGAAGTTTTTTTATCAGCGGATTGTTTTTCTCCGCACCGAAACCGAGTCCGCAGGCAACAAAATAGCTGCCCTCCCCTGTATCTTCAAAGCCGAAAAAGCTCTTATGACAAAGAAGCTCGTCAAAACTTTTTATCATTTCAACATCGGTGTCAAGATAGATTCCGCCGTGTTCATAAACAATGTCAAGCCGCGCATAATCGGGAACAAAGCCCCATTTTTTTGCGGCGTAAGCATCTTTCATATATTGATTTTTTGAAAAATCATAGTTTGTCTCATTCCACTCTATGATTTCATAGTCGGGACAGCAGCGTTTCCAGCTTTCAATGCAATATAAAACCGATTGCGGTTTCGGATTTCCGCCGACCCAGCAATAATGAATAATTTTAGGAATTGACACAGTGACACACCTTTCAAAAAACTTCAGCGGTGATTGAGGAACGCAACATAATCAAATTCGTCAAGATATCTGCGAATCAAAAAGCCTTTCTTAAAATAAAGAGCAACGCCGACGCCGCCTTTTTCTTCAAAGCCGTGAATATAGAACGAAGACTTGATGTCGGGGCGCGGAACGTGAGTAAAAATCACCTTGTGTTCAAACGGAAGCTTGTCAAAACGCAAAAGGCTTTCTTCCGTGCGACCGTCTCCGTCAATCGCAAGAATATACATGTTGCTCTTGTCGATTCGTTTTTTACGCTCCTCCCATTTTTGAACCGCTTCGTCAAAAGTTTTGTAATGATTGAAGCGAATTTCAATATCGCCGAGCATTCCGCACGGAAAATCAAAACGCTCGTCTTCAAAAGGCAGAATCTTTTCGTTCATATAATAATCAAAGTTTTCCAAAAACCTGACGTAATCGTTCATATCGAAGCTCAGATTAATTGTCGGAGACATAAATTTAAGCCGCATATCGTAATAAATGAATTCTCCGTTGCAGTTTGAAGAAATAATCGTTGCATTTCGGTTTTTGAGCCGAAGCCGTTTCAGCTCTTTGTATAAACGCCATTCGGCGCGCTTAAAAAATTTCATACACTTTTCTCCGGAAAGACAAACTTAATAAATCCACATCGGATTTCAATTAAGCAATTTGAAAATCAGTAAATTTTGCCGTGAATCATTGGCGTGTACCTCAAAAGAACAAGCCTTATTCTTTGCTTTATTCCGACATTTTTTGAACGAATCAGCCGCACGTACGCTTCGGTGTATTCTCTTCTTGCCTTTTTAAAAAGCTCTTTGTTTGCTTCGGTTTTTAAAATATTTTTTTCGGCATCCGAAACAGCGGCATAAAGGCTCAAAGCCGCACCTTTTCCGTAATCTTCAACACCGTTTTCAAAAAGGAAAGCCATTCTTTCGTAAACCGCATCAATATAATCAAAATAGCGGTCGGAAAATTTCGGTGCACCGAGGATGCTGCCCTTTCGCAAGAAATAAAAATAGCCGTCATTTCCGTCAAGAACAATTTTTTTCGCCCTGTATGCAAGGATATGATAGACAAACGTGTCTTCATAAAACCGACCTTTCGGAAAGCGCACGTCGTCAAAAAGCTCCGCCGAAAAAAGCTTGTTGCAAACCGACGGCTGGCAAAGCGTTTCAAAACGGTCGTTGCCGCAAAGGACGGTCGTCTCTTTAGCGGGGCAGTAAAACGGTTCACTTGTTCCGTCTTCAAAAACGCGAATCATGTTGCAAACCGCAATTTCGCAATCGTTTTCTTCTGCCGCTGAAAGAAGTTTTTCCGCCGCATCTTCCGAAAGGTAATCGTCGCTGTCAACAAACATGATTTTGCTTCCGTGAGCAAAATCCAATGCGGCGTTGCGCGCGTCGGAAAGGCCTCCATTTTCTTTATTAATCACCTTGATGCGTGCGTCGGTTTTCGAAAGGAAACCGCAAATTTCGCCCGAGCGGTCGGTTGAACCGTCGTTAACAAGAATGATTTCCAAATTTTTATACGTTTGGCGGCAAAGGCTTTTAACACACTTTTCAAGATACCGTTCAACGTTATAGACCGGAACAATGACCGAAATCAGTTCGTTTTTCATGACCGCTCCCCACTATCTCATAATTTTATCAGATTCCGATTTTCAAAAAATTTCGGAGTTTGCACGTTTTTTCAAGCGAATTTTCGGCAAGGAAAATCCAAAGCTTTTCTTTTGCACTAATACCGTTTTTTTCTTTAATCGGGCAGCGTAAAAGAGCATACGAAAGATATTTAAACGCATTTTTCTTTTCATCTTTGCTCATTGAGCAAAGCGCAAGCTGCCCTTGATATATACAGGTAAACCACAAATTTTTAAGGCTCAGCGAAGAAAGAGAGGGAAAATGCTCAAGAATATATTCATGGCGCATTTCCTTTGCTTCAACTGCCTGAAGCCGCGCCGACGCGACCATTGAATGCATCAGCGACTGCGGCTGTTGCCGATAAGCGTAGCAAACTTTCGGCGAACAGACAAGCTTTTTTGCGTTCCCGATTGCACGATAAGTGAAAAATTCATCGTCGATTTTTTTGCCGGCAGGAAAGCGTACCCCGTTCAGAACTTCTTTTTTATAAAGTTTGTTCCAAACAAGCTGGCGAAACTTGCGGTCAAGAATGTGCTCTTTCATCGCTTCAAGAGGAGAAAAAACTTCGCTTGTTTCGTCTTTGCCGAAAGCGGCATCGTTGCCCGTAACGTCCGCAAAACCGCATTCCGCAATGTCCGCACCGTCGTTCAAAAGCGAAAAAAGATATTCATACATATCGGGCGAAATATAGTCGTCGCTGTCAACAAAAGCAATGAGTTCACCGTTTGCGGCGTCAAGTGCGGTATTTCTTGCGGCGGCAGAGCCTGCGTTTTCCTTGTGAATCACACAAATGCGACCGTCTTTTTTTGCCCATTCGTCGCAAATTTTTGGGCAATTGTCCGGCGAACCGTCGTCAACAAGAATAATTTCAAGGTTTTTATATGTCTGATTCACGATTGAAGCAACACAAAAATCAAGATAAGGCTCGGCTTTATACACCGGCACAATAACGCTGATCAGCGGAAAGTTTTTCATGCGCTCCTCCTTTATGAATAGACGCTTTTTTGAAATTTACTGCTGTATATTCTATAAATTGCGCCGTAAAGCTTCGGTGCATAAACAATAAAGTTGGCGATTATTCTTCGCTTTTTTGAAAGCAAAGAAAAGTTTTTCTTTTCCTTTTTCAAAAGTGAGCGAATTGTTTTAAGCTCTTTTTGAAACTCTTTTCCCTCGCAGAAAACGCAATGGGCGCAGTTTATGCAGGTGTCAAAATATGCCGCGGCGGCGGCGTTTTGAATTGCGGCATCTGCATTTTCGATTATAATACGCTTGACTTTTATCGGGTCGAAAATTTTGTGTTCATCGGTTTTTTTGCGCGAAGCGGAACCGTTTCGAACAATATAATGATAGGGACAAAAATCTTCAAACACCGCTTTTTTTGCGGCCGAAAAAAGGAAGAAATTCATCAAAAGGTCTTCATTGATTTTTATTTTTTCAAACAGAGCTTTTTTTGAAAAAACCGTATCAAAAAGTTCGCGCCGAAAAAGTTTGTTGCAAAGGCCGGGTTCAATCTTTTTTCCCGAAAGGAGTTCGCGCAATGCGGTATCTCTGTTTTGCTCTTCAAGAACGCCGCTGTTATGAAAAAAGTTCACGCGTCCGTCCGGAAAAACCATGCGGTATCCGCAATGCGAAATTTGGCAATCAAAATCTTTCGCGTTCTTCAAAAGACGTTCATACATGTTTTTTTCAATTTCGTCGTCGCCGTCAACAAAACCTATGAAGCCGCCGTTTGATTGCAAAACACCTGCAAGCCGCGCAGAAGTTACGCCGCCGTTTTTTTGAAAAATCGGCTTTACTCTGCCGTCGCGGGCGGCAAAAGAACGAATAACCTCGGCGCTTTTGTCCGTTGAACCGTCGTCAACAACAACAACTTCGATATTTTTGTAAGACTGCGAAAGAATACTTTCAAGACAGCGCGGAAGAAAATTTTCAACGTTATAGACGGGAACGATTACCGAAATCAATTCGTTTTTCAATGTGCTTTTCCTCCTTTCCCCTGCAAAATAATAAAAAATTTGTCGTTTTATTGTATCATTTTTTCGTTGCTTTTTCAAGGGATAAGCCCCGCCGCAAAAAGGAAAAACCGCCCTTTCGAACGGTTTTTCTCTATTTATATTTTCTGCCGCGATTAAAAATCTTCAAGTTCTTCCATTACTTTCAAAAACGTGTCGGCTTCTTTGCCGGGGTTCGCTTTTTTTGTCGCTTCAATGTCATACCACGCGTATTCTAAACCGTGAACAATAATCGGAATATTCTTTTTGAAATGAGCTTTCAAAACGCCGTTGCGCTGTAATTTTTCCGCAACTGAAGCGGCAATTTGAAGAAGCTCATAGTGTCCGCCGGGACCTTTGCCGATGTACTTTCCGTTTTTGTCATACATTTCATCTTCGTTTTCTTCGCCGATATTTTCAACACCGTTTTCCGCATACCAATCAAAAAGCATTTTTGTGTATTCGTTGCCGTTTTCATAATCAATAATCGTAGTTTCGTCCTGCCGCCAAAAAGCGTAATTCCAACGTTCTTCGTCAAGTTCTTCTGCACCGTCGCAATCGCTTTCGGCGTTAAAGCTTATCGACCACGCAGTTAAGTTATCATAGTTTTTATAGCGGTTTTCTTCGTTTGATTCAACCAAAAACGAAACCGCATAGATATCCGGCTCGTTCCATTTCAAAATTTCGCTTTTGATTTTGTCATATAAAGCAGTTTCAAAATCCATAGGTACAATCCTTTCTTTTATCCTACCGGAAGTTTTTATAACTTTTCATAAATACGTTTATAGACCGCAAGAAAGTATCTATCGGAATCTTTTAATTCTCCTGATTCGTCAATTTTATCTATCAAATCCTTTACGGAAAACGAATCGTAAACCGATATAGTCTCTCTGCAATACGGGTCATACATTATCGCAAGCAAAGTATGCAGACATTTTTCGGTCACGTCATACTTTTTTTCATCGTATGACGCCATCAACAGCGCGTCGGAATCATAACGGTATTCGCCGAACCGTTTGAAAGGCAAGTCATAAACAAAATCAAACACTTTTGAATCAACAAAAAGCGGCCGATACACATTCTTTAAAAAAGCGTTTTTCATTGACTCTTCCAAGTTTGGATTATTTGCAAGCCATTCGCTTTGTTTAATTTCGGCAATTGCCGTCAGCGGATAAAACGAACCCATGTCTTTATGCGTCATTGAAAATGCTTCAATCTCAATTTTATGATAGACCGAAACATAAATATTGTAGTAATTAAGGAATGTATCTGTATGAAGATCGCCTTCTATTTTTGTGTAATTGCGTTCTTTTGATGTTTCAACGACAACAACGTAATCGCCGAGCGTTTTGAAAAACTTCTTTTTATCCTTTTCAAAGCCTAAGTCTATGAAAAATTTATGCAAATTTCTGACTGGGTTCATTTCGGCACCTCGTTAAATAAATTGTATGGGAAAATATGATAATCGAATTTATTTCAAGTCGCAAAATTATTCAGACACATCGGTACTGCTTTTATATTCATCGGTATTCTTTATATTTGTGGGTGTTGTATATTTGTTTCCGCCCCAGACATATGTTGAGCCGTCGTCCGTGTCGGCATAAACAAAACGCATATCATCCGAGCAGTAAACGTTTACACACCGATCAAGAACCGGATACGGAACTTCAACGATATCTTCAAGCAGCTGCGGAAACCCTGTGCCTTTTTTTCCGTTGCCTATTTGTCCGCTTGAGTTATCTCCACACATATACAAAGTGCCGTCCGGGTCGATCCACGCCGACGTGCACATTATGGCTTTGATCATTTTTGCTTCTTCAACAATTTTTGTCGGCGTAATGATTTGGTCAACAATTTCCGTGCTTTGGCAGTTCAGACTTTCTCCCCAGAACCAAACACTGTTATCGTTTTTCAGTGCAAGGGCAAAACGGCAACCGAGCGATATGCTCTTGCAGTCATCAAACAGCAAAACAGGTTCGGATACCTCGCCGTCTCTGTCTTCGTAATCTGTTCGTATTTGCAAAACGCCGCCTTCTTTTCTGCCCATTCCGTAAACCTTGCCGTCCATTGTCAAATAAAGCAAAACAGCTGTGCAAGCGTCAAACATCTTCACGTTCTCCGCTATTTTTACCCATTCGTCATAATGTTCTTTTTCTCCGAGAATACCATCATAGTTTTCGCCTTTCCCGTAAAGCACATTGTTTTCAAGCTTGTAAATTTTTCCCGCATCTTCAATAACAGTAGCTTCGGTTACGGCGGAACTTGTGGACTCAGCCGAATTATTTGTATCATCTGTCAAACCACTTTGATTATCACAGCCGACAAGTGACAAAACAAAAATCAGCAATAAAACTGCACTGATAATTTTTTTCATTTCAAATCTCCTTTTTGTTTATCCAAACCCACATTCGTTTTTTTGTTGTGCAATAACTTTTTTGCGATTTTGTATAACAAATATCCGCACAAAGCGCCGAAAACATTAAGAATAAAATCATCAATATCGGCGGAACGGCCTATGAAATACTGTTCAAATTCAATCAGAAGAACCAGCAAAGAGCTCCAAAGCAATACTCTTGAAAGCTTGGCCGCGCTTTTATTTATAATCGGCAACAAAAAGCCGAAAGGAACGAACAGAAGAACGTTGCCCAAAACATTGACGATTCTGAAGTTCGACAAATCCGACAGCGAAAAGTGCCGAATATCATTGCCCGTAAAATAAGAAGCAATCGTTTTGAACGGAATAAGATTTATGCTTCCATGAATCGGTTCGTTTTGAATGTGTTCAAAGCCCTCTTTGGATATGCGTATATAATTTTCCCAATTAAAAAAGATATCTATTATCAGTCCGTCACCAAAGCTGACACCTATATTGGGAAGAACTGTTTGTGAGAACAATCCGGCGAAATAAAAAGCAAACAAAGCACTTAACATTTCTTTACTTTTGGATTTTCTCTTTTTATGCGAGGCTTTTAAATATATAAGCCTGAATAAAGAATAAAGTGCCACGCCGATTACTCCGTATAGGCAGAAATTTAAAATATATGTAAATATAAATGTCATAGTTTTATCCTTTCTGTTTTGATTAATATTCCACAGTATACTTTATGTGCATAAAATTATTCTATTTTTCAACCCTTTGTATTCTGTTTTTGGTCAAATATTCCCCAACATCAATAATAATATCTATTTTGTCCTTGGCTTAAAGTTCGACAGCCGAAACAATTGCTTTTGTATCAGCTACCATTAAAACCATCTCACAAATATTATACTTAAATATAAAATAAAATCAACCCATGTTTTATTTTAAAGTCAAAAAGAATAAAACGACGCAATATTACAATAAAACGTAAAGTCGCAGGTTAAAGATATATTAAGTGCAAAAGAAAAAGACCACTCTGTTGAGTGATCTTTTTCTTTTGGCGCCTCAAAC
>DKDD01000078.1 GCA_002451715.1 Ruminococcaceae bacterium UBA6857 | reverse complement strand
CCTTTAAAGTTTTCGATTATTTCAAGGCTTTTTTGAATCAGCGTTTCTTCGCTTTCTTCGTCAATATAAAGCCAGTTGATATTTTCGTTTCGTCTGAACCACGAAAGCTGACGTTTTGCATATCTTCGCGTTTCGCGCTTGAGGTTTTCCGTTGCTTCTTCAAGCGTGATTTCGCCGTCAAGGAAAGGTTTCAGTTCCTTATATCCTATCGCCTGCTTTGCGGTGTGAGAATGTTCGTTTTCAAAAAATGTTTTTGTTTCTTCAAGAAGACCGTTTTGAAGCATGATATTAACGCGTCTGTTGATTCGGTCATAAAGAAACTGTCTGTCTTTTGCAGTGAGACCTATAACGCAAAAGGAAAAATCGCTTTCTTCAAGATGAGAACCGTCTCTTTGGTCGGTCATTGTTTTTCCTGTTGTTTTATAAAGCTCAAGAGCACGGACAATTCTTTTTTTGTCGTTCTTATGAATTTTTTTTGCGGTTTCTTCGTCAATTTCAAAAAGCTCGTTCCAAAGGGTGTCAAGCCCCTCTTCTTCGGCTCTTTTCAAAAGTTCGTTTCGTGTGTCGTTTTTTTCATAGTCAAGAAAATTTGTGTTGTTGATAACCGTATCAACATAAAAGCCCGTTCCGCCGACAAGGAAAGGAGTTTTTCCGCGCTTTGTTATGTCTTCGATTTTTGAAACGGCAAGGTCTTTGTATTCGGCAACGGAAAAGCTCTCCCACGGTTCGACAAAGTCGATAAGGTGGTGCGCAACTCCGTCCGCTTCTTCTTTCGTGACTTTTGCCGTTGCAATGTCCATATACTTATAAACCTGCATTGAATCGGCAGAAACAATTTCTCCGTTTTCTTTTTTTGCAACGGCAACCGCAAGCGAGCTTTTTCCGCTCGCGGTCGGGCCGACAATAACAACGCAAAGTGGTTTTTTCACTGTGATTACTCCTGTTTTACTGGATTCTTCCGAACTGCTTTTCAAGGTCATAGCGGCTCATTTCGATAAGTACCGGTCTGCCGTGCGGACAATAGCGAACATCGTCGTTATAAAGCACACGTTCGGCAAGCGCCTTGAGTTCGGCGGTTGAGTTTTTGAAACCCGCTTTGATTGCCGCTTTGCAGGCGGCGGTGTGATAAATGCGGTCGATTTTTTCTGCCTGAACGTCGGTTTTATTGAGCATAAGGTTATTCGCAATTTCCAAAAGAACGTCTTGAATATCGTCCTCTTCAAGAAGCATCGGACATTCACGGACTATTACAGCGCCGTTTCCGAAATCTTCAACAAGAAAGCCGCATTTTGAAAAAACATCAAGGTTTTCAAGAATAACGCTGTATTCGTTTTTGCTGAGCGTTACCGTTACGGGAGAAAGAAGCACCTGCGACGAGGTTTCCTTATTTTCACGCTCGGCTTTCATGCGGTTGAAAATCACACGTTCGTGGGCGGCGTGTTTGTCGATTATGCAAACCTTTCCGTCATATTCGCAAATGATATATGTTTTAAAAGCTTCGCCGAGAAGCCGAAGCGGTTTCGGCGGACGCTTGTCCGTAATCGCGGCAGACGGTGCGGTGTTGTTTTCCGGTTTGCGTTCCGGTTGCTTTTCGTTTTCGGTTTGTTGCGGCTTTGCGGCGGCAAAAACGGGAACGGCTTTTTCTTTTTCGTCGATTCGTTCCGGCTCGGCAGAAGGCTTTGCCGCAGGCTGATGATTTTGCGGTGCAGTGGGAATGTTTTGCTCGTTTTTTTGAGCATTTCGTTCAAAAGATTTTTTGTTTTTAAAAGCCGCAACCAAATCAGGTTCATTTTCGTCCTTCTTGTGGGAAAGATTGTCGTTTTCCGCAGATGAAAGCGTGCCGGTCTTTTTGAATTGATTTGACGGCATGGACTGCCAAAAGTCCTTTTTGGGCAAAGGTCTTTGCGGTTCGGGTTGGCGTGCTGCAGTCTTTTGCGGCTCAGGTGTTTTAACCTTCACAGGCTCATCCTCAACCATATAAAACTGTGCGTTTTCGGGTTTTGTTTTTTGCGCAACCTTTGCAAGGTCAATTTGAATGCGCGTGTCATACTCCGAAAGAGCGTTTTTCACGGCATAATATATTGCGGAAGACACCCGCCTTTCGTCACTGAAACGAACCTCGGTCTTCGCCGGGTGAACGTTGACGTCAACGGTGTGCGGCGGGACGGTGATGTTAAGCACGCATGACGGGAATTTTCCGACCATTATTGAATTTTTATATGCGTTTTCCATTGAAGCGGCACAGCCGCGCGACTTGATAAAGCGTCCGTTCAAAAAGAAATACTGCATTGCTCTTGACGGACGGGCGGAAGTCGGCTTGCAAACAAAACCGGAAACACCGATTCTGTCAAGCTCATAATTTGTTTCAATCATACCTTCGGCGAACACTCTGCCGAAAATTGAGTAAATTACCGAAAGGAGCTTTCCGTCGCCGGGGGTGATAAGCGTTTGCTTTCCGTCTCGGATAAAGCGAAAGCTGATTTCCGGGTGAGAGAGGGCAATTTTATCAACAACGTCCGCAACTGCATTGGCTTCGCTGACGTCTTTTTTGAGGAATTTCATTCTTGCCGGAGTGTTATAAAAAAGGTCGCGAACAACGATTGTTGTTCCGTCCGGACAGCCGGCGGTTTCGTTTTTGGTTTCCGTTCCGCCCTCAATTGAATAATACGTTCCGTTTTCTTCATTAACCGTTTTGGTGAAAAGTTCGATTTTTGAAACGGCGGCGATTGAGGCGAGCGCCTCGCCGCGAAAACCAAGGGTGAAAATGCTGTCAAGGTCGGAAGCAGACTTGATTTTGCTTGTTGCGTGGCTGATAAACGCCTTTTGAACGTCATCACGGAAAATTCCGCTGCCGTTATCGGTAATTCTTATGTATGTTATTCCGCCGTTTCGGATTTCGACGGTGACGGCCGTTGCACCGGCATCAATCGAATTTTCGCAAAGTTCTTTCACAACCGAAGCGGGTCTTTCAACAACTTCTCCGGCGGCGATAAGTTCGGCAATATTTTTCGGCAAAACATTGATTCTTCCCACATTTTCACCTTCCTTTAGTTAAACTTTTAATATTCTTATTCGATGACTTCTGCATTTTCCATGACGATGAAGATTTTTTTCTCTTCACCGAACGAATTCTTAAGATAGTCATATAACTCTTTTTTGTTTTCAAAAGACGAATACTGATATGGCTTGACGAACGAAAGCTTTTCCAAAAAGAAGAGCTTTTCGTCCACATTAAAAAGCAAGCATGCGTGAACGGGTTCAAGATGATATTCGGGGTAATCGTCCTCGGTATAGACCGTTATAAGTTTGATTTTGTCGCTTTCGTCAAACGTGACGCCGTATTCGTTCCATGCGTTTTTGATTTTTTCAATGCATTCTTTTTGAGTCACAGACTTTTTTATTTTGGGAGTCTGATACAGTGTATCAAAAAGGTCGCAATCGGCTTTTGAAAAATGGGTTTGAGCTTTTTCGGGCGAAAGACCAAAAAGCATATCCATTTCGTTTTCCGCACCCTGCGCGGCATCGTTTGACCGAACAAAACTTTTATAAAGAAAGAACGCTGTCAGCTTGCAGTTATATCCCATAAAAATCGGAAATTTTTCGCCCCAAAGTTCACTTAGTTTATCTTCGTCATAAGTCACGGGAGAAAGGTCAAAAGCTTTGTATCCCGATTGAATGAGCGTTGTATTTTCCACGGTTTCGTTATATTCGTTGACGTCTTTGAAAAAGGTATCTACGGTACTTTGAGGTATGCCGCACGAAAGCAAAGTTTCTTTCAATTCGCTTTGAACGCCCGAATCAACAAGGTTTGAATACTCTGCGGTGTTTTCATTTTCGGGCGAATCGGCTTTTTGGCAGGATACAAGAAACATACAGACAAAAACAAGTATTATTGAAACGAATTTTTTCATAGGAAAATCTCCCGGTATGTTCTTACATACCCTTTGCTTTTTGCGCGAGTTTATAAAGCGTTGTGAGCGCTTCAAGCGGCGTGAGCGTGTCGGCGTCGATGTTTTTGAGTTCGTCGATTATTTCGTCGTCGCGTTCGCTTTGAAGCGAAATTTGAAGCGGCATTTCCTCTTGTTCATCATCCTTTTCAAAGTCAGGTCTTGCGGCGGCGTGAAGCTTTCTGTCCTCGCTTTCAAGCTCAAAAAGAATCTCTCTTGCGCGGTTGACAACGCCCGAAGGTACACCGGCAAGCTTTGCAACCTCAATGCCGTAGCTTCCGTCCGCAGGACCGCGAACAATTCGGCGAAGAAAAGTTATCGTACTGCCGCGCTTTTTGACGGAGATGTTATAATTTTTAACGCCGTCAAGCTTACCTTCAAGTTCGGTAAGTTCGTGGTAATGGGTTGAGAAAAGCGTTTTTGCGCCGATTTTGCGCTTGTCGGATATATACTCAAGCACCGCCATTGCAATGCTCATTCCGTCAAAGGTTGACGTTCCCCTGCCGACTTCGTCAAGAATGATAAGGCTGTTTTTGCCGGCGGATTTGAGAATTGAAGCAACCTCGTTCATTTCAACCATAAACGTTGACTGACCCGAGGCAAGGTCGTCCGAAGCACCGACGCGAGTAAAAATGCTGTCGATTATCGAAAGATCCGCACGCTTTGCCGGAACGAATGAACCAATCTGAGCCATGAGACAAATCAGTGCAACCTGGCGCATATAGGTCGATTTACCTGCCATATTGGGTCCGGTGATGATTGCACACCGGCTGTCGCCGCAGTCAAGATAGGTATCGTTCGGAACAAAGGGACTGTCGGAAAGTACCTTTTCAACAACCGGGTGGCGGCCGTCAACAATTTCGATAACAGAGTTATCGTGCATCGTCGGGCAGACATAGTTGTTTTCGATTGCAGTCGCGGCAAGCGAAGCGATAACATCTGCAGCGGCAATTGCCGAAGCGGTCTGCTGAATACGGTTATACTCTTTTGCAACGGCTTTTCTTATCTGGCAAAAGATTTCGTATTCAAGTTTTACGCTGCGCTCCTGCGCACCGAGCACCTTGCTTTCAAGGTCTTTAAGCTCCTGCGTGATATATCTTTCGCAGTTTGAAAGCGTTTGTTTTCTGATGTATGTATCGGGAACGAGTGCCTTATATGAATTTGTGACTTCGATATAATAGCCGAAAACGCGGTTATAGCCGATTCGAAGTTTCGGAATACCCGTCTTTTCCTTTTCGGCGGTTTCAATGTCGGTAATATACTGCTTTCCGTTCTTCTCGATATAACGAAGGGAATCAAGTTCTTCGTTGAAGCCATCCTTGATCATTCCGCCCTCGCGTACCGAAAACGGCGCATCGGGATCAATCGCCGCGTCGATCAGCTCATAGACGTCCTCAAGCAAATCGGTCAGCGAGTAAAGCTGTTTGAGATAGGTGCTGTTCATTTTTGAAAGTGCGGCTTTGACGAGTGGAAGCTGTTCAAGCGTCTGTTTCAAAGAATTGAGCTCCTTTGCGTTTGCCGTTTCATAAACAACACGTGTGATAAGTCTTTCAATGTCGAAAATGCTCGTAAGCGCAAACTGAAGTTCCGAAAGAGCGACACCGTTTGAAACAAGTTCTTCAACGGCGTTTTGCCTTTTGGTAATCACCGCATAGCTGACAAGCGGTTTTTCAAGCCATGTGCGAAGCAGTCTTTTGCCCATTGAGGTTTTTGTTTTGTCAAGCACCCAAAGAAGCGAGCCTTTCTTTTCGCGACCCCGCATAGTTTCGGTAATTTCAAGGTTGCGCTTTGTTGAAAAATCAATTTTCATGTATTGATTTTCCGAATAGAAATTGATGTCGGTAATGTTAGCAACGTCATTTTTTTGCACGTCTTTGAGGTATTTTATCGCCGCGCCGACGGCAATGAGAGCCTCCGGGCTTTCTTTAACACCGGAAGACGAAAGTTTATCTTCGGAAAAATGATTTTTACATTCCGAAAGGCAGCTTTCATAGGAAAAGCTTTCTTCGGGATAGACTTCGCACGAAGCTTCCATACGCTTTGTGATGAACGAAGCAATAGCTTTGTTTTCGGCGCACTTTTTGTTGAGTACGATTTCGCTCGGAGAAAAAACGCCAAGCTCGTTGATAAGTTTGCTTTCCGTACTCTTTCCGCTGAACGATGTAACGTTCAAAACGCCCGTCGAAACGTCGGTAAAGCAGATTCCGCCGCCGTTTTCCGAAAGAAAAACGCAGGTCAGATAGTTGTTCTTTGCGTCGTCAAGCATACTGTTTTCAATAACGCTGCCCTTTGTGACAACGCGTATAACGTCGCGGCTTACAAGTCCTTTTGCCGTTGCCGGGTCTTCGGTCTGTTCGCAAATTGCAACTTTATAGCCTTTGGAGACAAGCTTTGCAATATAGCCGTCCGCACTGTGGAACGGAACACCGCACATCGGTGCACGCTCTTCAAGGCCGCAGCTTTTTCCGGTAAGAGTCAGTTCAAGCTCTCTTGACGCGGTTTTTGCGTCTTCAAAAAACATTTCATAAAAATCGCCGAGACGGAAAAACAAAATAGTGTCCGGGTATTGCTTTTTAATTTCAAGATATTGTTTCATCATTGGGGTCATTTCGGCCATTTTGCTTTTCCCTCTTTCGTTTTTTACAAATCCTTTTATCTGCCGCCGACCGAAAAGCGGTCGGCGGCAAAAACTTTTTAGTGGTGGCAGTCTGAAGAGCAGCTGTCGCAATCGCAGCCGCAGCTGTGCTGTTCTTCGGGTTCGCAGGTTGCGGGGTCTGCGCCGTTGACGCAAAGGCCGAGAATCTGCATAACGTAATTCATCATTTCGTCAATTTCTTTTCTTGCCGCTTCATAAGCTTTCATTCTTTCGTTGCCCATGAACTTGTCATAAACAGCGTTAAATTCGCGCTCATATTCTGCCATTTTTTCAGAATCGGGATTTTCCTGTGCGGCTTCGCGCTGATAGTTCATCTGAACGAGCTGAATCTGACCCATGAGGTCAAGAAGCTCGGGATCTTTTTCGTTCTCTTCTCTTGCTTTTGCAAAAGCGAGATATCTTTCGTCCTGCTGGATTGCCGCGCCGAGTTCGCGCGTGAGTTTGATTACGTCCATGTAAAGTACTCCTTGTGAAAAAATAATATATTGATAGTCGCGCCTTTCGGCACGTTTTATCCTTGAGAAATAAGTTTACCTTTGAGAATCCACGTTTTGGGTTCGGTGACTTCAACCGTGACGAATGAGCCGATAAGCTCGTCCTTTCCGTCAAATTCGATAATCACGTTGCCCTCGGTTCTTGCGGAAAGAAGACCGGTATTTTCGTTCCTTTCTTCAACAAGAACGCGATACTGCTCGCCTTTCATTGCGGCGGTGCGCTTTGAAGCAATTTCTTCCTGAAGCGCGGTAAGCTCTGAAAACCACCGAGACTTTTCCTTTTTAGGAACCTCGTCCGGCATTGAAGCGGCCTTTGTTCCGGGTCTCGGCGAAAAGATGAAAGTGAACAGTGAAGTGTAGTTGACCTCACGAAGAAGCGAGAGCGTGTCGCAAAATTCCTCATAAGTTTCGCCGGGGAAACCGACGATAATGTCACTCGTAATCGAAAGGTCGGGCATAAGCTCATAAGCGTATTTTATAAGGCTGAGATATTTTTCGCGGTTATAGTGGCGGTTCATCTCTTTGAGCACGCGGTCATTGCCAGACTGAACGGGAAGATGAAGGTGTTTTGCAACCTTTTTACATTCTGCCATGGTTTCAAGCAGTTCCTTTGTGCAGTCGCGCGGATGGGAAGTCATAAAACGAATTATGAAATCGCCGTCAATGTCGTTGATTGCGCGAAGAAGCGCCGGAAAGCGGTATTCTTCGGAAAGGTCTTTGTTATAGGAATTGACGTTTTGACCGAGGAGGGTAATTTCCTTGTACCCTGCGGCGGCAAGCTGCCTTGCCTCTTCAACAATCGTTTCAAAATCGCGGCTTCTTTCGCGTCCGCGAACATAAGGCACAACGCAATAGGAGCAAAAATTGTTGCAGCCGTACATAATCGGAATCCAAGCCTTGAACGCTCCGTCGCGGTGAAGCGGCAAACCCTCAACAATATTTCCGTCGCCGCCGGAAAGGTCAAAAACTCTTTTTCCGGAGCAGAGACAGCGGTGAATAAATTCCGGAAGTTTATGAAGAACGTGCGTTCCGAAAACAAGGTCAACATAGCGAAAGCTGTTTTTAATTCTTTCGGCAACATATTCCTGCTGCATCATGCAACCGCAAAGGGCAATAATCATATCCGGCTTTGCGGTTTTATACTTTTTGAGTGCGCCGACGTTTCCAAAAACGCGGTCCTGTGCGTGTTCGCGAATGGCGCAGGTGTTATAAAGAACAAGGTCGGCTTCTTCAACAGAATCCGTCAGCTCATAGCCGAGCGAACAAAGAATGCCTTTGATTTTTTCGCCGTCGGAAACGTTTCCCTGACAGCCGTAGGTATGGACAAAGGCTTTCGGTGCACTTTGCGGAAAGCGCGAAGAAAGCACAACCGAAACAAGCTTTGCATATTCTTTTTGTTTTTCAAGTTCCTCTTCGGGAACGGTGAAGTTTCTTTTGTTATCCAATATTTTGATCCTCCGTGGGAGTCTTTTCTTCTTCGCATTTTTTTGCGAATGCAAGAAGTTTTTTTATTCTGTGATTGACAGCCGAACGCGAAAGCGGCGGAGAAAACATTTCGCCGAATTCGCGAAGACTTGCGTCCGGATTTTCCGTTCTTAAAATTGCAAATTCGCGAAGTTCTTGCGAAAGTTCTTCAAATCTTCCGCTGTCAATAATTTTTTGAATTTGTTCAACCTGGGCAACTGCGGCAACTGCCGTTCGCGCAAGGTTTGCGCTGTCAAAGTTCGCGCGTCGGTTTGAAACATTGCGAAAGTCTTTATATATCTTGATGTTCATAATCTCAAACGCCGCCGTTTGCGCGCCCATGATATTGAGAAGATCTTCAATACTTTCACTGTCTTTTATATAGATAACGTTGACGTATCGCCGCACCATGTGCTTTGCCTTGAGTCCGTATTCCGAAAGCATTTTCATAAGGTCAAGACTTAAAGTACGAAACGGAACAACAAATTCAAGATGATAGCCCTTGTTCGGGTCGCTGACCGTTCCGCAGGAAAGGAACGCACCTTTGAAAAACGAAGCGTTGCAGCAATTGAGAATTTCGCTTTCACTGTCGCTTTCGTTGAGAAGATTGCCGCGGTTTATGCGCGTGAAAGATTCGTTTC
The DNA here is from genome assembly GCA_002451715.1 of Ruminococcaceae bacterium UBA6857. Taxonomy (GTDB): domain Bacteria; phylum Bacillota; class Clostridia; order Oscillospirales; family Acutalibacteraceae; genus UBA6857. The sequence goes on along the minus strand of DKDD01000078.1, from coordinate 13 downwards.
CGCTTGTTGAAAA
>DKDD01000219.1 GCA_002451715.1 Ruminococcaceae bacterium UBA6857 | reverse complement strand
GTTTGAGGCGCCAAAAGAAAAAACACACCAATTTGGTGTGTTTTTTTCTTTTGACGTTCATAGAGATTTAACCTAAAATCTCCGAAAATTATCACATACCGCCTAATTTTTCCTGAAGATGGAATTTAGACTTGAACTTCAAGTGTCAGATCACGTCGGAGAATGAGAAGTATGCTGTGGCGCTTTTAAATTACAGCAGATGATAGATATTTCGGTTGACGTTTGATGGTAGTAGAAAAATTCACATATTTATGGTATAATATTCCTAAATAGAAGCTTTGAATTTGATGGAGAAATCTTTATGAAACCATTTGAAAACATTATCCCAAGAGATTTTCAAGGTGGAGTGCTTGTTCTTAAAAACAGTCAAGTTATTTTTGAATATTGCCAAGGTAATGCTGACGACAGCACAAACGCTTCCTTCACACCACATACTACAATTACATTAGCTTCGCTGTCTAAGCAATTTGTTGCAGCAGCCATTTTCCTTCAGATTGAACTGGGAAAACTTTCTTTGGATGATACAATCGACCTCTATTTTTCTCAATATCCCCAAGGAAAGAATATTACAATTCGTCATCTGTTGCATCATTCAAGCGGTATTCCTGATTATATCAGTGATAGGATTATCCCTGACGCAATCTATAAATATGAATCGGAGCACGGAATTGCACCGACTGATGTTATCAAGTTTCATAAGTGTATTGCTCCTGAATGTCGTCCTGTTAGTCTTTCAGAATGTTTTGAACTAATCGGTGAACTACGCTTGCACTTTGAACCCGGAACAGAGGGAAGATACAGTAATACGAATTATTTTTTGCTTGGTCACATTCTGGAGATGTTAACCGGCAAACCCTTGTCAGTTGCCATGAGCGATGTATTTATGTGTTTCGGTTTAGAGCACACTCACATGAACGGACGTATCGCAGATGCTTGTGGATATGTAAAACATAACGATGAGATATTTTCCTGCGGCAGACCTGCCATGGATAGTGGTGACAGCAGCGTTGTTTCTTCGCTGACAGATTTAAGATTTTGGTGCAACGCTATACTAAATGCCGATATATTGTCTGCTAACAGTTGGAAGGAATGTTTGAATTTTAACCCAAAGCCTTATGGATGCGGTTTATGTCAGTTCGATAATGGTTGGTTTGGACATGATGGAGGATTGCCGGGATTGAGAAATTGGCAAAGGTTGAATTTCAAGGATAAAGTTGCAATTATTATCCTCTCTAATGTCGTTATGGAGAAACCGTCCTTTCTTACCCAAATGATGGAATATTTCATTCATTAAAAATGAATTTCTCAGTACACATGAAACTTTTAGTTCTTATGTCAAATATGCATAAAGCAGACACGTCGCGGCTGGTAACCGGCTCACCGTGCCCCGCCGCCGGTGGCAGATGAAGGGGTACGGCGAGCAGGAAAAAACAAGAAGTATCACGAGCGCTTCAAGCGAAGTGAGACGACTGTGTTTTTGACCTTGAGTGTCACAGACATTTGAACAAACCCAAATAAGACTACTCAACAGAGTGGTCTTATATTTACTTTTTATGGTATATTTTGTTAAACATGTGACCGAAGATATTGTTCATTCGTTTTATATGTGAAAGGAGGTACTTATGGAAAAACGAGATCTCGAAAAAGAATTTGAAAAAAAGTATCATAATTACGGAAAAATGCTTTATAAAATCGCCTTTTTGTATGTCGGCAATTCCTCCGATGCCGAAGATGTTCTTCACGATGTTTTCATGAAGTATCTTGAGACAAAAAAGAACTTTAAAGATGACAGCCACGAAAAAGCGTGGTTTATTCGGGTTACGCAAAACAAGTGCCTTGACCGCCTTAAAAAGTCGGAACGAAAAAACGTTTCACTTTCATCTGTTGAAGAAGCAGCGTATGAAGAAAGCGAAAGCCTTAAAGATGTTCTCAAAAAGGTTTTGGAACTTCCGGAAAAGTATAAATCGTCCGTAATATTGTACTACTATAACGACATGTCGATTAAAGAAATTTCATCAATACTGAAAATCAGCGTCTCTGCCGTAAAAATGCGGCTTGAACGGGCGAGAAAATTACTTAAACTTGAATTGGAGGATTATGCTCAATGAAAAAAGAAGAGTTTAAAGCTGCGCTCGATCTTATTGAACCGGACGCATATCTCGAAACAAGACTCAAAGCAAAACTGAATTACGAAAGGAAATCGAAGATGAAAATGAAAAAAATCTCTGCCGGCCTTATTGCCGCCGCCGTGGTAATTGCCGCCGCACTCGGCGTATACTTCCCGCTCAAAAATCATAAAGCCGAAATCACTAATCCTTCTTCACCCTCTTCTTCGTCGGTATCAAACAGCGAAAAAAACGGCGGCGTTAACCCGTTTATCATGGTTGCCGGAGCGATTGACGACGAAGAAGCGCTCAAAAACAGTACCGCTTTCAAAACGCTCAATTTTAACGAAAGCTTTCCTTATGGTTATAAAATTTCCTTTGAAAGCGCAAAAGGTATGAGCGAGGAGGAAAAAAACGCCGCTGTTGAAAAAAAGAATGACGAATTATTCCATATGATTGAAAATAATTCCGAAAAGTACGACTGCGGAACCGGTATGGCTTTCGCCAAAGGCAATTTGATTTTTACCGCCGTGACTCACAACAATTTCAAGCTGAAGCTTGAAAACCTTGAAGACGTTGAATCGGTAACGGTTAAGGTTTCCTCCGGCTGGGGTCAAATGAATTATTATGTCGATAAGTTCATTCACAGCGAAAACCTTGCCTTCCTCAAAGGTGACGAAATCACGGTTAAAACGTCCGGAACCGGTCTTGATTATGACGAAACCGCGCGCTTTAAATGGAAATGCTCCGATAAAATGATTGCGGCTATTGCCGAAAACCCGGATATAAAGCTTTCAACATTCAGCGATACAATAACTTTTACTGTTTTGCATAAAGACAAAACAAAGGAAGTCGGCGTTGTTGATGTAACTTTTGACGACGACGGAAATGCAACTTTCACAAATCGCGGATACAGCTTTTCGGAAAACTGAACCGCAAATGCTTAATAAACACCCCAATAAAAACGGTTGTCGCAGATTTTGCGGCAGCCGTTTTTGAATTACGCCGAATAAGTTTATTATAAAACACTCAAATGAAGCAACACACTGGACAAACGCTAAAATATATATTATACTGTATTTATTGTGAACAGGCGATATTAAGCGTACTCCGAAACGCTTTAAAAAATATCGGTTTTCTCTTCGTTGGTACTTATTAAGCAAATTGACATAAGAATTACTGTTTTATATGGAGTGGATAATTAATGGGTTTATTAGACTTGGCAAGCGGTGCCTCTTTATGGCGCGGATATGAATATTACACGAATAATTATATATTTGAAGTTGAAAAATTAAGCGAAACCGAATATGTCGGAAAATCAAAAGGATCATATAAAAAATCATATGATGTTAAGATTGATACGGCACATCCGAGAAAGTCGAGCTGCAATTGTCCCCATGCAAACGGAAAAAGAATTATTTGCAAACATCAGGTTGCTTTATATTTTACAGCATTTCCAGATGAAGCTAAAAACTATTATGATGAAGTTATAAAGTATGAAGAAGAGGAAGAAAAGAGACAGGAGGAAATTGATAGAAAAGTTATAAAGTATATTAACAGCCTTTCAAAAGAAGAATTAAGAAATACTCTTTATGAAGTACTATACGATGGCGCCGATTGGGTGTTTGAAAGATTTGTTCGTGAACACATTGATTACTGAATATCCGGTGTATGATTTTTGAGGAGAGTAATAAATGATTTTTGTCAGCCGATACATAACCATAAACGATTCGAAGCAAAACATTTTGAAAATGTATACCGATGAAAGCAATCCGGTGCTTTTGATTCTGCATGGCGGCCCCGGTTCTCCGGACAGACCGCTTGTTCAAAAGTACAATTCTGCTTTGGCTGATTACTTTACCGTTATCTGCTGGGATCAGCGCGGTTGCGGTTTGAGCTATTGCAAGGATGAACTTTCGGTTGATTTGATGATCTCGGATTTGCATGAATTGGTTGAATTTTTGTGTCGTGAATACAAAAAAGAAAAAATCTATATTGCCGGCCATTCATGGGGCGCATATTTGGGCCTGCGCTATGTTAGCATATATCCTGATAATGTTGCTTACTATATCGGCACCGGTCAAGGCATTTCATCGAATGACGAAATTTATAAATATAACTTTGCTTTGCAAAAGGCAAAACAGTTCGGTGATAAAAAGGTGATTGAAAAGCTCTCTTTGATTTCTCCGCCGAAAGGAAAAGAATACGAATCCGATAACGCCGAAAGCAAAAAGTACGTCTCAAAGCTTGTGCATAAATACGGCGGCTACATTCATCCCGAAAGCAGCTTCAATATGAATAAATACTTGTCGCTGTATATAAAGTGCTATTAAACATAAGACTGTTCAATTGATTAGAGGAATATCACATTCTCTGAAGTATCTTGAAAATGATATGCTTGAAAATGAAAATATCGGTATTTCCCGTATTGATGTTCCTATTAAAATAATAATGGGAGAGCAGGACTATGTCTGTCCGGTTGAAGAGACAAAAAAGTGGTATAACTATTTATCTGCGCCGAAAAAAGATTTCGTTATAATTAAAAATGCCGCTCATATGGTGAATTTTGAGCAACCGCAAAAATGGTGCGAAGAATTAATTTCTTTGCTTTGAAAAACTTCCTTGATTAAAGTCAAATAATATAAAGCCCTGCAAACCTTTAAAATAAGATTTTGCAGGGACTTTTTGAAAAACATAAACGGGTCGGCTGCTTTTTTGCAGCTGACCCGTTGAAACGTTTTATTCAATTCCTTTGAGTGCGTCAAGCTCCTTTTTGTCAACTTTGATTTGTGCGTCCTTGATAAGTTTAACTTGCTTTCTGTCAATGACCAGGGGAGCGGCATCCGGTTTTGAGTCGAGTCTGATTTTGAGAATACCGGTAAGGAGGTTAAAATCAATAACCGTTCCTTTTCCTTCGGGGGTATCGACAACGGCACCGTTTTTCGGCGTAACTCTCAACAGATGTTCATAAGCGTCCTGCTCATATTTGAGACAGCACATAAGTCTTCCGCAGGTGCCGCTGATTTTAACCGGACTGAGCGAAAGACTTTGCTCTTTCGCCATTTTTACCGACACCGGCTGAAAATCGCCGAGAAAAGTGTTGCAGCAAAACGGACGTCCGCAAATTCCGAGTCCGCCTACCATTTTTGATTCGTCTCTGACTCCGATTTGCCGAAGTTCGATTCTTGTTCTGAAAACGGACGCAAGGTCTTTGACAAGTTCGCGAAAATCAACGCGACCGTCAGCGGTGAAATAAAAAAGGATCTTGTGCCTGTCAAGTGTGTATTCAACGTCAACAAGCTTCATTTTGAGCTTGTGTGCCTCAATTTTTTTAAGACAGATGTCAAAAGCGGCCTTTTCTTTTTCCTTGTTTTCCTCAACTGTGCGAAGATCCTTTTCGGTTGCAAGGCGGATGACGGGTTTAAGTTCGGACGTTATTTCGTCGTCCGGAACACTTCTGTCCGAAAACGTAACTTCGCCGCATTCAAGACCGCGTGCGGTTTCAACAATAACCTTGTCTTTTGCTTTGAGTTCAAGTCCGTTCGGACTGAAATAATAGATTTTGCCGACATTTTTAAATCTGACGCCGGTAACTTTTATCATGAAAAAATCATTCCTTTCTTGCTTGCTATTGCCTTTTATGGCTTTTTGCACTGTGGCGGCGGTGACGCAGAAGTCAGCTGTTTTTGATTCGGTGAAAAACGCTGCAAAGGCGCGTGATCGTAAGGTTGTGATTTGCCGATCTTTCTGTTGCGTCGATAAGTAGTTTGGTTTCCTCAATGAACGCCAAAAGCTTTTTCTGCGTAAAAACGCTTCGAAGTTTTTGTGCTTGTTCGCGGCAGCCGGTCAGCGGTTCGCCGAAAACAAGGGCGTCGCGGAAGATATAAATTAAAAACGGCAAAACTGCCTTGAAAAGATCCTTGTCTTTTGAAAAAACAGAGGTCTCTTTCAAAAATTCAAATTCATTCGAAGCGCAAAGTGTGTCAATAAGCTTTGCCGCAAGGGCAAGCGCTTCTTCGTCGCGTTCGCCAGTTGTTTTGAAGTCTTCCTCTTGCGAAAGCATGAAAGACGCTGCGCGCGATGTAATCGTGTCAAGAAAAGCGGTTCTTGACGGACAGGTGAGGATAAAGCAGACATGCGGCGCGGGTTCTTCAAAAATCTTCAAAAGCGCGTTTTGCGCCTGCGGATTCATAAACTGTGCTTCGTGAATGATAAAAATGCTTTTGTCGCCGTCGTTCGGAAGAAGCAGTGCTTTTTCGCGAATCAGGCGGACGTCGTCAACTTTGATTGCGGTTGCCGAATCGTCTTTTTGAAAAACGTAAATGTCCGGGTGGTTGCCGCTCTTTGCCTTTTTGCAGGCACGGCAAACACCGCATGGCTTTTCCTCGCCGGTGCAAACAAGCGCACAGGCGATTTCTTTTGCCGCCGCAAGTCGCGTTTCGTCGTTCGAGCCCTCAAGGATAACCGCATGAGGAAAAGTTCGGCATTTGATGCTGTGCGCAATTTTTGCTTTGCAGCTTTCGTCAAAATTGATGTTTTCGAACACGGCTTTTCCTCCTGAAAAAATTTTGCGGCACAAAGCCTCACAAATTAATATTATACAACAAAACGCCGAAAAAGACAATAGTAATTTTCGGCGTTATTTATATTCGGATTTGCTTAATTAATATTCTGCGCTGTCAACGCCAAAAGAAGCAAAAACTTTTTCGGCGGTTTTTATAAGGTCGATTTTCGTCGGTGTGTCGGAGTATTCGTTTTCTTTCCAAACCCAGCGAATATCGTTTTTGAACCAGTCGGGTTCGCTTGCTTTTTGCCCGCTGAGTTTTTGTTTCATAACTTTTATCCAGCTGTTCCAACGGTCAACATAAAAGTCTTTCGTAAGACCCGACCACTGCTTGTTTGAGTAATCGCGAAGCGCACCGTCTTCGGCAATCTGCCTTGAACCGCCCCAGGTTGTAATTTGAGCGCGGGCGTTAAAGACAAAAATCTTTTTTGTAAAGTCATCAAACGGCGAAGCAAGCTTTTCGGCTTTTTTGATCCAGTTTCCGAGCATGAATTCGCGGTTTGCACAAAGAACTTCATCAGTGAAAAGTCCGAGGTTCAAAAATTTATCCGACCATTTCATGAAAGCGATAAGATCTTTTTCTTTGTATGCTTTTGACATGTTTTTCTGATATTCTTGCGCGGTGTTTGAAAGAACCTGCTTGAGTAAATCAACTGCATCAAAAAGATAACCTTCGCTTTCTTTGCAGTTATTTGCTTCACCAAGGAAAAGCGAAGCCGCTTTTTCAAACGTCTTTTTGTCGTATGAAACAAGGTTGTTGCCCCAAGTTGACGGTGAACCGACGTCAAGCGACGGACGCGCGTTGATAACCGATTCAGGCGCACCCTCGCCGTGTTCGTTGAGTTTCGGGTTATATACCGTATCATTGAGCAACTTCATTGCTTCAAACATATTGTCACTGCAAGAACCGTATCTTCTTTCGGCGTACTTTTTGAGCCAGTTTTCAAGGTCGATCGGTTCAACCTGCTCGCTTTCTGTCCATGCCGCTTCAAAGAAAAGGTCAAAAATAATCGGGTTTGAATGTGTTGCTTCGGGTGTTATGCCGATTCCTTTCATGTGCTTTGCTTTTTTTGAAGCGCGTGAAATTTCCGAAGCAATTGTTGCAAGATGACCGTGAAGTCCCATTCTTCCGCCGAAGTTGTTGAGCATACAGTATACCCACGGTGAACCGAGAAACTCGCTGCCGAGAAAGTTTTCCCAGCGCGGCTTTTTTTCTGCATAAAGGTCAAGAATGAGCGTGTGCTCTTTTCTGTCCTCAACGCCCTCAAGAAGCTCTTTCGACGGGTTCTCGCCCCATGACTGAATGATCCAGACGGCGTCTTTGCGGTTTTTAAGAATTGCGTCAAGAAGATATCTGCTGACGCGCTTTATGTCAAGTCTTCCGCTTCTTCCGCCCTCATGGAACGGGTCGGTTGCAAAGTACGGAGAAATGTCGCCGTAAACTTCACGCTGACTTTCATAGAAAAGGTCGGCAAGGCGAAGATAAGCATTTGTGTCGGTTTTGAGCATTGCGGGGCGTTCCGCGCCGTTCCAAAGTCCCTGCGGAATAATCGAAGCGTCGGGAGCATATTTCTTAATGTCCGTCGGAACCATACCGTTGTAGCCTTGAAAAACGGGACTCATTCCCATTCTTCTCATGAAAAGGTGGTTCTTTCTTGCAAGGTCGGTGCGCATTTTGAAGTAGCCCGGCGGAAGCGGTGCACCGGTTGAATAAAGGTTAGCCATGCAGAACCATGCGTAGTAAGCAGGACCCGGCAAAAAGGCGATTGCTTTTTCCAGCGGATAGCCGAGTTTGAGCATGAATCTGCGCCATACTTCTTCAATCGCGGTGATGTCAAGAAAAACGTTGACGCCCTGAAGTGCGTAATAATCAAGTTCTTTTTGCCATTCTTCCTCGCCGTAAAATGCCATTGTGTATGAAAGCGAACAGTAGTTGTTCGCATATCTGACTTTGAACGGAGTCGTAAGCTTTTTTTTCTCTCCGATTGTCGGAAGAGGCGAGGGCATTTCAAGCGAACAGCCGACCTGCGAAATATGTACATTGCAGTAATACTTGTAATAATAGTTGAGTCCCGCGGCGGCGCAAGAGCCGCTGTTTGCAGTGATTAAAACTTTTCCGTCGTCCGTGTCGGAAAGGGCAAAAAATTCTTCTTCGCTGTCTTCGATTGAAAAGGCAATTTTTTCGCAAAACTCTTTTCCGATTGTTCTTTCAACAAGACCGGAAAGTTCTTTTGCGGTGTCTTCTTTCGTAATTTCAACGTTGTATTCGCTTTTTTCAAACGGTTCGGGAAAAGTGGTGTCTGCTTTTTTGATTTCGCTGCTGCTCTCTTCGCCGAAAATCTCAATATTTTTGATTGTGGCATAAGAAGTTTTTTCGCTGTATTTGAAAAGAAAGCGAAGACTGCACGCTTCAAAATCACAGTCAAATTCATAATGACCGTTACATTTGTGGTCGCCGTTTTGTTTGAGAACTTCTTTGTAATTGACAAAGTCCTCGCTTGCAAAAACCGAAAAAATCAAAATGTCGCTTTTCGGGCAGTCAACAACAATTTGTCTCACCGAATACATCTTCTTGAGGTTTACGTCAACATAGTCCGGAAACTGTCCGCCGACCCATTTTGTCCTTTTGTTTGAATCAAAAATTTTGAACGCGTCTTCGTTGTTTTCCCGGGAAAAGACCATGTCGTTTGCAACAGATATCTTGTTATACATAAGTGAACCGTCCTATCAAATATACATTTTGCCGCCGATAAAGGCGCTTCTTTTTCACATTCTATATAAATTTCGAAAATTAGTCAAGGCAGTTTGGCAATATTCGGCAAAAACAGCTGCAAAAAGTCGTTTGTAATAAAAAAGAACCCTGATTTTTTTGAAAAACCGAGAAAAAAGTCTTGATATTTTCAATTTTTATGATACAATGTAGAGAATAAGAGAGCAAAGGAAAAGCGACAAAACGTTTTAATTTGTTCTCGATAAAATAAGGAGGTAAGAACAATGGCATATGTAATCAGCGGCGACTGCATTTCTTGCGGCGCATGCGCAGACGGCTGCCCCGTTGGCGCAATCAGCGAAGGCGACGGAAAGTATGTTATTGATGCCGATTCCTGCATCGAATGCGGCGCATGCGCAGACGGCTGCCCCGTTGAAGCAATCAGCGAAGGCTGATTCTCAGTGAATTAACAAAAAAAGTAATCCGGAACGTTTTTTGCCGTTCCGGATCTTTTTTATTTTTCAAGTATGTTGCCGAGATATTCTTTCACTGCGTCACGCCAAGGCAAAAGCCTTTTGAATCCGCCATCATCAAGCGAAACTTTTGAAAGGCGGGAATTGAGCGGCCTTTTTGCTTTCGTTTTGTATTCCGACGAAGAAACGGGGTTAACTTTTGTGCCTGTTTTTGCAATCAAAAAAGTTTCTTTTGCAAGCTCTGCCCAAGAGCAAAAGCCCTCGTTTGTTGCGTGATAGATTCCGTATTTGTCTGTCTTTGCCATTTCGCAAAGAAGTGCGGCAAGATGTTTTGCATAAGTCGGAGAACCGATTTGGTCGCAGACAACATTAACTTCGTCATGCGTTTTTGAAAGCTTTAGCATTGTTGCAATAAAGTTTGTGTTTTTTTCGCCGAAAACCCATGACGTTCTGACAACAAAACTTTTTTTGCAATTTTCAAGAACGGCTCTTTCTCCGGCAAGCTTGCTTTCGCCGTAGGCGTTGAGCGGACCTTTCGGGTCACCTGTGTTGAACGGCTTTTCGCCCTCGCCTTTGAAAACGTAGTCGGTGCTGACATAAAGCATTTTTGCGCCCGCTTTTTCCGCGCAGACGGCAAGGTTCAAAGAACCGGTTTCGTTAACGGCAAAGCATTTTTCTTTTTCATCTTCGGCTTTGTCAACGGCGGTATATGCCGCGCAGTGAATCACACAGTCGATTTTATGCACTTCAAAAAACGCTTTTACTTCGTTTATATTCGTTATGTCGAGGGATTCAACGTCTGTCGGAATATAATCGCGGTTTTCGCTTTTTAAAATTTCGCAAACGTCCGAGCCGAGCTGACCGTTTGCTCCGGTAACAAGAATCATTTTTTCTCACTCTCCGAAAACAAAGTTTATGTCGCTGTCTTTAAGAGGCGGCGCGCTCAAATCCTTTTGCGAAAGAATCGGGTTGCTTATTCCCCAGTCAATGCCGATTGCTTCGTCGTCAAAACGTATGCTGCGGTCGTTTTCTTTTGAATAGTAATCGTCAGCTTTATAAAGAACTTCAACGTTGTCTGTGAGTGTGACAAAGCCGTGACCGAAACCTTTCGGAATATATAAAAAGTGCTTGTTTTCCGCCGAAAGGCGGGCACTGACCCATTTAAGATAGGTTGGCGAACCTTTTCTCAAATCAACGGCAACGTCAAGAATTTCGCCCCTTGTGCAGCAAAGAAGTTTTGTTTGCGCTTTCGGTGCTTTTTGAAAATGAATACCTCTTAACGTGCCTTCCTTTTCGGAAAAAGAGCGGTTGTCTTGAACAAAAACGGTGTTGATTCCGAGAGCTT
>DKDD01000052.1 GCA_002451715.1 Ruminococcaceae bacterium UBA6857 | reverse complement strand
TGCTTGCCGATGAACCGACCGGCAACCTTGACAGCAGAAACAGCCACGAAATTATTTCGCTTCTTCGCCGTTTCAACCGCGAGCACGGTCAGACTGTTATAATCATCACCCACGATGAAAATATTGCACTTTCTGCCGACAGAACAATCGCAATCGTTGACGGAAAAATTGTTAAGGACGGGGTGAACAACAAATGAATATCGTTAACAAACTCACCCTGCGCCATTTAAAAGAAAACAAGGGCAGAACCGTTGTAACAACGCTTGGAATCTGCGTTTCCGTTGCAATGATTACCGCCGTTTTTGTTGCCGCGTTTTCGCTGCTTAACCTGCTCGGCAACCTTTCGATTCTTCAATCCGGAAACTGGCACGGCGAAACCGACCTTGCAACCGCAAAAAGCATTGAACTTTTAAACTCCGACGAACGCGTTGATAAAGTCGGCTGCTTGCTTTCGTCAAAAGAGTACTATCTATTCTCCGATTCAAAAAAGCCGAACGGAAATTTTACTTCGGTAAGAATGGACAAAAATCTTTTTGACATGAAGCTTCAAACAAAGCTTGAAGGCCGCCTTCCCCAAAGCAGCAATGAAATCATAATCAGCAAAAGAACACTTGAAAAATACTTTCCGAACGATCGTCTCGGAAGCACGATTACCGTAACTTCCGCTAATGTGACATTCGACGAAAAGACCGAAATGGAAAGATATGAAAACCTTAAGGATACACGTCTTACCATTGTCGGAGTGCTTGACGAAAACCTTCCGACCGATTTTGCAAGCTTCATTCAAATTGTTTCCGAATCCGACATTGCAAAAGAACTTAAAGACCGAGGAAACATTTCGGCATATTTTACGCTCAAAAAGCTCAACTACAAAAGCTGTCAAGTTCTTGATAATATTGCAAAAGAATATGATCTCGGCAATGAAGAAGAACACACCTTTGTCAAAAACGATGATCTTCTTATCTCATATTTTTCGATGGCAAAAGACGGCTTTCTTCTCACAACAATCATTCCGCTTTGCCTTGTCTGCCTTGTAATCATTATGATTGCGTCTGTTATGCTCATCTATAACGCATTCGGAATGTCGCTTTCGGAGCGTATCAGATATCTCGGTATGCTTTCAAGCGTCGGCGCAACAAAAAAGCAAAGGCGTTCTTCGGTTTACTACGAAGGTCTTATCCTCGGCGCAATCGGCATACCCGTCGGAACAATTGCAGGTATTATAGGTATTTCGATAACGCTTTATCTTGTCGGCGATAAGATAATTTCCTCCGGCGTTCTTACCGACGCGGCAAGAACCGCGGGACTTAAATTCACACCCGTCGTTCCCCCGCTCGCAATTATTCTTATTGTCTTTTTCAGCGCACTGACAATTTTCATTTCGCTTTATATTCCGGCGAGAAAAGCTTCAAAAATCACACCGATTGACGCAATCAGACAAAGAGACGAGTTCAAACTCAAGGCGAAGAAAATCCGCTCTTCAAAGCTTATTCGTGCCATTTTCGGCTATGAAGGCGAAATTGCAAACAAGAGTCTCAAGCGCAACCGCAGAAAGACGCGCACAATTATTTCTTCAATCGCTCTTTCGGTTGTACTTTTCCTTTGCGTAAACTATTTTTGCTCAATGCTTGTTCAATCGAACAATTATACGCACATGATACCGTATCAACTCAGCGTAAGCACAACAAACAATAAAGACGCCGCAAAACTTAAAGAAACGCTTTCATCAGATGACGGAGTTGACAGATATTACAGTATAAATTCATTGTTCCGCACATACTCAAAAGACAACCCCTCCGAATCGCCGAACAATCCCTTTGTCAATTCCGATAATTACAAATCGGCTTATAAATCGCTAGCCGATCTTTCAATACCTGTTTATTTCAATGCCATTACCGATGACGACTTCAACAAGCTTTGCGAAGAAAACGGAATTGATCCGAACGAATACTACAACCAAGAAAACACCAAATTTATTCTTATGGACGACATTAAAAGAGCAGCCGGCTCCGGTAATATTTTTGAAAAATCAATTATCGGCAGTGTGATTGACAATATTTATCAATCAGCCGATATTGACATTGACGAAAGCGATTTTGATAACCCACAGATGATTGAATCAAACCAAAAAGATTATCACCTCAAGTTCTCCGTCGGCGACCTTATAAAGTATGATTCAATGAACTATGTCTGCGGTCTTAATCCGAAAGGCGCAATCTCGCTCTTTGCTCCCGAAAGCGAATTTTTCAAACACGAAAAAGCATTTGAAAAGGAATCAGATATTTCGATCGGATTAACTGATTATAAAATCGGCATTGAAACAAAAAATCACAAAGAAGTTTATGAACAACTTGACGATATAAACGGAAAGGAGCTTAATTATTTCACACTTCAAGACATTGCCGAACAATATCAAATGCTCAACAGTCTTGTTTTTGCGCTCCAGGTTTTTGTTTACGGCTTTATTACGCTCATCACAATGATTGCAATTGCGAACATTATTAACACGGTTTCAACCGGAATCATGATGAGACGAAAAGAATTTGCAATGCTCAAATCCGTTGGAACAACACCGAAAGGCTTCAACAAAATGATTTGCCTTGAAAGCTTTTTCTACGGTGCAAAAGCTCTGCTCATTTCAATGCCGATAAGCGTTGTTGTCAGCTATGTTATGAACCGAATCGTCGGTCAGAACTCAATGCCGTTCATGCTCAACTGGCAGATGTATCTTATTGCAGCGGCAGCGGTTTTTGTAATCGTCGGAATTTCAATGTTCTACTCCGTACGCAAGCTCAAAGACGATTCAATTGTTGAAACATTGAAGACGGAAATCAACTGACATTCCCCTAACCATATAAAACGCACAAACAGAAATGACAGGCCAAACGCCTGTCATTTCTGTTTTGGGGAAATCTTTTTGAAAGCAGAACCGATTCGGAACTGTTATAAATCAAATTGTTATTTGCCGAATGCCGTGCTCATTGAAGCATAGATATTTGCAATGTGAACAAAAATCATAACAAGGAAGAAAATGAGTTTCTTCGGAATAAATGTCGCCGAAGCACCAACAAGAAGTTTGAGTGCCGATTTAAGAATATTATTATCCGTAATAATCATATCAAGAAGCGAATTGACAAAATCCTTGTTGTTTGAAGCAGAATCAAGAAGCCAAGTCATAATAACGACCATTGATTTTGCTTTGTCGGATTCAATTCCGAGACGGTATGCATGACCTCTTGCGACGCTATGCTTTGCGACAGCTGTTCCGCAACCGGAAAGATCTGAAATAAGTGTAGCGAAAGATTCTTCCGAAAGCTTAATTCCCTTGGAAGTAAGAAGCTTATCGTTAAGAATCTTATAAACACCGGCAGTCGTAAGATCAACGGGTCCCACATTGACCATTGTCATTTTTGAAAGGAGAGCATTAATGCCGTCATTTACGATATCGGAATCAATTGCATATGCAACCTTAGGAAGAAACTCCATAAGAGCATTGAGCGGAGCCTTTGCGTTTGCCACGCTGTCGACAAGCTCAAATATCGGGGCGAGAATCGGTCGGATTCTGCGATCCATCTTATCATCGCTTGATGAAACAGCTTCAATCGCCTTTGTATATTCGTCGGAGGACATAACGTTCTCTATTTCGAGGGCTTCAAATATGGGAATCAAGTCCTCGTATGCGCCATAGGTATATGTGCCCTTTGTCTTGTCCGCCTTATTTTCAAATGTTATTACCATTGTAACAAGTGAAAGCGGTCGGAAAAGTGATGCAGCCGCATCAAGGAAGCCTTCCTTGTCACCGTCCTTGAAACCGAAATCACCGTCCTTAACCTCAACATATTCCCATGCGGTTACGGAATCAACCTTTTTACCGTCTTCATCAAGTGTATTTGCGGCAGCATTGAGAGCTTCGATTGCACCTGCGCAGGATTCCTTGTCGAGCTTAGCTGCAAGTTTTTCCGGTCCCATTGCGAGCATTGAGGATATTCCGCCAATGAGAGGATAAAGTTTCTTGGCAAGAAGAGCTACCGTGTAGTTGGTATAAACACCCTCGCTGACAAGCTGAGACATTCCGCCGGACGGCACGTCAAGAAGCTGATAAAGAAGACTCTGAACATTGTCGATTGTTTTATCAATCTTTTTACCCGAAACAGCTGCGGGATATTTCACCTTTGTTGTTTCCATTCTCTCAACATTTGGTCTTTCGCCTGTCGGCTCATCGGGAGCAATACTTGCAAGAATTGCATTATATTT
>DKDD01000184.1:379-7933 GCA_002451715.1 Ruminococcaceae bacterium UBA6857 | reverse complement strand
GAATACGGTCAGCCGATGCACGCTTTTGACCTTCGCTTCCTTGAAGGCAACAGCGTAATTGTCAGAACCGCAAAGAACGGCGAAAAGATTACAACTCTTGACGGCGTTGAGCGTGACCTCACCGAGGAAATGCTTGTAATTGCCGACAAAAATAAACCCGTAGCCGTTGCCGGCGTTATGGGCGGCGAATACAGCGGAATTATGGACGACACAAACACAATCGTTTTTGAAAGTGCGTGCTTCAACGGTCCGACAACAAGAATCACCGCAAAGAAGCTCGGCATGAGAACCGAAGCAAGCGGACGATACGAAAAGGAACTTGACCCGGAAAATTGTATGCCCGCACTTCTTCGTGCGCTTGAACTTGTTGAAGAACTTGACGCAGGAGACGTTGTAAGCGGAATTATCGACTGCGACAAATCTGTCAAAAAGGACAGAACTCTCCCGTTCGATCCGCAGTGGGTCAACGACTTCATCGGAATCAACGTTTCGGCAGAAGAGCAGAAGAGAATCCTTGAAGCAATTGATTTCAAGGTTGAAAACGGCATAATCACCGCTCCGTCATTCAGAAACGACATTGAGCATCAGGCCGATATTTCGGAAGAAATTGCACGTTTTTACGGCTATCAGAACATTCCGAACAGAAAGCTCGGCGGCGTTGCAAACGCAAAACTCACAGCCGAACAGAAGATGGAACGTCTTGTTTCGCAAACCCTTCTCGGCTGCGGACTTTCCGAAATTGCAACTTTCTCGTTCATCAGCCCGAAGCATTACGACAAGATAAGACTTCCGAAAGACGACCCGAGAAGAAGCGGCGTTGTTATTTCCAACCCGCTTGGTGAGGACACAAGCGTTATGAGAACCACCGTTATTCCCTCAATGCTTGACGTTCTTTCAAGAAACTATAACAACAGAAACGCTGCGGCTTCGCTGTTTGAAATTTCAAACGAATATATATATAACGGAACCGAAAAGCTTCCCGATGAAAACGTTAAGGTTACCCTCGGAATGTACGGCGACGGAGTTGACTTCTTCTCGCTCAAAGCGGTTATTGAAGAACTTCTTTATGTTACCGGCGTTTCGAATTATGATGTTGTTCCCGTTACCGATGATCCGACCTTCCACCCGGGCAGAACCGCCGCACTCAAAGTCGGCGACGTTCAGATAGGTTACCTCGGCGAAATTCACCCGGCTGTTCTTGCGAACTACGGAATCGGCGCAAAGGCATATATCGGACAGGTTGACTTTGCTTCGCTTATCAAGTACGGCAACCTCAAGCGCGTCTATAAACCGCTTCCGCGTTTCCCGGCTTCAAGCCGCGACCTTGCTTTCGTCTGCGATATTGACGTTCCGGTTATGACACTTGAAAAAGCAATTTCCGGCGCAGTAGGCAAGATTCTTGAAGACATCACCCTCTTTGACGTTTATGTCGGCTCACAGATTCCCGACAAGATGAAGAGCGTTGCGTTCAGCATCAAGATGAGAGCCGCAGACCACACTCTTACCGATGAGGAATCCGATTCGGCAATGAAAAAGGCTATCGACGCACTTGCAAAAATGGGCATCAACCTCAGAAGCTGAGTATAAACTAAACAAAACCGTACCTTTGGCACAAGTCCTTGGTACGGTTTTTTGAAAGGTATGATTTTATGTTATCGGAAAACGAACTTCAAAAAATCAACGAACTGAGCGTTGACAACATGGCACTTTTGGAAGAAGAACAAAAATGCGGCTGTTTTTACTGCGGCCGAATTTTTGATTCAAGTGAAATCAACGAATGCATTGAGGACGAAGGCGAAAGCGCCGTTTGCCCGTTTTGCGGAATAGACGCGGTAATCGGCGAAAAAGGCGGCTATGACATAACTCCGGAGCTTTTAAAAGAAATGCACGATTATTGGTTCTGATATAAAAAAACAGGCAATCTTTTGACTGCCTATTTTTTATATTAATTGAATTTTATATCGGCATAAATCGGAAAGTGATCGGAAACATATCTTCCGTAAATGCCGACCGTAACGGTTCTGAAAACAAGCGGCGAAACTTTGTCGTTGACAAGAATGTAGTCAAGCGTTTCATTCGTATTGTTGACCGCATCACCATCATGAAAAGTACCGTAAGTAAGACTGTCCGCGGCAATCAAAGACGCGTCATGAAGACCGAAAGAAGTCATTGCTTCGTAAACACTGCTGTCGGGCATTGCATTTATATCACCGGTGAAAACCACAGGCAAACCTTTAAACTTGCCTTTGATAAGTTTTGAAATCAGTTTTGGCGAATTCGCCCTCGCCTCTTCACCCATATGATCGAAATGAGTGTTGACATGCGCATACTGTTCACCGGTTTTTCTGTTTTCAAGAACAGCCCAAGTGCAAACTCTTCTGCAAACGGCATCCCAGCCGAAAGACTTTTCGCCCGGCGTTTCCGAAAGCCAAAATGTTCCGCTGTCAATTAGCTTATACTTTCCCTTGAGATAAAAAATCGTTGAACGTTCGCTGATAAAATTGCAGTCTCGGTCAGCACCGACACTTGAATAAAAAATTGAAAGTTTTCTTGTGAGTGTTAAATAGGCCGGAACACGAAGTTCTTGAACGCCGAGTGAATCCGGCAAGATCTTCAAAATTTCATCGACAACTAAGTTGTTTCGAAATTCGTTCGGAACTTTGTTAACATCATATGCCCGAACATTGAACGACATGACACGAACGGAATCTTCGGCACATTCGGTAACATCAAATTCCGGGAATGTTCCGCTTTTATATGCATCACCCCAAAAACTCATCAGCGGCGTTGCAAAAAGCGAAACTGCACACAAAAACGATGCGACGATCGTTCTGACTTTTGAATAAAATGCGTTTGAAAGCATACGTTCTCCTTTTTCAACATTTTTTCCTTATACAACCGCACTTTTTGCGGTAATTTACATTTGTCTTGCAATCCTTGCAAAGCGATAGTCATCATCGTAACCGATTCCGCCCGAAGAGCGGTAAACGCTAAGCACAAGACCGACCGAAAGATAAAGACTGACAACAGAAGATCCGCCTGCGCTGATGAACGGAAGTGTAATTCCGATAACCGGAAGAAGTTTAAGACACATTCCGATATTGATCACAACTTGTGCAATAATCATGAACATCACGCCGTAGCAAAGCATTGACGCAGCATAGTTATTTGACCTTTTTGCCACATAAACAACTCTTATTGCAAGAAGCGCAAAAAGAAGTAGTACCGCAAAAGCACCGACAAGTCCCGTTTCCTCACAAATTACGGAAAAAATCATATCGTTTTGGCTTTCGGGAACAGAGCCACTTTGAGTGTATGGTCCGTTAAAAAGGCCGGTTCCGAAAAAGCCGCCTTCACGGATTGCATTGCTTGCCTGCTGCTGCTGATAAATCTCGTTCGGATAAGACTGCGGATCAATAAGGGCAAGAATACGGTCGCGCTGAATGTTGTCGAAAATCTTATACCACACAACAGGCAGTGCTGCCCCAACGGCAACAATGCCGAGCGGAAAATACACCCAATGAACGCCGCCGATAAACATCATTCCGACAAACATCATCATGAATATAAGCGCCGAACCCATGTCACCGGTATAAACAACAAGCGCAATCGGAATCATTGCATGAACGCAAAGAAAAAAGACATTTTTAACACTCGAAAGATCGTTTTTCAAAACGCTCAAATGCTTTGAAAACGTTATAATGAAACCGATTTTTAAAATTTCCGACGGCTGAAGATAGAGCTTATCGGTAATTTGAAGCCATGAACGCGCGTCCTCACGTCCTGTTGGTGTTGAGCCGAAAGGAATGAGCAAAAGCATCAGAAAAAGCGAACCTGCCGCAATAATCGGCCAAAGCTTTAATATTATATCGTAATCAATAAATGAAATTATCATACACGCAACAAGTCCGAGTGCAAGAGCAAGAACCATAACTTTTGCATCTCTTGAAAGAAGTGCGCCGCCGGAAGTTCTGTGGGTTGCGGATGAAACCATTACCGTTCCGACCGCGGACAGAAGAAGACAAAGAAGTAAAAAGAGCTTGTCCGTTTCTTTGAAAGCTTTTTTTATTTGTTTATATACCAAAAAGACCACGTCCTAAGTTTTGAAAAATATTTTCCGCGCGAATCGCTGTATAAGTGAAACAATTATATAATATTTTATTTGATTTTTCAAGTGATTGCGTTGACTTCTCGCCGTTTTGTGATACAATATACCAGTATTAAATCAAGGAGGTGCTTTTATGTTCGTCAAAGTTACAAACGGCGCGGCCGAAACCGAAGCGTTTGCCGCAGAATTTGCAAAAAAGCTCTCCTCGCCTGTTGTTGTTGCTTTTTTCGGCGGACTCGGAATGGGTAAAACCGCTTTTACAAGAGGAATTGCAAAAGGACTTGGCATTAACTGCGAGGTTACAAGTCCGACATTTGCTCTTGTTAACGAGTATCACGGAAAAGGAGTTTCACTTTATCATTTTGATATGTACCGCATTGAAACATGGGACGACCTTTATTCAACCGGCTTTTTTGATTACTATCGCGAAGGCGCAGTGATTGCCTGCGAATGGAGCGAAAACATTGAAAACGCCCTTCCGGAAAATACCGTTCGCGTTAATATTGAACGCGGCGACAAAGACGACCAACGCATTTTTAAAATTGAAGGATACGGTGATTATGAAAATTTTGTCTGTTGACACCAGTGCGGTCTGTGCTTCGGTTGCGATTACCGAAGACGAAAAAATAATCAGCCTTTGTTCAACCAATGCCGGGCTTACACATTCAAGAACGCTTCTTCCGATGATTGATTCGGCGCTAAAAAATTCCGACACCAAACTTTCGGACATTGATTATTTTGCCTGTTCGGCAGGTCCCGGTTCATTCACAGGAATCAGAATCGGAATTGCGGCAATCAAAGGTCTTGCCGACGGAACGGGAAAAAAATGCCTTTCAGTTTCAACTCTTGAAGCGCTTGCATATAATCTTCTCGGTCAGAATGTCATTGCGTGCGCCGTTATGGACGCAAGATGCAGTCAGGTTTACTGTGCTATTTTTGATGTATCGGAAAACGAAGTTAAACGTTTGTCAAACGATGAAGCACTCAAAATCGAAGAACTCGCAGCAAAGTTGTCTGCTTTTGATAAAAAAATTGTTTTTGTCGGCGATGGCGCTGAAATTTGTGAAAAAGTACTCGGTTTTAAAGCTGCTCCCCCACTCATTAGATTTCAAAACGGTGCAAGCGTGGGAATTTGTGCTTTCCGCAACTTCGGTGAAGACAAACTTATTTCGGCTGCCGAACTCATGCCCGTTTATCTCAGACTGCCGCAGGCTGAAAGAGAACTTCGCGCAAAAAAGCTTAACAACAAATAAATTACAACACAAATAATTTAAAAGGAGATAAAAAAGATGATAGCAATCGGTGCAGACCACGGCGGATTCCTCCTCAAAGAGGAAATCAAAAAACACCTTGACGAAAAAGGAATTGAATACAAGGACTTCGGTACATATTCAACCGATTCCGTCGATTACGCAAAAATCGCATATAAAGTATGCAACAGTGTAACAAGTAAAGAAAGCGAAAAGGCAATTCTTTGCTGCGGAACCGGAATCGGAATTTCAATGGCCGCAAACAAAGTTAAAGGCATTAGAGCCGCTTGTTGTTCAGACTGGTTCAGCGCAAAATACACCAGACTTCACAACGACGCAAATGCGCTTTGTCTCGGCGGAAGAGTTGTCGGCGCAGGACTTGCAATTGAAATGGTTGACGTTTTCCTTTCAACCGAATTCGAAGGCGGAAGACACCAACGCAGAGTTGATCAAATTACCGCAATTGAAAACGGCACTTTTGAAGAATAAGCAAAAGATTAAATCCCGACCGAATCAAAACTCGGTCGGGATTTTTTATATTCCCATCAATTTACTTTTTAAGTTTCAAAGCTCTTGTTGCGTTGAGAACGGCAATGACCATTACGCCGACATCGGCAAAAATTGCCCACCACATATTCGCCTTTCCGATCGCACCGAGAACAAGACAAACAGCCTTTATAAGAAGAGCAAATGTAATGTTTTCCTTGACGATTCTGAGCGTTCTGATCGAATCTTTGGAAGCAAGAGGAATCTTTGCAGGGTCATCATCCATGAGTACGATATCAGCCGCTTCAATCGCCGCATCCGAACCGAGCGCACCCATCGCAACGCCGATATCCGCTCTTGAAAGAACAGGTGCGTCATTGATTCCGTCACCGACGAAAACAAGCTTTTCTTTTTCGCCCTTTTCATCAAGAAGTTTTTCAACTTCACTTACTTTGTCAGCCGGAAGAAGCTGAGCGCGATACTCATCAAGACCGATTTCTTTTGCAACACGTTCGGCTGTTTTTTCGGAGTCTCCGGTGAGCATGACCGTCTTCTTGATTCCGTTTTCTTTAAGTTTAGCAATTGCTTCTTTTGATGTCGGCTTAACAACATCGGAAATTACGATGCAGCCGGCATACTTTCCGTCAATTGCGGTGTAAACAACAGTGCCTTCGTTGTGGAGATTGCTTACGCTTATGCCCTCTTTATTCATAAGTTTAATGTTACCGGCGAAAACCTGCTTTCCGTCAACAACAGCCGAAACCCCGTGACCGGAGATTTCTTTGATATCGGAAACTTTTGCGCGGTCAATCTCTTTTCCGAAAACTTTTTTAAGACTGACACTTATCGGATGGCTTGAACCGCTTTCGGCATAAGCCGCATAATATAGAAGTTCATCCTTTGAAAAACCGTTTTCGGGATAAGTTCCGGTAACCTCAAAAACACCTTTTGTAAGTGTGCCGGTTTTGTCAAAAACAACGTATTTTGCGTCCGAAAGAGCTTCAAGATAGTTCGACCCTTTGACAAGAATGCCGTTGCTTGAGGCACAGCCGATACCGGCAAAAAAGCTGAGCGGTATTGAAATTACAAGTGCGCACGGGCAGCTGATTACAAGAAAAGTGAGCGCCCTTGTGACCCAATCACTCCACATCGGAGCAGCACCAATAATGAGTCTTATAACAGGCGGAAGAATTGCAAGCGCAAGCGCACTGATGCAAACGGTAGGAGTATAATACTTTGCAAACTTTGTGATAAAGTTTTCCGACTTCGATTTTTTCATGCTTGAATTTTCAACAAGATCAAGGATCTTTGAAACGGTAGATTCACCAAATTCTTTTGTTGTTTTAATTCTGATTTCACCGGAAAGATTAATACATCCGCTGATGACTTCATCACCCGCTTTTGCGCTTCTCGGAACACTTTCACCGGTGAGAGCGCTTGTATCAAGCGTTGTTTCGCCCGAAAGAATAACGCCGTCAATCGGCACTTTTTCGCCGGGATTTACGATGATCTGCGAGCCTGTTTCAACATCATCCGGGTCAACCTGAGTGAGTTTTCCGTCAACTTCAATGTTGGCATAATCGGGGCGAATATCCATAAGCTCCGTGATATTTTTTCTGCTTTTACCGACGGCAACACTTTGGAACAGCTCACCGATCTGATAGAAAAGCATAACCGCAACGCCTTCACGAAAATCGCCGAGACCGATTG
>DKDD01000184.1:0-363 GCA_002451715.1 Ruminococcaceae bacterium UBA6857 | reverse complement strand
ACAGTGGCAACAGCCATGAGAAAGTTTTCGTCAAAAATCTGTCCTTTGAAAATACCCTTGACTGCTTTTTTTAAAATATCGTAACCTATAACGGCATACGGAACAAGATAAAGAATCGCCTGAATCCATTTGTTCAGTTCGACAAATTTAAAAAGAACCGTCCACACAATCACCAAAACGGCAGCAATAATGATTCGCCAAAGTACCTTTTTCTGTTTCTTATTCATAACAGCACTTCCAATCACAGCCAATTATCATTTTTGAAACGAGCAAAATCAGATATAAATTTCGCAATCGTCTTCAACTTTTTTGCAATTTTTAACAACGCGCTTCATTGTTTCGTCAACATCGGCGCCGTCTTCA
>DKDD01000209.1:8819-16524 GCA_002451715.1 Ruminococcaceae bacterium UBA6857 | reverse complement strand
TTGGTTTTGTTGTTTTGCAGCAAATGCCCGACAGAAAAAACAATAATTAAATAAATTGTTCTGCTGAATAAAATCATCAGGCAGAGTAATCTGAAAGAAGATTTAAACGAGTTTATATCTCCGTTAACGATATAAGATATTGCCATGACTATAAATTCGGAAGCGGTCATTGATACGGTAAGAAACAGTGAAGAGAAAATTGCGTCCTTAATTCGACATTCATAAAAAAGCATTCCGAAGGTAAAATTGCAAACTGTACCGGCTATAATATTCACAATGGTTGAATCTAACATCCAATATAGCAAAAACACTGCGGAATACATGGCAAGACCGAGAAAGTAAATTTGACCTGTTTTTCTTTTGGACCTGAAAACCATGTCGAAAAATATAAACAAGATCGAATATTCGATGATGTGACTGACGGCTAAAGCGACATTCATAATTATCTGCCTCCGATATAGCTCAAAAAGGCTTTTTTAAATTCGGCTTGTTTGCGATATGAAATCGGAACCTTATACTTTTTTGAAAGTATAACAGTGTCACGCTGATAATCGGTGATATAGTTCATATTCACTATGAAGCTTTTGTGAACCCTATAAAAGAAGGAGGCAACAAGTTTACTTTTCCAAAAGTCCATCTTGCTGTCGGAAAGATATTCATTGTCGGTGGTTACGACTTTTATTGAGCGACCTACAGTTTCTATGTATATGATATCGTTTGAAGTTACGCTTTTTGATGAATTGCCTTGCTTCAAAAAGAAAGTGATTACCGTATTGTCAATACACTTTAATGCACGCTCAAGACCGGACTTTATTCTTTGCGGGTCAAGCGGCTTTTGAATATATCTGAAAACGTTCAGATCCATTGCGTCGTCAAGGTACTTGTTGTATGAAGTTATTATAAAAATGATGATGTGTGAATTTAAGCTTTGAAGCTTTTTGGCAACCTCGATTCCGGAATATCCCGGCATTTCAATATCAAGAAATGCCATATCATAAACCGAATTGCTTTCATAAATTTCTTGGCTATCATAATACGAGTCTATTTCAAAATCGGAAACTTGGGTGCAAAGAAATTCTTCTGTTATTCGTTTGATTTCGTCAACATAGGTGCGATTGTCATCACATATTGCAATTTTCACCAGAACACCTTCTTTTGTTTTTTTATATTATAACATATGGAAGATATCACGGTCAAACTTGAAAGGCTGTGTTTTTGTGCAGTTTTGTATGAAAAATGTGCAGTTCTGCAGTTGTCCTTGAAAAACGGATTGGTCTATAGTTAAATTTTAATGAGAATAAGAGCAGTGATTTCTCTCTGAAGATGATTTTGATATATTATTAAGGAGAGCAAATGGAACAGAAAAAGAAAGAAACTATATTGATTGTTGCGGTCGTTATTCTTTATATTTTTTCGAAAGTGACTTATTTTATCGGTTGGTTTCAAGAGGATTTGGCATTTATTGTTGCGGTGGCAGTATTCATAAGCATGTACTGTATAGTTTAGGCTAAGTATTTTTATAAAGGCAAGATAAACCGTAATATTATTTTTATATTGGTTTATTGGTGTATTAGAATGACTTTAATTGTTGTTTTTCAGTGTTGGAAATACATGGGGTAATTAACTGATGATGTTTTTGTAACGAGACAAACCTTTTTCTCCGTTTTACCCGAACCCGTCAACACACCCCGATGGGTTCGGATCTGGCAAGCGGTTTCGTAACTTATATTACCCCACACAGTTGGATCCCCGGAAGCGACTCAACGGTTACGGTAATCGGATGATGTGAATCATAATCAATTAATTTAAATGTTAGGAGGAGCAAAAATGTATCCAATATATGCTGCAATAATAAGGCTGATTTTCTTTGCTGTATTATTACCGCTTGTTGTTTTTGGTGGTCATAAAATATATAAATTGAACAACATGACAAAAAAACTCTTTGCTACTGTATTTCTAATAATACTTGTTGGAACAATAACTTACATTACCTTTTTTATGGGTAATGTACATAAATGGGAATATGACGATTCCGAAATGTTGACTGAAAAAATTTTATCTATATCCGGTGCGGATTTAAATGACTATGATGATAGTTTTAATGAAAGTTCCGATTCACAAAAACCTATAGTGTATATTTCAAAACAAAGTACACAATTGGCAAATAGGAAACAAGAGATTGAAAAATATTTCTCGAGCAACAAAGATAAATGTCTTTTTTTCAGTGATAATAATTATAGTATTTTAATCGAGCCTGCCGTTGGTACGAGATTTTTTACAACACCAACAGGTATGTATGAAGCCGATATCCATATATTTGACAAAAACGAATATATATGTCTGCACATAACAGAAAGTCAAAAGTATACATTTTTGCAACCATTAATGTTTACTTCTCCGAAAGTAGAAAATATTTATGATTTGCTAAATTGCGCAGAATTTCGCAGCGATATTCTTTAATTTAAAAACTTTATAAAGTATTATCTTGACGGAACAAAACCGATTGAGCGGTCAAACGGAACAGACATGTTTCACTTCAATTATGACAGAAACGGAGAAGCAATCGTATGAAGTGATTGTACAGTTTGAGGGAAAATAATATATGGACTTTAATGCTGATGAAAAATTGAATTATATACTGGAGTTTTTAGACTATTCGATTACCCAGTTTATTGATGAAGTGTTAGACGATTCAAAAACAGATCCTGAGTTTTCTGCTGTAACACTTAGTAATACAATAATTTGTTATATTGATTTACTAAAGGCTACTAAATGTGATTCTTTCCAAAGTTTATATGAGTTCTTTTTGTCTCATGGTTACTCTGAAAATGATTTTGAAATTTTCAAACAAAAAAGAGAAAAGGAATCAGTGTATTATAACGGAAAACAGTATAACGATGTCAAAGACCGGTATGATATCAGTTAGTTGCAATCTTTTTAATTTAGATATAACACTGTCTGCTTTGAACATGATTGCTTTCGTCAATCGGTTGAGGAGGATATTTAAATGAAATCAAGAAAAGTATTAATTCCTGTATCGTTAGTTATCGTTTTGGGTATTGTCATATTTTATTATTTATTCATAAGTATGTCCCATTTACCGAAAGGAGAACTCATAACTACAGTTAAATGTGATTCCTGTGGTAAAGCAGTAAATGTATACCTTGTTAATGGTGGTGCAACAACAGATTATTCTATACGTGGTGAAATTGTATATAACAATGGCTATCACAAAAATATTTACTGGTCTTATCATGAATCTAATGCTGACGTCTCGTGGGTTTCTTGCGATGAAATTAATATTAATGGTCATGTATTGAACGTATATAAAGATAAATATGATTGGAGAAGAAAAATTCAATAAAGTGTGGTGAAGTGTATGAGAAGACTAAAGTATACCGCTATATTTTTGCTTCTGTCTATTGTGATTCTTTTGGTTTTTGAAAAGCCGATATTGTATAGTTACTACAATTTTAATTCAGTTAAAGTTGAAATTAAATACAAAAATAGTTTGCTTTTAAATGATTCCGATAGGGGAAGCTCTGATAAGTCTGAATATGTTCAATATGAGTATATTTCCGATGGAACCGTAATTAAATTACCTCACAAATTAGAGGCAATAACAATTAAGAACAAAACAGAAAAGGCAAGCGTATATCAATTACAGACGTGCTTTAAGAGAGGTAACAATTACTGCTTTATTTTTAGCGGTGTGCTTAGTCATTTTCCGTATAATGACAAAACCCACCGAGGAGATATGATAGTGGTTCTTGACAACAATGGCAATGAAAAGTGTCGTTATACATCTACAGAAAAAGAATGGATATTAGATTATAAAGATAGCATTGTTCTAATTTATAATTCAAAATCAAATAGCTTTTATTGCAAGGATATTAATTCAAGCATATTATGGCGGAGAACTACAATTGATTGTGATAGGTATGAAAAGGTTGTTTTTAATTATGAAAATTCTCTATGGTTAGCATCATTCTATTTTGACGGTGACATTATTTATAAAAAAACTGTTCCTACAATAGATTAAAGATATGTTGCCATACCTAAACAACAACAGTAGTTGCCAATATAATAATTGCAGACGCTCAATAAGATAGATTGTACGATCAAGGTTCTTGATATAATCTAATGATAATAATAGCTATATAGTATTTGCAATTTGGCAACATTATTATGTGTTGGGTGCTCATAAATAATTAGTGTTGTTGAATAGTTTAATGGCAAAACGCTATCAACTTTGATCAAAGCAAAATGCGGTTTGGGCTTCAATCAATGTGAGTAATCCGCACTATTGTTTGCGCAGTTCTCATACCTTCACTTTTTCACAGGTTTGTCAATGTGTCTGCAAGTCTGTGGAACTAACAAAAAACATAATAAACTCATAACAGCTCAAGTGAGTTTTGCTTGAGTTGCTATTTTTATACGCATTTAGTCTGAAACGTGTAAAATTCCCAGCCTTATTCCCAAACAAGCATAAAAATCAATCGGCAAAAGCCCCCCAAAAAAACATATTCGCAATCTGTGAATATCATTTAGTTCTTAATAAGCATTGATAAATTAAAAATAAGAGTGTATAATATTGACAATAAATCAGAATGAAAATCGCGCTGTGTTCTGCATTGAAAGGTTCAAAATGCAGCTTGCCTTTCGTTTTGATGAAAAATTAAAACCGAAAACGGAGGAAGTATCATGTCAAAAAAAATCGTGTCAATACTGCTTGTTGTTTCGCTGCTATTTTCTTTCTGCTCGGCGGCAGCTTTTGCGGCAGATGAAAAAACAACGCCCGGAATGAATGAGATTGAAAGCGCAGTTTCAAAAGATTTTGACGGAGTGAAAAAATCGGCGTCGCTTCTCATGAGTCTTTCAAAAAGCCTTATGCGAAATCTCGGACCGTATGTTGAAGAAGTTGTTCTTACGCCCGAAAACGCCGAAAAGGCAAAGCAGGTAGCTTTAAAAATCATGGCAAAACTCATTGACAAAATCACAAAACCGTCGGAGCCTTCAAACCCCGAAGACCCTTCAAATCCTTCCGATCCCTCAAAGCCTTCCGAACCGGTAACGCCGGAAGAACCTTCAAAAGATACAATTTCAATCGAAGAAATCAAAGCTATGCTGAAACGCTATATTTTTGTTAAAGTTGACGACGTTGACGCTGCCGCTTTGGATATTATCAA
This sequence comes from Ruminococcaceae bacterium UBA6857, assembly GCA_002451715.1. Lineage (GTDB taxonomy): Bacteria > Bacillota > Clostridia > Oscillospirales > Acutalibacteraceae > UBA6857. Next base: position 11,335 of record DKDD01000209.1, on the reverse strand, counting down.
CAAATCCGAAATTGAATATGAACTTGTTACCGATAAGGACGGAACGGTATACATAAGCGTTGACATTGAAAACAATCCGGAGATTTTTAATTTTTCCGTTTTCAAAAGCGTTGTTGACGGGCTTTATACCGCACAGGGCGAAGAGCTGCTCAAAAACAACAACGGCGAAACCGACTATGCAATGAGCTATGAGCACATTGCCGGCGAACTTGCGCTCCATGCAATCGTTTATGCGGTGACAAATGAAATTATCAATGTCACCGGAACAAAGAACAGCTTAATCGTCAAAATGTATGACAAAGCGGTTGTTGCCGCGCTTAACTATGACGAAAAAAGGCTTCCGTCGGAAGTTATTTCAATGGTCGGCGTTCTTCTTGTTGACTTTCTTCAGTTCAATCTTTTGAAACTTTTCGGCGTGCTTTAAAATCACTGTCAATAATCGTTTTGATAAAACCTGATATCGCAGCCTTTTTGTTTGCTTTTGGCATACGGGAAGGCTGTTATTTTTTTTTGTTAAAAGGCGGAAATTGCTCGCAGAATATGGATTTAATTGTCGAAATGTGATACAATTACCTATCCGGATTGCGGTGCTCTCAAACGCTTTCTTTAAAGGTACTTTCGGCATTCGCCTTTTTGGAGCGGCACAAAAAAGAAAACGAAGAAAACAAAATTTTAAGCTATAACCGGAATGCATAACCCATATGATTTTTTGGTACTTTACAAAAGACGTAATTTTTTGGTAAAATGTATCGAATATGGGCGAATTATCGGCCGTTTTGCGGTTTTTCATGCTTTCGGCTTTTGAAAACAGCACACAAAAAATTGACCGAACAGGAGAAAATTTTTATGAAAATCACCGTTTGCATAGGCAGCTCATGCCACATTAAAGGTTCGCACGCGGTTGTTGATGAGCTTCGAAAACTTATCAGCAAAAATGCTCTTGAAGAAAAAATCGAACTTTCGGGTGCGTTTTGCGTGAACAAATGCCAAAGCGGCGTTTGTGTAAAAGTTGACGGCGAACTTCACTCCGTATCGCCGGAAACGGTGGACGAGTTTTTTGAAAACACGGTGCTTCAAAAATTAAAATAAAATAGAGAAAATTTTTCTGCAAAATCGAAGAAACAGATATAAAAGCTTAAAGTTGCAATTTCTTTTAAATGAGGGATAGAGTGTATGCGAAAATTTGACACAAAGGTTCAGTACCTCAAATATAAGGTGCTGAGAGAAGTGGCGCGCCAGGCATGGAACGGAACCCTTTATGAAAATCTTTTCGATATACCGAAGATAATCATTCCGGGAAACACTCCGACAATGCGCTGTTGCGTCTACAAAGAAAGGGCGATTCTTTCCGAAAGAGTTAAAATCGCAATGGGCGGCGACAAAAGCAATCCGAATGTTATCGAAGTTATCGAAACTGCCTGCGACGAATGCCCGATGGGTGGCTATGAAATTACCAATTCATGTCGCGGCTGTCTTGCAAACCGCTGTGAAGACGTTTGCAAGCGCGGTGCAATTTCGTTTGACCACAACCACGTTGCTCATATCGACAAAACAAAGTGCGTTGACTGCGGAATGTGTGCAAAAGTTTGCCCGTTTTCGGCAATTGTTGACCGCAAGCGCCCGTGCCAAAGCGCCTGCAAAATCAAGGCGATCTCCATGGACGAAAACAAAGCGGCAAAAATCGACGACGAAAAATGTATCGCCTGCGGCGCGTGCGTTTATCAGTGCCCGTTCGGTGCGATAACCGACAAGTCATATATCGTTGAAGTTATAGATATGATTAAAAACAGCGAGTCGAACACCAAATATAAAGTTTACGCGCTTGTTGCTCCGTCGATTTCAAGCCAGTTTAACTATGCAAAACACGGTCAGGTCATCTCCGGACTCAAAGCTCTCGGTTTCCATACCGCCATTGAAGCCGCACTCGGCGCGGACATGGTTGCTTATACGGAATCGAAAGAGCTTTATGAAAAAGGCTTTTTGATGAGCTCGTGCTGTCCGTCGTTTGTAAGTTATGTCGAAAAGAATTTCCCGGCGCTCAGGCAATATGTTTCGCACAATCTTTCGCCGATGGCGGTGATTGCAAAATATATCAAAAGTACCGACAAAACGGCAAAAGTTGTTTTCATCGGACCTTGCACTTCGAAAAAAGCCGAAGTCAGAAAAGAAGAAGTCAAGGAATTTGTTGATTCCGCAATGACTTTTGAAGAACTTCAGGCCCTTTTCGACAGTAAGGATATCGACATAACAACACTTGACGAAGACGTTCTTGACAACGCTTCGTATTACGGAAGAATTTTTGCAAGAAGCGGCGGACTTTCCGACGCGGTTGCCGAAGGACTCAAGGAACACGGAATTACCGACTTTGAGCTGAAAGCAACGATCTGCGACGGAATTGAAGAATGCAAAACCGCACTTTTGAAAAAGAACAGGAATCTTCTTGATTCAAACTTCATTGAGGGAATGGCGTGCGTCGGCGGCTGTATCGGCGGCGCAGGCTGCCTGACCCACGGCGA
>DKDD01000209.1:0-8814 GCA_002451715.1 Ruminococcaceae bacterium UBA6857 | reverse complement strand
CCGGCTGTTTGACACACGGAGCAAAAAACAAAGCCGAAGTCGATAAATACGGCAAAGAGGCTTTTGAAAAAACAATAACCGATGCTATTTCGGTCATTAAGAATATATAAGGAGTAGGACGAAAAATGATTTACAGTTATTTTCCCGGTTGTACTTTGAAAACAAAGGGCAAGGATCTGGACATCTATGGAAGAGAAGCGGCCGAAAAGCTCGGTATAACTCTTGAAGAACTGCCCGAATGGCAGTGCTGCGGCGGCGTTTATCCGCTTGCAAGCGACGAGATTGCAACAAAGCTTTCTTCCGTCAGAGCGCTTCTCGGTGCAAGAGAAAAGAATCAGCCGCTTTTGACCATGTGTTCCGCCTGCCATCACGTTATCAAAAGAGTTAACTATGACATGCAGAACAAACACGATTTTGCCGAAAAGGTCAACAACTATCTCGGCCTTTATGAAAGATATTACGGCGAAACAAGAGTTGTTCATTATCTTGAAATGCTCAGAGACGATTACGGCTTTGACAAACTCAAAGAAAAGGTTGTAAAGCCGCTCACCGGAAGAAAAATCGCCGCATATTACGGCTGTCTTCTTTTGAGACCCGGAAAAGAAATGGCTTTCGATAACCCGGAAAACCCGACCATTATCGAAGACTTCATCAAAGCAATCGGTGCAACTCCGGTCAAATATCCTTTCCGCAACGAATGCTGCGGCGGATATATGACAATGACCGACAAGCCCCTTGCAAGCAATATGGCAACAATGGTTGTTGATTCGGCAAAGCTCAAGGGTGCCGAATGCATTATCACCGCCTGTCCGCTTTGTTTGTATAACCTTAAACAAAGCAGCGAGGATAGAATTCCTGTATATTATTTCACCGAGCTTTTGGCGGAAGCTCTCGGTTTAAAGTGAGGAGGGAAATAAATGGATTCAAAGGAACTGTGCAAGGAAGTTATCAGAATAAGCGGCATAGATCCGAGAAAATGCATGAAATGCGGAAAATGCTCGGCAACCTGCCCCGCGTTCGAAGATATGGATATCCATCCGCATGAATTTGTTTCAATGCTGTGCGACGAAAGAATTGACAGACTTCTTGCTTCAAAGTCGCTTTGGCGCTGTGTTTCCTGCTTTGCATGCGTTGAAAGATGTCCGCGCGGCGTTGAGCCGGCAAGACTTATTGAGGCGGTCAGAGTTTGCCTCATCAGAAACCGAAATGAGAATTTCATCTCTCCCGATGAAATTCCCGCAATGCTTGATCCGCAGCTGCCGCAGCAGGCGATAGTCAGCACTTTCAGAAAGTTCAGAAAATAAGGAGTGTTAAGTTTGCAAAGAATAGGAGTTTTCGTTTGTTGGTGCGGAAGCAACATCGCCGCCACGGTCGACGTTAAAAAAGTCGTTGAAGAAATTAAAAAAGAACCGGGCGTTGTTTATGCACAGGATTATCAGTACATGTGTTCCGAAGCGGGTCAGCTTCTTGTTAAAAACGCAATTACCGAGCAAAAGCTCACCGGCGTTGTAATCTGCTCATGCTCGCCGAGAATGCACGAAGCAACGTTCAGAAAAGCCGCTTCATCCGTCGGTCTTAACCCGTATATGGTTGAGGTTGCAAATATCCGCGAGCAGTGCTCGTGGATTCACAAAGATAAAGAAGAAGCAACGGAAAAGGCAATTATTCTTGCCCGTGCCGCCGTTGCAAAAGTCAGCCTTAACGCTCCGCTTCAGCCGGGTGAAAGCGCCGTTACAAAAAGAGCGCTCATCATCGGCGGCGGAATCGCAGGAATCCAGTCGGCTCTTGATATTGCCGACGCAGGCTATAAGGTTGATATTGTTGAAAGAGAGCCGACCATCGGCGGAAAGATGGCTCAGCTTGACAAAACTTTCCCGACCCTTGACTGCGCCGCATGTATCCTCACGCCCAAAATGGTTGAGGCTGCTCAGCATGAAAATATTACTCTTTATACCTACAGCGAAGTTGAAGAAGTCAAAGGCTTTGTCGGAAACTTCGACGTAAAAATCAGAAAAAAAGCAAGATATGTTGACGAAACAAAGTGCACCGGCTGCGCCGTTTGCACAAACAAGTGTCCGTCAAGAAAAGCGGGCAACGAATTCAACTGCTCGCTCGATAAGCGCGGCGCAATTTATATTCCGTTTGCCCAGGCCGTTCCGAACGTTGCGGTAATCGACACCGAACACTGCGTTCACTTCAAAACCGGCAAATGCGGACTTTGCGAAAAGAACTGCTCCGCAAAGGCAATCAACTTTGACCAGAAAGACGAAATTATTGAAGAAAAGTACGGTGCAATCGTTGTTGCAACCGGATATCAGATCAGCGACGTAACAAAGTACGACGAGTTCCAGTATACCGAACACCCGGACGTTGTCACTTCGCTTGAACTTGAAAGACTCATGAACGCGGCAGGTCCGACAAAGGGTACTCTTCTTCGTCCGTCGAACCACGAACACCCGAAAGATATCGTCTTCATTCAGTGCGTCGGCTCAAGAGACATTACTTCAAGAGGTAAGTGCTACTGCTCAAAAATCTGCTGCATGTACACTGCAAAGCACGCAATGCTCATCAGAGAAAAATATCCCGACGTAAAAGTTCACGTTTTCTATATCGACGTCAGAACTCCGGGCAAGAACTTTGATGAATTTTACCGCAGAGCCGTTGAACAATACAGCGTCGATTACATTAAGGGCATGGTCGGAAAGGTTTATGAAAACGACAAGGGCGGCCTCACCGTCAGAGCCGTTAACCTCATCACCAACGAACGTGTTATGATTGACACCGACATGGTTGTTCTTGCCGCCGCAATCGAACCGAGCAAGGGCGTTAAAAAGGTTGCCTCAATGCTCACCGCAAGTATTGATACAAACAACTTCCTCACCGAAGCTCACCCGAAACTTAAACCCGTTGAAAGCCCGACCGCCGGTGTCTTCCTTTCCGGCGTATGCCAGGGACCGAAGGATATTCCGGAAACGGTTTCTCAGGCAGGTGCGGCTGCGGTCAAGGTTGTCGGACTTCTTGCAAAAGACAAGCTTGTTACGAACCCCTGCACCGCAACGCCGAACGAGCTTATGTGCAACGGCTGTTCGTCCTGCGAAAAGGTTTGTCCCTACGGCGCAATCACATATGTTGAAAAACTTGTTAACGACCACGGCATTAAAGAGACAAGAAGAATTGCTTCGGTCAACTCGGCTGTTTGCCAGGGTTGCGGCGCCTGCACGGTTGCCTGCCCGAGCGGAGCGATGGACCTCAAGGGCTTCAGCAATAAACAAATAATGGCGGAGGTAGACGCGATATGCAGATAAATGAAAACAATCAAACATCTGAATTCAAGCCGCTCATCGTTGCGTTTTGCTGCAACTGGTGCAGCTATGCCGGCGCCGACCTTGCCGGAACGGGCAGACTTGCTTATCCCGCAGACGTAAAAATCATTCGCGTTCCCTGCTCATGCAGAGTTAACCCGATGTTTATTCTCAAAGCGTTTGAAAGGGGAGCAGACGGCGTAATCATCTGTGGCTGCCACCCCGGCGACTGCCATTACAGCACCGGTAACTATTACGCAAGAAGAAGAATGACCCTCCTTTTCTCAATGCTCGATTATCTCGGCATTGAAAGAGGCAGAACAAGAGTTGAATGGGTCTCCGCCGCAGAAGGTCAGAAATTCTCACTCGTCATGAACGATTTTTCAAAGCAGATTCACGCTCTTGGCGAGAATAAGAAACTGGGGGATATAAGATGCAAAAAACAGCAGGATTGATTAAAAAGAAAGCTCTTGAGCTTTTGGAAAGCGGCGCTGTGACGAGAGTTCTTGCATGGTCCCGCAGCGAAGATTTTATATATGAAGTTTCGCCGACATTCTTCACAAAAGATAATATCGACGACATGGTTTATGACAGCTTTTGTGCCGCAAACCTCAGCAAGTATCTTATCAAAGCTTGCAAAGAACAGGAAGAGGGAAAAATTCTTGTTGTTCTCAAGCCCTGCGACACATACAGTTTCAACGAACTTCTTTGCGAACACAGAATTGACAGAGACAAGATTTATGTTCTTGCCGTTCCCTGCACGGGAATGATTGACCACGAAAAGCTTTCAAAAAAAGGTTTCTCCTGTGTTTCAAAGGTTATTGACAAAGGCGAAAGCTTCGACGTTTTCTCGCTTGACGGCGAAGAAAGCGTTGGCAAAGAAGACGTGATCTATGAAAAGTGCCTTTGCTGCAAGGGCAGCGAACCGGTTGCTTTTGACGAAAAAATCGAACTTGACGGCGAACCGTTTGAAGCAAAGGACCGTTTCGCCTGCGTTGAAGAAATCGAAAACATGACTCCGGACGAAAGATTTGCTTTTTGGCAAAGCGAACTTTCAAAGTGCATCAGATGCAACGCCTGCCGCAACGTTTGCCCGGCTTGCAGCTGCATGAAGTGCGTTTTTGATAATCCGAATTCCGGCGTTGCCGCAAAAGCAAACGACGATTCGTTTGAAGAAAAGCTTTTCCATATTATAAGAGCTTTCCACGTTGCCGGCCGCTGCACAGACTGCGGCGAATGCAGCCGCGTTTGCCCGCAGGGTATTCCGATTCATCTTCTCAACAGAAAGTTCATCAAAGATATCGACGCAATCTACGGCGAATATCAGGCAGGTAAAGACCCGAATTCAAGAGCACCGCTCGTAAACTTTAGAACAGAAGACGCAGAACCGTCAATCGTTGAGGAAAGGGGTAACTGAGATGTATAAAATTGCAAAACATGATTTGAACACTCTTTTCTCGGAAATTTCAAAGTCGGCTCCGCTTTATATGCCTGTTATGAAAAACGGACATTCCGATTTTTATCCTTGGGGCGAAAATGACGAATACTGCGAAAGCGAGCTTAAAACCGCAAAGTCGGCAAAAGACCTTTTCTTTCCGCAAAGCGAAAACATAATTTCCTTCAAGAAAACAGACGGAAAATTCACCGTTGAAACGAATCAAAAAAGCTTTGATAAGTTTGTTCTTTTTGGCGTAAGAGGCTGCGACCTCAAGGGAATCGAAGTTCTTGACAAAGTTTTCCTTGCCGAACCGGTTGACGAGTTTTATGCTGCAAAAAGAGAAAGCGGCATAATCATCACAACCGCCTGCTCAAAGCCGGAAGAGACCTGCTTTTGTTCCGTTTTCGGCGTTGACGCTTCGGCTCCCGGCGGAGACATTACAACGTGGCTTGACGGCGAAAACCTTTACTGGAAAGCAAACACCGAAAAGGGCGAAGAACTTACAAAATCGCTTTCCGCCGTCCTCACCGAGTGCGGTGACGACAGCGCAGACGGCATTAAAAACGAAATTGCCCAAAAACTTCAAAAGCTTCCGCTTTCTTCGCTCAGCCTTGACGGTTGGGGCGAAAGCGCGGTTGACGAAAGATTTGAAAGCGAAAATTGGAAAAAGCTCAGCGAAAGCTGCCTCGGCTGCGGCGCATGTACTTTTGTTTGCCCAACCTGTCAGTGCTATGACATCAGAGATTACAACACCGGTCACGGCGTAAAGAGATACAGATGCTGGGACTCCTGCATGTATAACGACTTCACAATGATGGCTCACGGAACGCCGAGACCCACCCAAATGCAGCGTTTCAGACAAAGATTTATGCACAAGCTTGCATACTTCCCGGCAAACAACGGCGGCGAATTTTCCTGCGTCGGCTGCGGCAGATGCATCAAAAAGTGCCCGTCAAAGCTGAACATCGTCAAAGTAATCAGAGCATTCGGAGGCAGTGAAAAATGAGTATAGATATTTCAAACGATAAGCTTATCCCGAAAATTGCGGTTGTCGCTTCGGTAAGAGAGGACACCCCGGACGTTAAAACGTTCCGCATTGTTCCGAAAGAGAGCGAAACGCTTTTTGACCATATGCCCGGCCAATGCGCAATGCTTTCCCTTCCCGGAATCGGCGAAGCAATGTTTTCAATCACATCTTCTCCGACAGAAAAGGGATATAAGGATTTCAGCATTAAGCGTTGCGGAACACTCACCGAACAGCTTCATCAGCTTGAGCCCGGAATGGAAATCGGAATCAGAGGACCGTTCGGAAAACCGTTCCCGGTTGACACCGAGTTCAAAGGAAAGAACCTTCTTTTCGTTGCCGGCGGAATCGGCCTTGCTCCGCTCCATTCGGTAATCAACTATGTCAGACATTTCAGAGATGATTACGGAAAGATTGATATTCTTTACGGTTCAAGAAGCAAGGATGACCTTGTTGACTATGATGAAATCGTCAACGAATGGTGCAAAGAAGACGGAATCAACGTTTATCTCACAATTGACCGCGAACAGGAAGGCTGGGACGGTCATGTCGGCTTTGTTCCGGCATACCTCAAGGAGCTTGAAGTTGCAAAAGACAGCACGGTAATCATCTGCGGACCGCCAATCATGATTAAGTTTGTTCTTGCCGCGCTTCTTGAAATGGGCTTTGACAAAACCCAGGTTTACACAACGCTTGAACTCAAGATGAAATGCGGAATCGGCAAGTGCGGAAGATGTAATATCGGCAAAAAATATGTCTGCAAAGACGGTCCGGTCTTTCGTTTCGATGAAATCGACGAATTGCCCGATGAATATTAAGGGAGGATAGAAAAATGAAAGATATGGTTAATATCTACCTCATGGGTAAAAAGTATGAGGTACCCGCAACGCTCACGATCATGACGGCGATGGAATATGCGGGATATAAATATGTTCGCGGCTGCGGCTGCAGAAACGGTTTCTGCGGTGCCTGTGCAACCATTTACAGAATCAAGGGTGAGTTTGACGTTAAAACGGGTCTTGCCTGCCAGACGCAGGTTCAGGACGGAATGTATGTTTCAACCCTTCCGTTCTTCCCGACTCAAAAAGCCGAATATGACATCAACAAAATTAAGCCCACCGAACAGATTATGATGGAGCTTTATCCCGAAATTTACAGCTGCATCGGCTGCAACGCCTGCACAAAATCTTGCACACAGGGCCTTTCGGTAATGCAGTATATCGCATACGCTCAGCGCGGCGAATATGAAAAGTGCGCCGAAGAATCGTTTGACTGCGTTGCCTGCGGCGTTTGCAGTTCAAGATGTCCGGCAGGAATTTCGCATCCGCAGGTTGCGGTTCTTGCAAGAAGACTTACCGGAAAATATATCGCCCCGGAATCAAAACACCTTACAAAAAGAGTTGAAGAAATTGAAAAGGGCGAATATGAAGAACTTATCGAACAGGTTATGCAAAAGCCAATTGAAGAGCTCAAGGAGCTTTATAACCACAGAGATATTGAAGAATAAGGGGGTAGGACAATGCTGACACAGGAAATGATAGATTCAATCAAAAAGGTTGAAGCAACAAGACAGGAAAGACTTACCATGGATTTGCCGAAAATGACGGCAGAAGAAAAATCCGAAGTTCTTAAAAAATATCACCCCGACTTCAGAGAAGACGGCTTTGAAATTTTGAAAGTCGGTCCGAACAAGGGCGAAAAAGTTCCCAAACAGCTTTGCCACCTTCTTCAGGGTCAAAGCAGAATCAGCGGAAAGAATCTTGACCTTACCAAGATTGACTATGACGTTGACGTTCTTGTAATCGGCGGCGGCGGAGCGGGCGCTTCGGCGGCACTTGAAGCACAGGCTGCCGGTGCAAACACAATGATTGTTACAAAGCTTCGTCTCGGTGACGCAAACACAATGATGGCAGAAGGCGGAATCCAGGCTGCCGACAAGGAAAACGACTCTCCGGCAAGGCACTATCTTGACGCGCTCGGCGGCGGACACTTCTTCAACGTTCCCGAACTTCTTGAAAAGCTTGTTATGGACGCTCCTGGCGCAATCAAGTGGCTCAACGAACTCGGCGTTATGTTCGACAAGGAAAAGGACGGAACAATGGTTACCACCCACGGCGGCGGAACTTCAAGAAAAAGAATGCACGCCTGCAAAGACTATTCCGGTGCGGAAATCATGCGCGTTCTTCGCGACGAAGTTTGGAACAGAGAAATTCCCGTTGTTGACTATACCGCCGCAATCGAACTGATTAAGGACGCAGACGGCAAGGTTGCCGGCGCCGTTCTTGAAAACATGGAAACCGGCGAGCTTCTCATTGCAAGGGCAAAGACCGTAATCATCGCAACCGGCGGCGCAGGAAGACTTCACTATCAGGGTTTCCCGACTTCGAACCATTACGGCGCAACGGCAGATGGTCTTGTTCTTGCATACAGAGCCGGCGCAAGTTTGCTTTATGCCGACACAATTCAGTATCACCCGACGGGCGTTGCTTTCCCGAGACAGATTTACGGTGCACTCGTTACCGAAAAGGTTCGTTCGCTCGGCGCACAGCTTGTTAACGTTGACGGTGTTGCTTTTATGAATCCGCTTGAAACAAGAGACGTTACCGCTTCTTGCATTATCAGAGAATGTTCAACCAACGGAAAGGGTATTCCGACTTCGAGAACCCGTTTCGGCGTTTGGCTCGACACTCCGATGATTGATCTTATCAACGGCGAAGGCACAATCGAAAAGCGTATTCCCGCAATGCTTCGTATGTATCTCGAATATGGTATTGACATGAGAAAAGAGCCGATTTTGGTTTATCCGACTCTTCATTATCAGAACGGCGGAATCAAGATTACTCCGGACGGAATGAGCGACCTTGAAAACCTTTTTGTCGCCGGCGAGGCTGTCGGAGGAATCCACGGAAAGAACAGACTTATGGGTAACTCGCTTCTTGACGTTATCGTTTTCGGAAGAAATGCGGGTCAGCACGCTGCCGCAAAAGCAAAGGAAACTTCGGTATCGGGCGAACTCACCCTCGGCCATATCTATGACTATGAAGCCGAAA
>DKDD01000108.1:20145-20371 GCA_002451715.1 Ruminococcaceae bacterium UBA6857 | reverse complement strand
GGGGACTTTTTCCGGTACGCTTATTCCCGGCGAGGGCTGCACAACCGCTCTTTTGAGAAAGAACGGAATCGAAGTCTGCGGAGAAAAATAAAAAAAGCTGCCTTGACAAATAAAAGGCAGACGTGTATAATAAAAGCACAAAAAGGGCTTCGCAGTAAGCGGTTGTCCCTTGATTTAGGTTAAAAAATAACCGCATCATTTGGACGTTGGGCGGTTATTTTTTATT
>DKDD01000108.1:19562-20038 GCA_002451715.1 Ruminococcaceae bacterium UBA6857 | reverse complement strand
ATTACCAAATATTCCATTGGCAGCACCTCCCTCCGGAAAATTCGGAGGGAAAGATAATATAAAAATATTCCCTCCGGAAACAAAATTAATGCTTTGGAGGAACAACCGCCTACCGATCTTTCGGCGAAGCCATTCTAATATTATCATGCTCAACAAAATTTGTCAATATTGACAAAAAGAAGACGCTTTTGGAATTTTTTAAATAAAAATCAAAAACCCCCTTGACGAAGGTAGCAATTTGTGATAAACTCTTACTACCTCTGAAAGAGGGCTTTATTTTTGTGCCTGAATTCAGAGGGAGGCCTTATGGCTTTTTGCGGTTTGTTTTTCCCCGCAAAAAAGCCGAAATAATCCGATAATGGAGGTGCCGTTCATGAGAGTAAAGGTTACTTTATCCTGCACAGAGTGCAAACAGCGTAATTACAACACAATGAAAAACAAAAAGAACAATCCTGACAGGTTGGAGATGAACAAGT
>DKDD01000108.1:15489-19489 GCA_002451715.1 Ruminococcaceae bacterium UBA6857 | reverse complement strand
TGCAGATTCTGCAAGAAGCACACTCTCCACAAAGAGACCAAATAATCACGGGGAGGTTAGAGTAATGGCTGACAAAGAAAAAAAAGCTGCTCAGGGCTCGAAGGTTGAAAAGGCCGCAACCGATGAAAGCAAGGCTGCTGCCAAGGTTGCCAAGGCTGCCAAGGGCGAAAGCAAAAAATCAGACAAGCCAAACTTCTTTGCCCGTGCAGGCAAGGGCATAAAAGACTTCTCCAGGAACTTTAAGGGCGAAACCAAAAAAATCGTTTGGCCCGACGCGAAGACCGTGCTCAAAAGCACCGGTATCGTTATTCTTGTTGTTGCGGTTGCTGCCATCATTATTTATGGTATCGACCAGGGTCTCGGAGCCGGTGTAACCGGTCTCAAGTCTCTTGCAAATTCCGGCGAAACCACAACTTCCGCCGTTTCGGAAGATGATCATGACCACGATCACGATCATTCCGACGACGAAAGCACAACCGGCGAAAACACTTCAAAAGAAGAAACCTCTTCAACCGAAGCTGCTTCAAAAGAAAGCACATCCGCCGAATCCAAGTCGGAAGAAGCCGCAAAATAATCAACTTTTCGGCTTTTTAAAGACAACAGAGTAATTTAGTTCTTCCGGAGGTGTAACGATGGCTGATAACGCCAGATGGTTTGTTGTACACACCTATTCGGGCTACGAAAACAAAGTAGCCTCAAACATTGAAACGGTTGTTGAAAACCGCAAGATGCAAGATCAGATCTTCGAGGTAAGAATACCCACGGAGACTGTTACGGAGATTAAAGACGACAGCAAAAAAGAGGTTGAGCGCAAGCTCTTCCCCAGCTATGTTATGGTCAAAGTTGCTTGTTCTTACAGAAAACGCAGCGAGTTTGAAGATGAAGAGCTTACAATGACCGACGAGGCATGGTACGTTATCCGCAATACGCGCGGCGTTACCGGATTCGTCGGGCCGGGAAGCAAACCCGTTCCTCTTTCAGATGATGAGGTTGTAAAGCTCGGAATTGAAAAGAAATCCATTGAGGTCAACTACAAGGTCGGCGATCTTGTTAATATCCTCAGCGGTCCTTTCGACGGCTACAGCGGCGTTGTTGACAGCATTGACCTCACAAAACAGGTCGTTGTTGTTATGATCTCTATGCTCGGCAGGGAAACTCCCGTTGAGCTTGAACTCGACCAAATTGAAGTCGCGTTCGATTAAATTGTGATAATTTTCGGCATATGCCGTTTATTATGACGAGGGAACTTTTTCGTTCCCTGTGGGAGACTTTGCAAAACTTATGCAAGTCGCCATCAACCACATATATTTGGAGGTGCAAAAAATGGCTCAAAAGGTTGTAGGCTTAATTAAGCTCCAGATTCCCGCAGGTAAGGCTACTCCGGCACCGCCCGTTGGACCGGCACTCGGTCAGCACGGTGTTAACATCATGGCTTTCACAAAGGAATTTAACGAGCGTACTAAGAATGACATCGGTCTCATCATTCCCGTTGTCATCACAGTTTATGCTGACCACACATTCTCATTCGTAACAAAAACTCCGCCGGCGGCAGTCCTTATCAAAAAGGCTTGCGGAATCGAAAGCGGTTCAGGTGTTCCGAACAGAACAAAGGTCGCAACAATTACCGGTGAGCAGGTTAGAAAGATCGCAGAGCAGAAAATGCCCGACTTGAACGCCGCAAGCATTGAATCCGCTATGAGTATGATAGCCGGAACAGCTCGCAGCATGGGCATTGTAGTCGCTGACTAAATGCTTCCGGGTGGGAGGAAAAATCCGATTAACCACTCTATAGGAGGATGAAATTATGAAACATGGAAAAAAGTATGTCGAAAGCGCAAAGCTTTTTGACAGAGCAACACTTTATGATCCTGCGGACGCTCTCGAACTCACAGTAAAGACCGCAACCGCAAAATTTGACGAAACAATCGAAGCTCATATCCGCCTCGGTGTTGACTCACGTCACGCTGACCAGCAGGTTCGCGGCGCTGTTGTCCTTCCGAACGGAACAGGTAAACAGGTTCGCGTTGCCGTTTTCGCAAAGGGCGACGATGCAAAAGCAGCTGAAGCTGCAGGCGCAGAAGTTGTCGGCGCTGAAGATCTTGTTGCAAGAATTCAGGGCGAAGGCTGGATGGACTTTGACGTTGCAATCGCAGCTCCCAACATGATGGGACTCGTTGGTCGTCTCGGTAAAATCCTCGGACCGCGCGGACTTATGCCTTCTCCCAAGGCAGGTACCGTTACTCCGAACGTAGCTCAGGCTGTTACCGAAGCTAAGGCCGGTAAGATCGAATATCGTCTTGACAAAACAAATATCATTCACTGCCCGATCGGAAAGGCTTCCTTCGGCAAGGAAAAGCTCAATGAAAACTTCACAACTCTCCTTGACGCAATCATTAAGGCAAAGCCCGCTTCGGCAAAGGGTCAGTATATCCGCTCATGTGTTGTTACCGCAACAATGGGCCCCGGCATCCGCATCAACCCGAACAAGGTTGGTTCCGCTGCCGTTCAGGGCTGATTCAAGCCCTTTGAATGATCTTCGAAATTATTTCGGCGGTCAATAAAAATAATACTTGACACAAAGCAATTTGTGCGGTATAATATTCAAGCTGTCGCCCCTAAGACAGCAGGTGATTTCTTAAAGGTAACATTTGTTGCCGCCTGCCGAGGTAATTTCAGCATAAATTCAATTTTATTTGATTTTTATGTTGCGCCTTTTCTCGGCTTTTCGAAGGAAAGGCGCTTTTTATATTATCACCTAATAGGGTACGGCTGAAACCAAATTTTTTCAGGAGGTGAATTCATCTTGCCAAGCGCAAAAGTTTTGGAACAGAAAAAGCAGATCGTTGAAGGTCTTGTTTCCCGTCTTAATGCTGCATGTGCCGGCGTAATCGTTGATTACAAGGGCGTCACAGTTACCGACGACACTGCTCTTCGTAAGGAGCTTCGTGAGGCAGGCGTTGAATACACGGTTGTTAAAAACACACTTCTTCGCCTTGCAATCGCAGAGACCGAACTCAATGGTCTTGAATCTGTTCTTGAAGGAACAACTGCTATCGCTACAAGTGCAGATGATTACGTTGCTGCTGCTCGCATTCTTTGCAAGTTTGCAGACACACACAACGGCTTTGAAGTTAAAAACGGCTTCATTGACAAAGAAGTTATCGACGTTGCAAAAATTACCGGACTTGCAAAACTTCCGTCACGCGAAGTTCTTCTTGCTCAGGTACTCGGCGCCTTCCAGGCTCCGATCTCCGCTTTCGCCCGTGCTGTTCAGGCTATTGTTGATAAGAGCGGTGAAGCTCCGGCAGAAGATGCCGAGGAGGCTCCCACAGCAGAGACCGCTGCTCCCGCAGAAGCAGAAGCACCGGCTGCTGAATAATTTTAAAATTTATTACTATAATTTATCGGAGGTTAATTACCATGGCATCAGAGAAAGTTACTGCTATGATCGNNGTGCTGTTCAGGCTATTGTTGACAAAGACGGCGAAGCTGCTCCCGCTGAGGAAGCTGCAGAAGCTCCCGCAGAAGCGTGAGACGACTTTTCTTAACATTAACAAATTGGAGGTATAATTACCATGTCAGAAAAAATTACTGCTATTATTGATACTTTGAAGACTTTGACAGTTCTCGAACTCTCAGAGCTCGTTCACGCTGTTGAAGATGAATTCGGCGTTTCCGCTGCTGCTGCCGTTGTTGCTGCAGGTCCGGTTGAAGCTGCTGCCGCTGCTGAAGAAAAGACTGAGTTTGACCTTGAACTTACTGAAGTCGGTGCAAACAAGATTGCTGTTATCAAGGCTGTTCGTGAACTCACCGGTCTTGGCCTTAAGGAAGCTAAGGAAGCCGTTGACGGCGCTCCGAAGGTAATTAAGGAAGCTATGAGCAAGGACGACGCTGAAGCTGCTAAGGCTAAGCTTGAAGAAGCAGGCGCAAAAGCTACTCTTAAATAATTATCTTTCAGTAATTTTAAACCGTCGGCGTTCTGTCGGCGGTTTTTTTTTTT
>DKDD01000108.1:10146-15472 GCA_002451715.1 Ruminococcaceae bacterium UBA6857 | reverse complement strand
TGAGAAAAGCCGCCGAAAGGCGGCTTTTTTGTTGTTTGGGTGAATTGTAATAATCCGGACGCAGCTTTCATACAAATTAACAAATGCAAAAGTAAAGCTCGGAGGAATGTTTATGACAAGCACTGATATTTATTCTTCAATCTCGTCCCGAACACAGGGTGATATATACATCGGCGTTGTCGGCCCTGTAAGAACCGGAAAATCATCGTTCATAAAACGCTTTATGGATGTTCTTGTTTTGCCGAATATCAACGAACAGGCGAAGCGCGACCGCGCAACAGACGAGCTTCCGCAATCTTCGTCGGGTCGAACAATTATGACAACCGAACCGAAGTTTATTCCCGAAGATGCCGTTGAACTTACGCTTGAGGAAAAAGCGCGTTTCAACGTTCGGCTTATCGACTGCGTGGGTTACATAGTTCCGAGTTCGCTCGGATATATTGAAAACGAACAGCCGCGAATGGTTAAAACACCGTGGTTCGAAGAAGAGATTCCTTTTAATATGGCTGCCGAAATCGGAACAAAAAAGGTTATTGACGAACATTCGACAATCGGTCTTGTTGTAACAACAGACGGCTCAATCGGAGAAATCCCCCGCGAAGAATATGCCCAGGCGGAAGAACGGGTCATAAACGAACTCAAAGAGATTAAAAAGCCGTTTGTTGTTCTTCTCAACTGTGTTGACCCAAAAAGTTCCGGCGCACAAAAGCTTGCACATGAGCTTGAAGAGAAATATTCCGTCAGCGTAATTCCTGTCAATTGTATTGATTTGAACGAAAAGGAAATCACAGAAATACTTCGCTCGTTGCTTTATGAATTTCCGCTGACAGAAATGAAAATTGACTTTGCGCCGTGGATATCACGCCTTGAAAAAGGGCATTGGCTCAGAAGTGAAATCTACTCTTCGGTTTTTGAAGCGGCAAAAACGATGAAAAAAGTTAAGGACGCCGAAAGTTTTTCGTCGTGCGTTTCGTCCGCGGATGATATCACCGGCAGCCGCATTGAAAGCATTGATTTATCAACAGGCAGTGTAAAGGTTTGCGTAACGGTGAAACCCGAACTGTTCTATAAAATACTGACCGAAAAAACCGGGCTTGAAATCAAAGACGAGCAGGGTCTCATGAGCGACATTATCGAGCTTTCGAAAATTAAAAAGGAATACGAGCATTTCAAAGGCGCGATTGAAGATTGCAGAAATACGGGTTACGGAATAGTCATGCCGACAATGGAAGAACTCACGCTTGAGGACCCGGAAATCATGAAGCAGGGCGGACGGTACGGCGTGCGGCTTAAAGCGGAAGCGCCGTCGATTCACATGATGCGCTGCGACATTTCAACCGAAGTCGCTCCGATAGTCGGAACCGAAAGTCAGTCGGAAGAACTTATAATGTATTTGCTTAAGGAATTTGAAGAAGACCCCTCAAAAATTTGGGAGTCGAATATTTTCGGAAAATCGCTCAACAGCCTTGTTAACGAAGGTTTGCACAACAAGCTTTATAAAATGCCGACCGACGCAAGAATGAAGATTCAGGAAACGCTCGAACGTGTTATCAACGAGGGATGCAGCGGCTTGATTTGCATTATACTGTAACAAAAAACTGTCGCACTTAGCTTTTTAGCTAAATGCGGCAGCTTTTATTTTTGTTGATTATTTCGAAACGATGTTGTGTTCGCCGGGAGTTGCAACATGAGAGAAGAAGAATTCGCGTCTTTCATCGGTGTTGATGACCGTGACAGGCTTGATCTGGTTGAGAACAACGCCTTTTTGACGAAGCATTTCCTTGTATTCGTTGTAGGTTCCCTGCTGGAGGAAGAGAATCTCCGGACGGTTGATCATACCCCAGCGTCTGTATTTGAAATACTTTTCGTTAACGCCTTTGAGCTTTTCGTCAAGAATGTCGATATACTTTTGTCTGTCCTCTTCGCTTACGTCATGGGTGGTTTCTGCAAGCATGCAGTAACGCGGTGGATTGGTCGAATAGTCATAGCTGAAGCTGTGACCGACAAATTCGTCGCCCATTTCTTTGGCGGTTTCGTCTGCCGCCCAGTCAACCATCTGCGAAGTGGTCTTTTCGTTTGCAAGGTTCATGCTGAGTCCGAGTCTGTAAAGGAACTCAACGCGCGGAGTGTTGTTATACATTCCGGTAACCTTAACAACGTCCTCCATGCGGTATCTGTAAAGACCGGAGAAGTTTGAAACGATGAGTTCATATGTTTTTCCGACTTCAAGCTCGTTGATGAGGAGCGGACGCATGTTGTGGTCCGATTCTTCGTCGCCTTCGCTTATCGGAAGGAACTCAAAAAGAACAAAGTTCGGAAGCAAAACGCCGTCTGTAACGTTGAGTTCGGTAGCCATTGCAAAGAAGCCTTCGGCTGCGGCATAACCCATGTTGTGAATCGGAATGTCGGGGCCGATGTATCTCTTGAGCTTGTCAACATAGGCATGAAGCGTCGAGTTGATCATGCCGTAAGCCCAAGTGAGATTCGGCCAAATGCGCGGGGCGATGGGATCGTCAAAGCCTTTTTCAAATTCTTTTCTAAGGAAAGCGGCGCGTTTGGGATCGGGCTTGAGCTTTCTTGTGAATTTTGCGCGAAGTTCGGGAGTGATCTTTACGCTCGGGTCGATCGTGCCGGTTTCAATGTCGTGGCAAATCATTTCCCATTTTTCTTCAAGGCAGTCAAACATCGTTGTGAGAAGTGTGATTACCATTGAGCCGAGATAGCTGACCTTTTCGTTCTTTACGGCGAAGAAAGTCTGAAGATATGCGGTGTCAAGAAGTTCTTCGTGTTCGGGATAAAGAAGGTCGAGCGGAGTGGTGCAGAAAAACGGTGTAATCGCTTTGAGATATGTAAGCGGAATCTGACCGGCGCCGTTGCACTGCTTGCCGTCTTCAAGTTTGTGACCGGTGAGAACAAGGGCAAGCGGGCCGATTGAAGCGGGCATACGCTTGTTCTGGTGCTTTTTGATCCAGTGTGCGGCGGTCGCAACCGAAGCGGAAAAACCAATGCATTGCATTGTCCAAAGGTCTTTGACCGATTTCGGAAGAATCTTCGGCTTTCCGAGACTTCCGGAAGAAGAACAGTAGCGAACGTTCCAACCTGTGAACATAAGGTTGTTTTCGCGGTTTTTGAGCATACGGTCAACGTAAGGCTCGTAATCGGCATAGGTTGAAAGGGGAACTTTGTCCTGATATTCTCTGAAAGATTTGATATCGGCAAAGTTATATTTTTTGCCGTATTCGCAGTTCTTGTTTCTGCGAAGAATTTTTTTGAGAACAGTGTTTTGTGCTTTCATCGGGTCTTTAGTGAAGTAGTTTTCTTCGACGAGTGAAACATCACCGAGGAAGATTCCGAAATCTGAGAAAGGCATTTTATAATCCTCCGTTCTGAAATTTGTTTGCCGCAGATAAGGCGGCAAAATATACTTAATTTTATCACATTGTGTAACAAGTGTCAACGGTGTGTTGGTTTAAAAGCGGCGAAATTTCAGTATAATAAAAGTAAAAATGTGTGCAAACCGACAAACATAGTATTTTTGTATGTTTTGTTATAAAAATGTTGCCGACTGTTTTTTGGAAATAGTCGGCATGGATTTTTATTTCACTTCTTCGCCCGTGACGGCGTTGAAAATATTGTTGAAAAGCGAAATGTGAGTTTTTGAAATCATCTTGTCAAGGTGAAGCGAGCCGAAGTACCAATGTTCAAACTCGCAGCTTTTTCCGACATCTTCAAGATAGGTGTTGATTGCGGTAATGCCGGTTACGCTTTCGCGCTGAAGAAGGAGAAATTCCTTGATTCTTGCGGGAGGCTCGTGTGTAATGATAATGTCAACCTTTCCGCCGTATTTTTGAAGATTGTCAACGCCTTCAACAAGTTCGTCGCGCGTCGGAATTTCCATTTCGGACCATGTGTTCATTTCAAAGCGGATTTCAATGTCCGGGCTTTCGCCTCCGCCCATTGTAAAAATTTTTTTACCCTCAAGCTCAAAAACCTGTCCGCGCATAAGGTGAAGAATGTTCCCCGCAATTTGATGAACTTTTCCGCCGTGCCACTTTTTGACTTTGAGTTTTGAAAGCATGTCAAAGTTTTCGTGTGTTCCGTCAATAAAGCAGATTGTATATTTTTTCTTTGAAAGTTTTTTGAGAGTGTTCATTTCGTCTTTTGAACCGTCCCAAAGAAAGCCGAAATCACCGCAGACAATTAAAACATCGTCTTTTTTAAGCGCGCGAAGACGCGGGTCGTCGAAGCGGGAAAGAACACCGTGCATGTCACCGGTAACATAAATCATTGTTAATCACCCTAAAAATTTTGGAAATTTAAAATTAATTCACCAAAAAGGTTTATTTTCGGTGAAAAAATTGTTATAATTAATCGAATATAATCTGACGCGGCTGTCAGACATACGATTAATATATCATATTTTTTTGAATATTGCAATCGTTTGAAAAAATTGTCGGCAAAACGCCGCGATGAAAAATTTTACAGGGTGATGAATGTGAAGAAGATTTTTGCGCTTTTTTTGGCGGTAACGGTCATAATGCTTGCCGTGGTTCCTTCGGCAACCGTTTTCGCAAATTACAACAACGAAACCGAAGTTATAAATAAGCTCGATTCAAAAGAATACTATATGATAAGCCTTGACGACGGTTCGGTGATGTTCAGCAAAAACGAAGAAAAAAAAGTTCCGGCTGCCGCTTTTGTAAAAATCCTTGCTTCGGTTGTTGCAATGGAAAAATGGGGCAACCTTGAAGAGCAGGTGAAAGTTACCGAAAAATCGCTTTCGCTTGTTGAATACAGCTACGGCGTTCGCGTTGCCGATCTCAAAGCGGGCGAAACCTACACAAAAAAAGAACTTGTCGATACCTTGATCGTCTATGGCGCAAACGATGTTGCGTCGGTTATTGCTTATGATATTTCGGGCTCTGCGGATGCTTTTGTTGCCGAAATGCAGACTCTTGCCGATAAAATCGGCTGCAAGAATACGAAGCTTAAAAATATCCACGGTTTTGACGAAGACGGTCAGTACACAACCGCAAAAGATGTTGCCGAAATAATCAAGTATGCGCTCAACTATCCGACGTTCAGCGATGCGTTTTCCGCAAGCGAAGTTGTTCTTCCCGCAACGGAACAAAACGAAGAAAGAACCTACAGCGCGTCAAACAAAATGCTCAACCAAACAATAAGCCTTTATTATCACTCGTCAATCACCGGCGGGAAGCAGACTTCAACCGACGGGGCAGGGCAGTGCATTGCGGCCGTTTCGTCGCAGGACGGATATTCCTATCTTACGATTGTCATGGGCGGCGAGTATAAAGACATTGACGGC
>DKDD01000108.1:8627-10073 GCA_002451715.1 Ruminococcaceae bacterium UBA6857 | reverse complement strand
TTACCGACGCAAAAAAACTTGTTGCGTGGGTTTATGACAACATTCGTTTCAGAGTTGTTGCAACGGCGAATCAAACCGTAACGATTGTCAATGTTATTGCCGGAAGAAACGGCGACAGTCTTCGCCTTGTTCCGGAAAAAGAAACTTCGGCGCTTGTTCCCGCCGGGGCAACAAGTGATTCTGTTCTCATCGAACCGATTGCCGACACTTTGCCCGAAAAAATTTCCGCACCGGTCAGTGCAGGCGATGTGATTTGCCAGGCGAAAGTTTACTATGCCGGCGGCGAAATCACAACAATCAATCTTGTTGCCGCAAACGACGTTCAGCTTAGCGTTTTCCGCCTTATCATGACGGGTGTTTCCGCCGTAATCACTTCAACGTGGTTCATTGCGCTTGAAGTCGTTGCGCTTGTTGCAGTTTTGGCCTACCTCGGTCTTTCCGTCAAAAAAACGCTTGAAAAAAAGAAAAATGGCGAAAAAGAAAAAGTTTCGTCCGCTAAAAAATAAAAATATTAAAGAAAAGTTTCAACTGTTGAAACAAACTGTTGATTTAATATACTTTATAGAAATCTAAAGCAAGGTCTTCTTGCGGATAAGGAGTTACAATTATGAAGAAGCTTTCAAAAGTTCTTTTGACCGTCGTTCTCACCTTGGCGGCAGCGCTTTGCATGACTTTCTTTTCTTCGGCTGTTGTTACCGAAGAAAAAACTGGAACATGGGTCGGCGCATGGTCAACCGCTCCGACTCAAATCGGAATCCAAGGTTATGAATACATAACGGCCGAGTTCAAAAATGTAACCTGCCGTTCTGTTATTGTTCCGACTGCGAGCGGAACAAAGGCACGAATCCGTTTTTCAAACTATTACGGAAACAAGCCACTCACAATTGACACAACAACAATTGCAAAATGTACCGACGGTGCAAATATTGATGCGTCAACGCTCAGATATGTTACGTTCAACAACGGCTCGCCGAGCATTACGATTCCGGCGGGCAAAGAGGTCTATTCCGACCCGGTTGAATTTAACGTTACCGCGCAGGAAGAAGTCGCAATCAGCATTTACGCGAAAAACCTCAGCGAAATTAAAACCGCAGGTCTTTCCGGCTCAAGGTCATACCTTGCTTTCAGCGGCGACCAGACCCGCGCCGAATCGTTCAGCATCTCGACCGAAATCGAACTCAGTCCGATCGTTAAGCAGATTCTCAAAGCTGTTCTCGGTTTTGACCCGTCTAACATTGCAATGTCATACAGCTTCATCAAGGTTACTCCGGTTCTTGCAACGCTTGACGTATATGCCGCAGGTACGGATGCTTATACCGTTGCGGTTGTCGGCGACTCAACAATTTCGAACGAATTTCCGCAGTATCTCGGCGAAGAGATTTTCAAACAGGGCACAACAAATGTCGGCGTTCTCGGCAAAGGTATCATCGGCAACCGTCTCGGCGG
>DKDD01000108.1:0-8603 GCA_002451715.1 Ruminococcaceae bacterium UBA6857 | reverse complement strand
CCTCGGCGGTGAAGGTCTCGGCTACGGTTCGCTCATTTTCGGCGAATCAATGCTTGACAGACTTGAACGCGACGTAATTTCTCAGTCCGGCGTTAAATATGCGATAATTAAAATCGGCGCGAACGATATCATGCACCCTGTCTGCACCGATATTCAGCAGCAGTATCCGGGGATCAAACAGCCCACCGCGCAGGAAATTATCAACGACTTTAAAAAGGCGTTCAGTGCACTCCATAGCGCAGGAATAAAGGTTATCGTTATCGGCATCACTCAATGGAAAGGCAACACCCGTGACTATCTCGGAACGGGCGGAAAATATGTCCGCACGGAAGAAGAATTTAAGCATGACTGGCAAATTGCCCTTGATGTCAACGAATGGCTCGCAACAACGGCGGCTTCTCAGGGACTTCATGACGGCTATGTAAACTTCAACGATATTTCTGCAAACCCGAACGACCCGGAAGCTTTCCTTCCGGAATACACAATCGACGGTGCTCATCCGTCCGATCTTCTTCAAAAAATCTGGGCGCAGAATTTCCCGCTCAGCCTTATCGGTGTTTCACAGCGCGTCGGAAATGTCAGACTCAACAAATCCGAAACCACAATTTCAATCGGCAAAACCGAAAGACTTGTCAGCACGATTATTCCTGCCGACGCAGTCAACAGAAACGTAACGTGGCAGTCAACAAACGAAAACGTTGCCGTTGTTGATTCAAACGGTCTTGTTACCGCGAAAAACGGCGGTAAGTGCGAAATCATCTGCACAAGCGAAGACGGCGGCTTCACAGCAAAATGCACCGTTACCGTCACCGTTCCCGTAACCGGTGTTATGGTAACTCCCGAAACCGCGGAAATCTATACAACAAAAACCGTTAAACTTTCGGCGTCGGTTATTCCGTCGGCAGCAACAAACAAAGGCTACAGCTGGACTTCCGGCAACGAAAGGATTGCAACCGTTGACAAAAACGGCGTTGTAACGGGCGTCGGTTCGGGCACCGTTTCAATCATTTGCAAAACAACCGACGGCGGATATACATCAATGTGTACGGTCACTGTTTTGCCGAAAATCAGCGCCGAAAAGCTTGTTCTCAGCAAAACTTCAACAACAATCAGACTCGGCAAGACCGATCTTTTAACGGCTTCGGTTCTTCCCGCAAACGCAACTTTCAAAGATGTAACGTTCAAATCGTCCAACACAAAAATCGTCACCGTTGATTCCTACGGACTCATCAGAACGGTCGGAACAGGCTCCGCTTTTATCACCGTAACTTCAAACGACAACAGTTTTGCAACCGCAAGATGCAAAGTTAACGTTGTTGTTGACGCAACGGGAATCAGCCTCAACAAACACGCCGCGTCAATTTATGCCGGAAGCACGATGACCCTTGTTCCGACAATATATCCGCTCAACGCAACGAACAAAAAGGTCACATGGATTTCTTCCGACGACAGCCTTGCAACGGTCAACGCAAACGGAACAGTCACGGCAAAAAGACCCGGTTCGGTTGTAATTACCTGCCAGGCGGATGACGGTGGATTCATTGACGTTTGCACAGTCACAATCAACAAGGTTATCAAAACAACTTCCGTTTCGCTCAACAAGCTCAGCTGCACAATTTATGTCGGTCGTTCAAGAACGCTTGTTGCAACGGTACTTCCCGAAAACGCAACCGATAAAAATCTTGTTTGGAAATCAAGCAACAAAAAGGTTGCAACCGTCAATTCAAAAGGCGTTGTCACCGCGGTCGGTAGGGGAACGGCAACAATCACCTGCACAACACGCGACACGGGAAAGAAAACAACCTGCGAAGTAACGGTCAAAAACGTTAAGGTTAAATCAATCGCTTTGAGCAAGGCAACGATGAACCTTGCCGTTAAAAAGTCGGTCAAGCTCAACTGCATTTTTACTCCGTCGGATACAACCGTAAAGAACGTCACCTGGACTTCGAGCAATCCCAAGGTTGCAAAGGTCAACGCAAACGGAAAAGTTACGGCTGTTGCTCCGGGCACGGCAACAATCACATGCAAAACAAAATACGGCAACAAAACCGCAAAATGCACCGTTAAGGTTACTCTTCAAAAAATTAAGAGCGTAACTTTTAAAGACGCAAAAATCGAATTGCCGCTTAACACAAAGAAAACGCTTAAACCTGTTATTAAACCTGCCGGCGCTTCGGGCGCAAAGCTCAAATGGGAATCGAGCGACCCGTCGGTTGTAAAGGTTAATTCCAACGGAACGCTCACCGCATTGAAAGTCGGAAAAGCAATCATCACCTGCAAGCCGAAAGACGGCGGAAACGGAAAAGGTTCGATGATTCTTGTCACCGTCACAAAGCGCGACGTTCTCGGAATAAAGCTCAACAAAGCCGTTGTCAAAATGAGCGTTAAAGACACGCTTAAACTTGTTGCAACGGTTGTTCCGGAAGACGCAACAAACAAACGAATCAAATGGACTTCAACGAATCCAAAAGTCGCAACCGTTAATAAATACGGAAAAGTCACCGCTGTTTCAAAAGGCTCCTGCGAAATCAGAGCAACAACGGTTGACGGAAATTATATTGCGATGTGTTGGGTAATTGTTGCGTAACGGCAAAGCTCAAAAGCCGCCGCAGACGGAAAAATACCGTTGCGGCGGCTAAATTTTTAAATTTTTTAACAAATCTTTAATTTTAAAAAAACCTATCGACATTTGTTGATTTAGATGATAAAATGAAACATAGTTATAAAACATGTGGAAAATCATTCGGGAAAGTTTTTTTCTGCACTGTTTTATGCGGTATAGAAAAGAATTTTTATGAAAAGGGGTAATTGTTTTTGAAAGCCAGTGAGAGTGTAAAGAACTATCCTTCTTCGCTGAGGATGTATACCAATTACACAATAAGAGAAATCAAAAAAGTCTGCAAAGAAGTCGGTCCCCGTGCTTCCGGCAGCGAAAACGAAAGAAAAGCTCAGGAACATTTTAAAGATGAAATGAAAACCTGTGCCGATGATGTTAAGCTTGAAGAGTTCCAAATCAGCAAGTATGCCTTTATGGGCTGGGTCGCTATCGACGGAACGGCGATGCTTCTTGCGATTTTGTTCTCATTCCTCAAAATGCCGATCGTGTCGCTTGTTCTTGCGGTAATCGCACTTGTTTGCCTTTTTGCCGAATTTCTCATGTATTGGGAATTTCTTGATCCGCTTTTCCCGAAAGCCACTTCAACAAACGTTGTGGGAACAAGAAAACCGACCGGTGAGGTTAAAAGAAGAATCATTTTCTCCGGTCACGTTGACTCGTCCTATGAATGGACATATACCCACCTTGGCGGAAAGAACCTTCTTTTCACCGTCGGAGTTTATGCCGTTGTCGGAATGTTTTTTGTTTTTGTTGTTTCGCTTGTTTCCGTAATCAAAGGCGGAGCAGTCAATGCAGAACTTGAAGGTTTTGTGAAAGTTCTTCAGTACATTCAGCTTGCTTTTATTCCCGGATTCATTGCTGTTTTGTTCTTTGTAAACTTTAAGCTTCCCGTTGACGGAGCTAATGATAACCTTACCGGTTCCGTAACCGCAATCGCAGTTCTCAAGTATCTTGAAGATAATGATATCAGATTTGAAAACACCGAAGTTGTTGCACTCACAACAGGTTCGGAAGAAGCCGGTCTTCGCGGTGCAAGAGCTTTTTCAAAGGCTCACGAAAAAGAGCTTAAAGAGGTTGAAACCGTATACTTTGGTATGGACACACTTCGCGACTATGAAGATATGGCTATCTACAGCCGTGACATGACCGGAACGGTTAAAACCGATCCGAGAGTCTGCGCACTCATGAAAAAGGGCGCGGAAATGGCAGGGCTTGACCTTCCGTATGCATCGGTATATCTCGGAGCTTCCGACGCTGCCGCAGTTACAAAGCTCGGCGTTCCCGCCGCAACTCTTGCAGCCATGAACCCCGGTCCGCCGAAGTATTATCACACAAGAGAAGATACAGCCGATAACCTTATTCCGAAAACAATCGAAAAAGGTCTTGATATTTGTCTTCAGTCGCTCTTCCTTTTTGACGAAGAAGGTCTTAAAGAGAATTATTAATTTTGCTAAAAACTGTCGCCGCTCGAAAGAGCGGCGCTTTTTTGTATAATTTTCATTTCTAACGGAGCAAAAAGCATGGCGAATAAAAAAACTTCGTGAAATAAATTTAAAATTCTTTCTCTTCGGTTGACTTTGAGAGAAAAAGGTTGTATTATATCAGAGTATAAAATTGTTTGCATTATGTATTGCGGTCGGCGTGGCTTGATTTTTCGCCGAAGGAAGAGCAGAAAACGTTTTCTGCTCATGAAAAGGAAAGAAGGTATTGCTCTTGAAAATAAAAAGGCTTTGCTCGTTTTTGCTTGTCCTGCTGATTACGGCGGGTCTTGTTTGTGCGCCGTTTTGCGTTTCTGCAAGTGTAATAACTACCAATGGCAACGTGAAAGTTGTTCCCGGCAATCCGCGTTCAACATCTCCGCAATATAGCAAAGCGTGGCTCGATAACGTTGTTATCCGCGACAGTACAAATCAAATCGCTTCTGCACGTATCGTTCCGCAGGCAGAGTATCCTTACAGCCATACTTTCGACGATTTCATTGAAGAAGTGGGTAATTATTCCGCTCTTAATCTTATTAACGAGGACACCGTTTCTGCGGCTTACAGCCAGATTATTGACGTTTTGTATTATACGGTTGTTGCGCTTGGCATGACCCAGGACAGCGACACCATGAAAGCTTATCTCAGAAGTCGCGGCATTACGATTCCGCCGCTTGAAACTTCCGAAGACGAAATCAAAGTTGCCGTTGTTTATTCTGCAATCAAATATAACGCAGTTTATGTTCTCTATGATAAAAAGATTGATTTCCCTCAGGGTATTTCTCTTGACAGCGCAATCTGCCTGATTCTTTCCGAACTTACAGGAACTTTTCTTCCGTCCGGTGTTGACACCGTTTCGGGTTTTGCTGTCAACAGCATTAAAACATATATTTCACAGTTTGACGAACTTCCGATAAGCAATAACCCCGGAAACAGCGAAATTTTCCATTGGGCAAAGGTTATTACCGCGGCTTCGAACGATTACAAAGTTCCTCTTGATTCTTACAATACGGCAACAACAGCGCAAAAAGAGTATGTCGATTACGCATACTTCGCTTCAATTCTCGACACGGCTTACAATGTGCATATTGATCCGATTCGCCTTGTTGTTGCAGACAAGAGTACCGAGAAAAACGCCGTTGCAAAGCTTATTCTTCAAACAATGCTGAACGAATCCGAGGTTGATTATTCAATCGACGCAACTTGCGAAGAGCTTTTCAAAGAAGCTTGTGCAAACGGAAAATTCCCGCTTGACGAGGAATTTTACAGCGATATTTTTAACTATAATCTTTATGTTGCAAATAACTGCACAAAAATTTGGTTCACTCCGTTCGTACTTGCCGACCAGCTTGGCGGTGACAATGCAAATCTTTCGATGACCCTTGCCGGAAATCCGATTTCTCCGAGTCAAACGCTTGCATATTCGCTTGATCCGACAAAGAACACCGATGATATTGAACTTAAAGTTACCTATGCAGACACGGCAAGTCCGGCCGAAACCGTAACATATAAGTTCCATGTTATCAGAAAATCCGTTGCCGAAACCAAAAACAGCAATGCCCAAAACAATGTTGTTGCCGGTATTCAAGACGCAATCAACAGTGTAATTCCCGCGGATAGCGAAAAGGCAAACAATATCGTAGACGGCATTATGTCGAATGTTGATTCAATGCTTTCAACAACCGCTTCTTCAAACAGCGGCAGTGTTCTCACAACTTACGGTTCTGAAACAACAACCGCTTCTTCAAATGACGGATATAAGTCAAGTCCGGTAAAAGGTTCCGACGGAATCGACTTCGGCTATCTTGAACAGCTTATGAGCGAGACCTATGTTAACGGCGAGCAGGCCGCCAACGCAATTTCGAAATATTCGTCGATGACCGGAACAACCGAAAACAAATCTTTCGTTCAAAAAACGGTTCAAACAATTAAAGAAAACCCCGAAGTTGCCGCCGCACCGACCGGTATCATTGCTCTCGGCGGTCTTGCAGGCTACATTTGGACAAAGCGCAAAAAGATTTCGTCCGAAGTCGACAACACAGAAAATTCCGACAAAAAAGACAATTTTGATGATTAAAAATTATTAAAAGAGCATGCGCCGCTTACCTAATGAGGTTTGCGGCGCTTTTGTTTTGCGGACTTTTTCCAATAAAATTTTTGTATATATGCAACATAAGTTTCTGCCGCTATACTTGACATTTTTGAACAAATGGTTTAAAATATCAAGGATAGCGATTTGCATCGTAAAGCGTTTGACTTTACTTTTTTATACGCTGTCTTCGAGTAACATTACTGTAATTCTTTTGATGATTTTTAGTGGAGAATTTTTAAAAAGAAGGAGGTGCTGCTACTTTGGGAGATTGGTTAGTACCCGTAATCGTCGCAATTGTTTGCGCGGTTGCGTTTGGAATTATCGGCTTTATACTCGGCGGTATACACAGAAAAAAGACTGCCGAAGGTCTTCTCGGTTCTGCGAATGAAGAAGCTACCCGCATTATTAATCAGGCGGTAAACGAAGCGGAAACAAAAAAGAAAGAAGCTATTCTTGAAGCTAAGGACGAAATTCACCGTTCGAGAACCGAAACCGAAAAAGAACTTCGCGAAAGAAGAAACGAAGTTCAAAGACAGGAAAGAAGAATTATTCAAAAGGAAGAAAGTCTTGACAAAAAGACTGATTCGCTTGAGAAAAAAGAAGAACTGCTGAACAAAAAAATCAAGCAGTCCGAAACCCAACTTGCCGAAGCAGAAAGCATCAAAAGAAGTCAGTTAGAAATGCTTGAAAAAATATCGGGCTATACAAAAGAACAGGCCAAGGTATATTTACTTCAGACATTGGAAGAAACGCTCATAAGAGAAAAAGCGGTCAAAATCATGGAATATGAACAAAAGGTTCGTGACGAGTCCGACGCTCTTGCAAGAGAAATCATCACAACGGCAATTCAGCGCTGTGCAGCCGACCACGTTTCGGAGGCCACCGTTTCCGTTGTTGCCCTTCCCAACGACGAAATGAAGGGAAGAATCATCGGTCGCGAAGGCCGAAACATCAGAACGCTTGAAACAATCACCGGTGTTGACCTCATTATTGACGACACGCCCGAAGCGATTACACTTTCATCGTTCGATCCCGTAAGAAGAGAAATTGCAAGAATCACTCTTGAAAAGCTCATTGCCGACGGACGTATTCACCCGGCACTCATCGAGAAAATTTATGAAAAATCAAAGCGTGAAGTTGAACAGGCAATCCGCCAAGCAGGCGAAAGAGCCGTTGTTGATGCCGGCGTAAACGGAATCCACAATGAACTTGTTAAACTTCTCGGACGTCTCAAATACCGCACAAGTTACGGCCAGAACGTTTTGAACCATTCGCTTGAAGTTTCGTATATCGCAGGTCTTATGGCGGCGGAACTCGGCGCAGACATCAAACTTGCAAAACGCGCAGGCCTTTTGCACGATATCGGTAAAGCCGTTGACCATGAACAGGACGGCTCGCATATCGAACTCGGCGTTGAGTACGCCAAAAAGTACAAGGAAAACGACATTATTGTCAATGCAATCCAAGCTCACCACGGCGACGTTGAACCGAAGAGCATTATCGCTTGCCTTGTTCAGGCGGCGGACGCCATCTCTGCTTCCCGTCCCGGCGCAAGACGCGAGAATATCGAAAACTACGTCAAGCGTCTTGAAAAGCTCGAAGAGGTCTCCAAGAGCTTCCCCGGCATCGCAAGCTCCTACGCCATTCAGGCGGGGCGCGAGATACGCATCATGGTCAAGCCCGAGGAGGTCACCGAGGACAACATGATCCTGCTGGCGCACGACCTTGCGCACAAGATCGAATCCGAGCTGGAGTATCCCGGCCAGNNGTGCAAGAAGAGAAAATCTTCAAAATTACATCAAACGTCTTGAACAGCTTGAAGCGATTTCCGAATCGTTCAAGGGCGTTGAAAAAGCGTTTGCAATTCAGGCCGGACGCGAAGTTCGAATTATTGTTAAGCCTGACAAAATCAGCGACGATCAGATGGCGCTTGTTGCTCATGAAATTGTCAAAAAGATTGAAGACGAGCTTGAATATCCGGGTCAGATTAAGATCAATATGATTCGCGAAACAAGAGCCGTTGACTACGCAAAGTAATTTGCAGATAAGCGGGAAGGAAAAGCTCCTTCCCGCTTTTTGGTACCGGCAAAAGTCGGCTTTTGCTTATGAACCAAGCAAGAAAAGGACGGTGTAAAAATGAAAATACTTTTTGAGGATGAAAGCGTGATTGTTTGCATAAAGCCTGTCGGATTACTTTCGCAAGGCGAGGGGAACGACAGCCTTGTAACCACACTCAAAACGCTCACAAACGGCGAAATTTATCCGATACACCGCCTTGACCGCGGAGTCGGAGGCATGATGGTTTATGCCAAAACAAAGGCGGCAGCGGCGGCTCTTTCTCGCCAGGCGGCGGAAAGGGAGCTTCAAAAAGAATACTTTGCTTTGATTCACGGTGCGCCGGAAAACGAAAGGGGAG
>DKDD01000157.1 GCA_002451715.1 Ruminococcaceae bacterium UBA6857 | reverse complement strand
CATATCATTCAATACAATCTCATCTGCACAGGCTCTAATGTTATTCATCAATTCTATCCATTTCATCATATCCGTTGCTTTCAGCTTCTTCGTTATTCCTTGCTTGGTATAATCGCATTTGTTATAATATTCGGTGTTGGAAAATAGTGATATTTTATACCATATGACTACGTATCGACTAAAAACATTGAATTTCACCCGACACTTTTCTTTCCCCATCCGTCTTACTTAGTGAAGCGCACTTCAAAAAACAAAAGGAGCAAGAAAAATGTTTAAGAAAAAATATAAAAATATCGCAATACTTGATTTTCGCAACTACTCGACAGAGGCACTCAGAAAAATCAAAAGCATTAAAAATGTCGCTTGCCTGATTCTTCCGAAAGACGCAGATAAAGAATGGACAAACGAGCTTTCAAACATTAATGTCGAAAATTGTGCGTCAAGGATTTATCTTGAAAACGGCGAAAATGTTCACATGATAAACGGAGCGTCACTGCTTGACGATGACAGCGTGGTTGACGGCGAAAAGTACCTTGCCAATGGAGCGGTAATCATTGCAACAAAAGAAAAAAAGGCACTTGTTTATATCAACGGTGCGGCAGTCGCATTGAAAGGCGCAAATTACTCGGTTGAGGACCTCAACGGCGCGCTGATTAAAGCCGAACCGAAAGGGGAGTACAAAGTTTATCCGAACCATGTAAAAATTGATGCTTCAATGCTTGAAAATCTGCCCGATGATTTCACCCTTATAGCCGGAAACAGCATTGATTTTGAAGACGACGTGACCGTGAACAGACTTAAGGAAAAGCGTATCTCTTTCATTGCCGGAAACAGCGTGCTTTGCCGTCGTGAGATTTACGGCTATGTCAGCGCAAATTCGCAGGTCGGGAATACCGTAAAAATTAAAGAATGAGTACTTATAACAATCCAATCGAAATTTTTAACGAGCTGTACTCGCAGTACTATAAAGCCGTCGTGTCCTATTTTTCAAAGCGGTTTGACCGAAACGAGGCGGAGGATCTTGCCCAAACTGTTTTTATGAAACTTTGGGCGTACATTCCCTGCGTGACGGAAATCAAGAACAAAAAGTCGCTCATTTTCAAAATCGCAAAGAATGTTCTTGTTGACAAACTTCGCCAAAAGAAGCTTTCGGAAAACTGCGAATCTTTGCATAAGGCCGAAAACGTCGGTGTGTTCGATGACGTGACCGCCGCGGAAACAAAGGCGCTTTTGAACGATCTTTCGCCGCGTGACAGAGAAATCGTCACTCTCAAGACCGACGGCTGGACGAGCCGCGAGATTGCTTCTGTTCAAAAAATCTCTCCCTCCGCCGTGCGGACAAGATTACAGGAAATACGCAAAATTTTGAAAAAGAGGACGTAAAAGAAAGGTGATACAGCAGTCTTTTTTGACTGTCGTATCACCTTGTTTGTTCTTGTTTTCATGAAAACTTATAGCCTTCAACAAATTTTAACGCCGGTCTGATACCGTAAGTTGTGGTTGAAACAAGTCCGGTGTAGCTGTAATTGACAGCGCGACCGGTATACGGAACACAAACAGCGGAATAAGATTTTGAACCTGCTGAACGAAGCCACCATTCTGCGGGACTTTTTCCTTCTGCAGTCAGTAATTCTTTTTGATTGCCCATAAAACTTTCAACACCGAGTCCTTGGCATTTTGCGTAATCGGTTCCGCTTGCTCTTCTTGAAATGTCCTCGTTTTCGGGGTTCGGATCAAAACCGTATTGAGCGTTAAGAATATCCTTGAATGAAAGAAGAAAAATTTTGTCGTCGCAATCTTTTCCGTCGTATTTGCCGCTGTCATCGTTATATGCAAAATTATCAAGATGAGTGACATCAATTGCGTCTTTTTCATTTTTGCTGAACGCCGTGTTATAAAAATCGTTGTTGAGCCATTTTCTTATTGAACTTGTGTAATAATCGTTGGCATAATTTGTATTCGCTTCATCGTTCCAAAAGTCACCGTTGAGATCGTTTTCGGAAGCTATGCTGTATACGGTGTTGCTGTATGCTTGCGAATCGAGTACATATTCGCTCATAACAAGACCGCTGTTTTTGTCAAGGATACGCCATTTTATCGGTTCAAACTTAAACCAATAAATTTTTTCGGTCTCATAATTGTTATTTAACTGTGTTCTTGTCGAACCCGGCTTACAATATGTATATTCGGGGCGTTCGTTGCTAAATGTAACCGCTCTGTACATCTCTTTATTTAAGCTGACATCGGCATATTTCATAAAGTCGTTTTGTTCCATTGAACCGTAGCTGTTGTTGCCGGAGTAATATCCATAGCTTTTCCATTCAAGGTTATCAAGGGCCGAAAGCTTTGAAATTGTGTCCTTGTCCGTCACTTCGCTTTGCGGATATGAACCGAAAAAAACATACTCATAAGCCGAAGCGGTGGTTTCCTTTTCTTTCTCGGAGTTTATTCTTGAATAAACCGCAGCCGAAACGGCGCAAAGCGCAAGAATAACAATTAAAATGATTACTGATTTTTTTAGTTTTTTCTTCATGCTTTTTTCTCCTTTCGGTTTTCATGACCGGGTAATATAAAACGGCAACTAAAAACCCATTTGAAG
Organism: Ruminococcaceae bacterium UBA6857; assembly: GCA_002451715.1. GTDB lineage: Bacteria > Bacillota > Clostridia > Oscillospirales > Acutalibacteraceae > UBA6857. Next base: position 2,046 of record DKDD01000157.1, on the reverse strand, counting down.
TATATCATGTAATTTTCATATAGTCAATATAAGTCAAAAAAATATGGTGACACAGCCGAAGTTTTATTACGTACTTAAAATTGACGTTTTCAAAAGTCGATTTGTTGAAGCAAAAAAACTTAAATCCCTGATTTTCCTTGACATATCAAGCCAAAATATTATATAATAACTAATCGACGGAAAACCAACAGGCGTATTGCGCTTTAAATAAGAAAGGATGATTTTTAATGGCACAGGAAATTTTGCTCACCTCAGCCGGCATTAAAGAACTTGAAGAGGAACTTGAACACCTTAAAGTTGTCGGACGCCAGGAAATCAAAGAAAAAATTCAGGTTGCTCTTTCGTTCGGCGACTTGTCCGAAAACAGTGAGTACGAAGAAGCCCGTAACGACCAGGGCAAACTTGAAGCAAGAATCAGCGAAATCGAAAACATTCTCTCAATGGCAAAAGTCATTGATGAGGACGCACTCAGCACAGACGTTATTCAGCTCGGTTCAAAAGTAAAAATCATGGATCTCGAATACGGCGATACCTATAAATATCAGATCATCAGTTCAACCTCAACCTCAAAAGACAAGGGCGACGACTGCCTCACAAGCGATGAATCACCCGTTGCAAAGGCTCTTCTCGGCCATAAAGTCGGCGATATCGTTGAAGTTGAAGCACCCTGCGGAATCATTAAGTATGAAGTTATGGAGATTACAAAGTAATCTTGTTTTAATTTTCAATCCAATTGTTTGAAAGGACGTTTTTGAATGTCAGAAGAAAAGAAGAATAAGAAGGCTTTAGAACAGCCTTCGGAAGATATTAACGAACTCAAGAAGATAAGAATGGAAAAGCTTTTCGCCCTTCAGCAGGATGGAAAAGACCCGTTCCAAATCACTCTTGCCGACCAGTCAATCACAAACGCCGAAATCAAGGCTCGCTTTGACGAACTTGAAAATCAAGACGTTTCAATCTGCGGACGTATCATCGCATGGCGTGATATGGGCAAGGCGAACTTTATCGTACTTTCCGACCGCAGCGGAAACATTCAGTCATATGTCAGAATCGACGACATAGGCGAAAAAGAATTTGCCGAATTTAAAAAGTGGGACATCGGTGACATTGTTGAAGTCAAGGGCTTTGTTTTCAAAACAAAAAGGGGCGAAATCTCCGTCCATGCAAAGAGTATCCGCCTTCTTTCAAAGTCACTTCTTCCGCTTCCGGAAAAGTTTCATGGTCTTACCAATACCGACGCAAGATACCGTCAGCGTTATGTTGACCTTATCGTAAACCCCGAATCAAAGGATACCTTCATCAAGCGTTCGCTCATCATTCGTGAAATCAGACGTTTTCTTGATTCACAGGGCTTTCTTGAGGTTGAAACCCCGATGCTTGTTCAAAATGCGGGCGGTGCTGCGGCAAGACCGTTTGAAACCCACTTCAACGCTCTTAACGAAGATCTCAGACTTCGCATTTCGCTTGAACTTTACCTCAAGCGTCTCATCGTCGGCGGACTTGAGCGTGTCTATGAAATCGGCCGCGTTTTCAGAAACGAGGGTATCGACACAAGACACAACCCCGAATTTACCCTCATGGAGCTTTATCAGGCTTATACCGATTACCACGGCATGATGGATCTTACCGAAAATCTTTACAGAACCGTTGCAAAAAAAGTTCTCGGCAGTGAAAAATTCAGCTACAACGGAATCGAAATGGATCTTTCAAAGCCGTTTGAAAGAATTACAATGCTTGATGCCGTTAAAAAGTACTCCGGCATTGACTTCACAACCGTAAAGACCGATGAAGAAGCAAAGGCTCTTGCAAAGGAAAAAGGCATTGAATTTGAAGAGCGCCACAAAAAGGGCGATATCCTCAACCTCTTCTTTGAAGAATATGTTGAAGATCATCTTATTCAGCCGACCTTTGTTATGGATCACCCGGTTGAAATTTCTCCGCTCACAAAGCGTAAGCCCGACGCACCGGATTATGTTGAACGTTTTGAGTTTTATATGAACGGCTGGGAGCTTGCAAACGCATACTCCGAGCTTAACGACCCGATTG
>DKDD01000018.1:5320-23653 GCA_002451715.1 Ruminococcaceae bacterium UBA6857 | reverse complement strand
AGGTTGCGTTTTTATCCGAAACGTAGTTTGTAAAGCTGTGACCGAGCTTTGTTCCCTTATCGGCTACAGTATCGGTCTTGTCGCAACGATCGCACTTTGCGGTTTTTGTTCCGTCTTCCGTGCAGGTTGCGTTTTTATCCGAAATGTAATTTGTAAAGCTGTGTCCGAGAGCCTCAACATAACCGTCTACATATGACGCGCCGCAAAGCTTACAAACATGTGTGGTATATCCTTCGGTTACACAAGTGGGCAATATAACAGTATCTTCATAGCTATGTGGCGGACATACGCTGCCTTTAACAGTAATTTTTCCGCTTACCAATTCAAAATCGACATCATCTTCATTGTAATTTGAAATTTCACCTGATGAGTATGTAACCGCTACAGTCGCGTCACCGTTCTGAGCGGATTCAAGAACTTTAAACGTTGCGGTAAGAATCGTTCCGTTATAAGTGCTGTCCTTTCCGGAAATCCAAACCGCTTTTTTTGAAAAGGCAAATTGTCCGCCGAGGGCATCTGCAATTGCAACATCTTGAAGACTCAATCTTGTTTTATCATAATCAAAGCCAAAAGCAAATGTATTAATACCCGGGTTGCCGGAAATTGCAACGTTCAAAGATACCTCTTCGCCGGGTGCGGCTGTTGCCGATGAAACCGTAATTGCACGCTTTTGCGATGCTTTTTCCTTTACGATAATCTTTCCGTCAACAACGGTAGTTTTTACTGATTCTTCATCATAGTTTCCGCAGGTTCTTACTATAAAACTTGTCTTATACTCTCCCGGAGCAACATCCTCACCGATATTAAACGTTAACGTTGCCAATACTCCGTTTTCGCTCATGTCTTCGTCAGATACCCAAACATATTGTTTACCCTTTGTAAGATCGGAAATAAGCGAACCGTTTTTAATTGTTGCTGTTTTCAATTCGGAAGAGTGGTTAGGCGTTATTGAAAGGTATACAAATCCCGGGTTATTTGAAAGAATAATCGGTACTTCTACTTTATCTCCGGGATAGCACTCCACATCACCGCATCTTATTTCAAGCGTATCAACGGCAAAAGACGTAAGTGATGAGCAAGTCAGCATTAATGCAAGACAAAGAATTAATGAAATTATTTTTTTCATAGTCAATCTCCCTATTATTTGCCCAAAACAATTGATGATGTTCCGGTTTCATAATCATAGTTTGCCAAATATTTTTTAAGACGAATAACATCAAATCCGTCAATAGTACCGTCTCCGTTTGAATCGGCGCCGGGCTGAATTTCAACGGTTGAAGTTTGTGTTTCATAATCATAGTTTGCCAAATATTTTTTGATTCTGATTACGTCAAATCCGTCAATGACACCGTCTCCGTTCGCATCGCCGTAAACAAAATCAATAACTTCAATTATTCCGGGAACAGTGTTGATTGAAACGTGTTTCTCGTCATAGTTGGCACACATTCTTATTTTGAAGTCAACAGAATATTCACCCGCTTCAACGTCGTCGGCAACAGCGAAAGTAAATGTCATCAAGGTTCCGTCTTCGGAAACATCTTCGTCGGCAACCCAAAGATACTGTTTACCCTGTGTAAAGTCTGAAATCAAAGTTCCGTTGGTAACACTGACAAGAGTAAGTTCAGAAGAATAAACCGGCGTAAGTTCAAGATATGAAAAGCCCGGATTGTTCTTTATTTTAACCGAAACGGTGCATTCTTTTCCTTTTGTAACTTTTTTGCTGTCAATAACAATTTGTGCTGCATTCGGGTCATACTTTTTAACACTGATTTTACCTGCAACAAGGTCAAAATTGACATCTTCCTCGTCATAGTTTGCAATTTCACCTTCGGAATATGAAACCGCAACAGCTGCATCGCCGTCTTCAGCGCTATCGAGAACCTTAAACACTGCCGTTAAAATTTTTCCGTTATAATTTGTATCGGAATTGTTGATCCACACAGCTTTTTTTGAAAAAGCAAATTGTCCGCCGAGTGCTTCTGCAATTGAAACGCTTTGAAGACTGAGCTTTGAAGTATCATAATTAAAAGTCAAAGAAAATGTATTGATTCCGGGGTTACCTGCAATTGAAACATCAAGCGAAACCGTGTCACCCGGAGCTGCGGTTGCAGAAGAAACCGTGATTGTGCCGTTTTTAACAGTTTCCTTTTTAACGGTAATTTTACCGGCAACAAGTTTAAAATCAACATCTTCTTCATTGTAATTTGAAATTTCTCCGGCATTGTATGAAACCGAAACAGCGGCATCACCCGCAGCGGCATTTTCAAGAACTTTGAATTTTGCCGTCAAGATTTTTCCGTTGTATGTACTATCCTGGCTGTTAATCCATACCGCTTTTTTGGCATAAGCAAACTGTCCGCCAAGTTCGTCTGCAACAGCAACACTTTGAAGGCTGAGTCTTGAAGTATCATAATTAAAAGTCAAAGAAAACGTATTAATTCCCGGGTTTGAAGAAATTTCAACGTTAAGCGAAACTTCTTCACCGGGTGCGGCCGTTGCCGAAGAAACAGCAATAGTAGCCTCGTTTGCCGCAAAAGCAAACGGAATGCCCGCAATGATAACAAGAATTGCCATAAACAGCGCCAAAAGCCTATTTTTCATTTTTTGTTACCTCCTTAGAATAATTCTACATCTTCACCCGCTATATATTTAAGCAAACGAGTAAGATCCTTATTGTTAATTTTTCCGTCACCGTTAGTATCCAATGCTTCTTCAACTACGGTAACCGTTTCTCCGGCGAGATATTTAAGAAGCCTTGTCAAATCTTTGTTGTTAATGATACCGTCTCCGTTAATATCGCCGGGAACTCTCAATGAGCTTATATCAGCCCAACCCAAGACATAATAACCGTCGTTATGCGGCATAAACAACTGAGTACAGTTGCCTGCTCTTCCAAAATAATAACATATATCGTTTGGATATATACGATATATTCTCGAATCCATAATCGATGTTGGAAATAAAGGCATATACTCATATGCTGTAAACTCGGACAGGCTCAATGATGGATCTGCAATAAAATTTGTAATTTCTGTATACGCAGTTTTTACTCCTCCTGTTGCTGTTATCGGAAAACTGACCTTGCACCACCCGTTTGAATAAATCTCATGTATGGTACAATAATCATCCGTATATATTTCTCCATCATTAGTTTTCAAATCAACGGCTTTTGTTTTAAAATTTTCTGAAACACATGGATAGGATTTAAAGTTTTGAAATTTTTTAAACCTTGAGTCAATCTTATAGGGAGGCGGTAGATTGTCATTAGACTTTGACACTACGTTATAAATTCCGTTTTCATATACAAGATATCCATCAGAATTAACTGCTGTGTCTATATCAACAACAACCTTTCTCGCCACAGGTGGAGTTTGCTCGTATATTGTTATTGTTGATTCTGTTACCTCTCCAATCCAAATTATATGTCCGCCCGAAGAACTGCTAACGGCATCTCCCGAAGCAATATCAGTAATCTTTACATTCCTTGTTGTAGTGCTGTATACGGAATTTTGAATACCTTGAACCGAATCATATTTGGGATTGCTTCCACTCATAAAACTTCCACCAAATATTTCGCTAATAAACGTTGCACAACACGAGCCATAAACCGGACCGGTCCGCTTTGCGCCGACAGAAACGCAATATGCCGTTGCAGAATAGTTTGCGGTTGCTTTGCTTTTAAATTGATCTAAAGAAAGCAAACTGTCTCCAACTATTTCGCTCGTAAACAGTGTATACGGCATTCCTTTAACGATTTCTCCGGCTTCAAAATACATTTTTCCGTTATATGGATTTTCATTCCATACATCAATTCTTTCGGATGGAATCCATTCAAAATTTACTATAGCTTCAGCGCGTTCTTTCATCGCCTCAAAGTCTGTCGCATTTGATAATGCTGCAACTTTTTTAGGACAAAAAATCAATCCCGAAGCCAGTAAAGAAAACACTGTTAGTATCAGTAAAAAACTCTTTAGCCTTTTTATAGTTATCTCCTCCCTAATCCGGCTATAGGCTGAAATCAATTAATCTCAACTTTTTCGCCGGCAAGATATTTTAAAAGGCGTGTCAAGTCTTTATTGTTTATGTTTCCGTCACCGTTAACATCCAGCGCTTCATCAACCACTTCGACCGTCTCTCCGGAAAGATATTTGAGAAGGCGTGTAAGATCTTTGTTATTAACCTGTCCGTCAGAATTAATATCTCCCGGCATATGTGTTGCGTGAGCCGTCTTTTCCCAAACAGCATAGAGTGTAACCGACGAATCGTAATAATAGTTATCACCGGCAGCATGCTCCGGTTCGGTATCATCCTTTTTTTGAGACCAACCTTTAAATGTGTAGCCTTCTCTCGTCGGAATCGATTCGCTGAGTTTTATATCTTGGCCATAAGTTTTTGTCTGTGTCGTCGGAGCTCCCGTTCCACCATTTGCATTGAACGAAATTGTATACTTGTTTGCCTCCCAAACGGCATATAAGGTTACTGATGCATTATCACTGTAATTTGCTCCTGCCGCATAAGTTGCCGTTGTCGAAGAAGAACTTTTCGCCCAACCTTTAAATGTATATCCGACTCTTTCCGGTTTTTTATCGCTAAGTTTAATTGCTACCGCATGGGTTTTTATCTGCGGTTCAGGTGCACCTACTCCCCCGTTAGCATCAAAAGTAATATTATATTGATTTGCTTTCCAAACAGCATATAAGGTTACTGCACTATTTGAAGAATAAACACTTCCCGCCGTATATGCTGCCGATGTAGCCGAGGAACTTGTTGACCAGCCAACAAAGGTATACCCCGTTTTTTTAGGAACAGTAGAACTTAACGTAAGATTTACACCATGAGTTTTTGTTTGAGGCGACGGAGGGTTAGAGCCTCCATTTGCGTTATAAGAAACAGTGTATATCTTTTTCAAATCAGAAGTATAAACCCAACCGCATCTAAGTCCCGGATCAGAATCACAAGGATATATTATTTGCGTCATACTTCCACTCTCGGCAACTTTGTAAATTGTATCTCCGGTATCAATCCAGCCCCATGATGACGAATCACCATTTCTAAGATATGTCAATGCATGATTGGGAGCAGTCATTTTCTGTGGGCTCATTGACGAATTTATAAATACAGACTTGTTAACATAAACAATTTTTGTTGTTCCGTCGCTCCATGGGCATTTACACTGAACCTTGCCATTGGAGTACACTGCTGTTATTATGCATTCATCGCTTGGATAAATGTTGCCCGGCGAAGATGAGAAACCGATTTCATTGTAGCATTTTACCTTTTCCGTAGAAATTGTTCGGCAAATAAATACAGGCCATGATTCTTTGCTCGGCTCATCCAAAGCACTGCTGTATATCCAACCACACCGCCATCCGTTTGATGACTTAGGATATATTATTTGTGTTTTGTTTCCGCTTGTACCAACGATATATATCGTATCACCGACATCTATCCAACCTATGTTTGTTGACATATCATCATGAATATATGTCAAAGCATATTGCGGAGCTGTTCTTTTTCGTGGAGTATAGTCTGCACTAAGGAAATTTGATAAATATGTATAAACCGTTCTTCCGTTGCTGTATCCGCTCCACGGGCAATTAACCTTACACCAACCACCAACATATACTTCTTTGATTGTGCAATCATCGGTTGAATATATTCTGCCAACACTTACTCCTTCAATTCCGTCGTATGCCGTAACATTATCATTTCCCGATGTATAGGCATTGAACGGAACAGGATAACGTGAGTCGATGGTGGGAGTCGGCTCCGATTCACTTGATTTATCACTCAAAGCCCACGGAGCACTATACACAGTGCAACTCGAAAAGTTTCCTGTATTTATAGAGCGATCCCATCTGATAAGACATTTACCGCCCCAGTTACACTCACCGACTTTTATTGTTTTTCCGCTGACAGAAGCAACCATTACCCAATGACCCCATTTTGAGCCAGAACCATCACCATAATAATGTATCACATCACCGGGTTTCAGCGATGATAATGAGCCTTTGCTCCAAGCTGTACAATACGAATTATATGCAACGTATGCTAACTTTTGGGCAAAGCCACAACACTGTGACGCTCCATTAAATCTGTTACAGTCATACTTATTTACGTAATAGCTATACCCTGTATTTTCATGGCTAGCACATGGGCTACCACTGACACTGCCATCATACTTTGTTGAAATACCATTGCTTTTTAAATAATTGTAACATTCTGTAGTTGACGAGACATAATGATTCCAATATTTACCTTGCGGGAATTTCGACTTTAAGTCTGCTAATGAAACCGAAACAGCATCAGCTGTAAAAAGAATACTATTAGGATTTCCCAAAAAGGCTATTGAACCAAATAGAACCGATATCGTTAACAACAGCGCAATTGCTTTTTTCATTGCCATTCCTCCTCTGCGCTCCAGCCAGACTTTATAATAATACACACTGACGTGCCTTACAAAATCTGCGTTACTAAATAATCCGCCTATAGTTCGTTTCCTGCCGGCGCCATTATTGGCGCCGGCAAAGTACAATTTCCGATTATTTTTCGCGATACATTACCCATTCTTGGATATTTGAGATATTAGAATCGGTAGGATAACTTGACGACTCTTTATCTTCATCCTTATAGAAATAATAAGTGTAAACAGGATCCTGATAATACCAACGGGTGGAATTGATAGGCTTACCGTAATCCGTCTCATATCCTTCAGAAGCATAATATACAGCAGCCCAGCGGGTTGTACCCTCGGCATACCATTTGAATGAACCGCCATCTTTTGCTACAGGGCGTTGAGATGCGCTTGACGGATAATAATCGAGTTTAACATCGTAGTATGTTCTTCCTCCGCCTGCACCCGTGTAACTATAGTCAAGGGGACTATAGCCATACTTATAAAAATGCCAATAATAGGTTGAACCATATCCCGATACATATGATTCTGACCAAACGTTTCTTGAACCGTTTGCGGGATTTGAATAAACCGGACCTTGTGTAGTTCCCCATGAAGTACGTTTTGTGTCATACTTTGTCCAACCGGTCATTGAGGAAGAACCGGATGAAGTGTACGATCTTTGCGTATATGAATACTTTCTGTTTACTATTTCAGCACCTTCGGGAACATCTTCAACTCGTGTCCATTCCGACAATTCTTTATTTGTCCAATGGGCATAAAGAATAATATCTTTAACTTCATTTACCGGTGTAGATTCAAAGACTTGTTCTCCGCCTTCTGCCGAAGTAAACCATCCAATAAAGTTGTTGTAATCCTTATGAGGAGTTGGCATGGTACCATATTGATCTTCTAAAATAACATTTTTCGTCTTTTCGTCTTCGGATATAGTTCCGCCATTTGGATCAAAGATAATTCTTACTACGCCTTTTTCATAATCGGAAAATTTTGTGCTGTCGATATTTTTGGTTTCGCCCTTGATTATTATGTATTTATCATTCGTTATCTCTCCGCACAAAAGCAAATTATTGTATACCGTAAGACTACTTGTATAACCTTCTCCTACCTGATTAAGCACTAAATTTCTGGAAAGCATCGCATTTCCGCGTTCCGAAGTAACTGAAGACTCTCCATATAGTGATAAATCGGTTGTATCTGCCGAACAAATTAATGCTATTCCCGGAGCCTTTGCTATAATGTCTTGAAGAACTACTTTTGGGGAAGAAATCTGCAACGGTGCCTTGCCGGACGAATTAAGTTCAACCCTAGTTATGGTAATTTTTTCAGCATCTGAATCAATTATAAGGTTGTCAAACTTTCCTCCATTGCCATTGAATGTGAAAGATTCTATCGTTTCCGGGATTGACAAAACAACATCTTTAAGATCGTCACATTTTGGAGAAATGTTCATTTCAATTTGTTTTGCACCTGATTCAATAGCAGCTATTGCTACACCTTTTTTAGCTACATTTACTTTGATTTTTTCAAACCCAGTAAAGGCATTGCTTTCAATTTCAGTAACACTGTCATCTAAAAATGCATATTTAATGTTTGTACAACCCTTAAAGGCCTCCTCACCTACTTTTTTAAGTCTTGGAGATTCCTTACCATTGATTCCTGATTCAAGATCTTTAAATTCAACACATTTTAAAGAGGTACAATTTTCAAATGCACGAGCAGGTATTTCCGTAATCGTATTTGGAATTACAATAGCTTCCACATATGAATTATCTTTAAATAGCTCCTCTTTCATTCCAACAACTTTTATTGCGGTATAAGTTCCATCAAGATTGTCTATTCTTTTATATTTGGGTATTGATACGATTTTATCTTTGCCCTTATATTCTGTAACAATACCATTTTTACTAATTACAAGACCATCACTTTCTGCTGTTCTTTCAGCAACATATTGAGCAATATCTGTCGGAACATTAAAAGAAATCACTCCGGTTTGATTATCTTCATATTTTGCATCAATATATGAATAATCCTCATATCTGTACATCTTTTCGTTTCCATCCATGACTGTAATAGTACTGGTGAAAAATGATGCCGATTCAACATCGTATCCGACAACCGCAAACACGTGAGCTGTATTTGCATATACCCAGCGATGATATCCCTCAATAGTTCCATTTGATGTAACCGTTTCCTCTATCTCCGTACTTTTCACATTTGAAAACGAAACAGACGAAGAGTATTCTTCGGAATTAGTAGTTGAATTTTCCTGACCGGTTGTTTCACTTTGATCTGTTGTTTCCAGATAACTTTTCCCATACCCACATTTTTCACTTATTTTTTTTGAAATAGCTTTGGTCATTTCGGTTTCTTTGCTAAATGTTGAACTTGCCCCATATCCGGATTCACTATTCCAGCTCGTTGTATTGGTTTCATTTGTGCCGGTATGTCCAATACTTCCGGTTTGGTCGCTTCCGCCAACGTCGCTTTCTGTTCCTGATTTAGTATCAACTGTATCGCTTTCACTTGACTTCATACTTCCGCCAATCTCGGCCTCAACACCTAACGTCTTGCTTATCAGTCTTGAGGTTCCTATTTTCGCATTTATTTCGGCTGAAAAGTCGGTTCTGTTTCCCGTTTCTGTAACATCATAACTTTTTGTATTGTTTGTTGAAGTATTAAGACTGTATTCATCTTTTGTATCTAAAGTTACAGTAGTGTCGGTAGTACTGCTGCCACTGCTTACATACCAATTATTACTGTCGCTTTTACAAATTCTTTCAGCCTCTTCTACCGACATTCCATTTTCTTTTGCCCACTCTTCATTAACAGTTGATCCCTTTGACCAACCATTTGATAGCGTCCAGCCAAATGTTTCGGTTGTTGCTTTTGAAACAGTCGATGTATATGTTTTCATAAATTCTTTAGAAACAGTTTCTGAATACTTCGTTGTTCTGGTAAAAGGCAGCCCTCCTGCATTAATATATCCAAACTCAATAATATTGGCAACCGGAACGTTTCTAATTTCTCCGACTTCATATGTAAATGTTATCATGTTATTGTCTTCATAAATAATCGGATCGCCAACTTTGTTTTTGGTCCATGCTTGATTTCTCTTGCTGACCCAGTTTGCGGTAAATATTTTATCACCGGTTGTTCCAATCGGTACCCTTTTATATATTGTTCCGTTTTCATCTGACCAACCGGCAAAAATATATCCGTTAAGAGTGGGAGCCGGCAGAACTAATGCCTTGTTTACTGTGTATGTTGAATATCTTTCATCTTTAACAGAATCCTTAACGCTGTTAGGTATTACCGAATCAGCGAATTCATATTGAATATCATATGATTCAAGTGACCAATGCGCTGTAAGATAAAGGTTTTTTGCAGTGCCTTTAGATACTCTCACAACTCTATTATTGTCATCATCATACCAACCATCAAATTTATATCCCGGTACATAAAGCTTTTCTAAGGCTTCAACTCCGTCTTCTGATGTATATTTAACTGTTTTCGGATAATCTATAGTTTGAGATTTTAAATATGAGTCATTGTCAAAATTTCCATATATGTCATAATTAATGCTATATTCTGTTTTTTCAAGCTTTGAAATAACAACCTCATTGATATCAGTTATTTCATTGTCACCATTTCGATCCCAAAAATACTTTTTACATTCTGAGCATTGAAAATAAACTCTGTTTCCGTCTTTCTCATATGTCGGTTCAATCGCTGGAAACTCAATGCAATCGTGCCCTTTTGCATTTACGATTGTTTCTTCAATCGTTATCTCCCTTGAGCCGTTTTCTTCGCTGAAATACTTTCCGCACTTTGTGCAATGCCAGTATGCGATATTTCCGTTTTCAAGGCAGGTGGCTTTAACTTCATCAACCTTCTGCATTTGATGCTGACAACCCTTGGGGAAAATTTCAACATCTTCACCTGCAACATACTTAAGCAAACGCGTAAGGTCCTTGTTGTTCACTTTTCCGTCGCCGTTGGTGTCAAGCAAAAGTTCGTTTACAGTAACGCTTTCACCCGCAATATACTTGAGCAAACGGGTAAGATCCTTGTTGTTAACGACGCCGTCACCGTTGATGTCGCCCGCAACCGCTCCGTTTTGCAAAGATACATCATCGGATGCAGCTTTGACACGCAGAGAATTAATGCCGGTAAAGCATGACAAATCAGCGCATGAAAGCATCATAAGGACACACATAAACAACGCAAGTGCTCTTTTGAACGATTTTTTCATAACCTTGATCTCCTTTATATTTTTTTATATATAATCATTAAATCATTTGAACGAAATCCGTCTCAAATGATATAGTTTTAAACGTTGCACGTGTAAAAATCAAACACCGAACATTTTTCTCAATACTTTTAAAATTTGTTTTAAAAGCAGGATGATTTTGCTTACCATTGATTGTGAAATGCCGACATTGACCTGTCCCGGAACAACGGTAAAGTTGACGTCATCTTCATTGTAATTACTGATTTCCCCGGGCAGATAGCTGACTGAAACTTTTGCGGTTCCATTTTCTGCCTTGCCAAGAACTTTAAACGTAAGACTAAGTATTTCACCGTTATATTTTGTATCTTTTCCGCTGACCCAAACAGCCCTTGTTTTATAAGCAAACTGACCGCCGAGATTAGAAGAAACTTTTACTTTTTTGAGTTCAAGCCGTGCTGTATCATAATCAAAACCCAATGAAAACGAGTTAATTCCAGGATTATTTTCGAGCTTGACGCTTAAAACAACCGTATCGCCCGGCATTGCTGTTGCGCTTGTTACAACCAGTCTGGGCTCACTTGTTGAAGCAAACACAGGTACAGCTCCGAAAAACGAAACAAGCATAATCGCCGATAATAACACAGCAATAAATTTTTTTACCATATCCTCGCATCCTTTACATTTTTTGATAATCATACATAAACGATCAACATACTGTATGAACTGCAACATAATTTCTATTATGTTGCAATAAATGTTTCTTTAAATTCCAAAGTCTGAAATTTTGAAAGAAACAGGCGCGCCAAATAAGCCTTCATGTAAAAGCTCATACATAAAGGCTTATTTGGCGCGCTTATTTTAATGGCAGAAATTAAATGATATTTTTTCTTCGAATTATTGACTTGACCATTTTTCTATGGTAAAATATGGCATATATGTAATCTTATGCACTGACAACATAATAGAAATTATGTTGCACCGCTGTTTTCAGGCGGTGCATTTTATATTATTAAATTCATTCTTTCAAGTTTCTTGCAATGCTCTTTTCCCGTTGACATTGTATATATTCTTGTTGTGTTAATATTGCTGTGTCCGAGTATGTCGGCAAGTTTCACAATATCTTTTTCAATGCTGTAAAACATTCTTGCAAAAAGATGCCTGAGATTATGGGGATAAACTTTTTCCTCATCAACACCTGCTATTTTGCAAATGCCTTTCATTTCTCTCCATATATTAGTTCGATCCATTGGCTTTTTATTTTTTGTAACAAAAACAGGTCCCTCGGATATATTGTTCTTTTTAATATATCGCAAAAGTTTTTTTCTCAGCGCCTTAACAAAAAATATTACTCGGCTTTTAGCTTTGCAATTAACTTCGGTCTGCCCCTCTGTTACTGCACTGACCGTAACATACTTCAGCTCACTTACTCTGATTCCGGTTGCACATATTGTTTGAAAAAGCAGGCTTAATCTTTCGTTTCCGTTCTTTTCGGCCGCATTTACAAGCCTCATATATTCGCTTTTTGTAAGCTCTCTTTTTTCGGACAAAAATATTTCTTTTTGCATTTTCAGAGCTTTGATTTTTAGCTCTTCCCATTCAAAACATGTAAAAAAGCTGTTGATTGAAGCAATGACAGAATTTATGCTGCGTATTGCGTACCCCGAATCAATCAAATTGTTTTTGTAGCACAAAACTTTACGTTTTGTTACCGAGGTGTTTTTTAAAAACTTTGCAAATTGCCGAATATCTCTCACATATTTTTCAATTGTCGCCAAACTTTTTTCCTCATTTTCAAGATAACTTTTAAAACTGATAATTTTTTCTTCGTCGATTATTTTTTCGTCCATTTTATCCTAACTCCTTGTTCTTTTACTGCCGACATTATACATCTCGACTCCAAAAAAAATCAAGAATCATCAAAAGCTTAATTCGAATATTAACAAAAAAAATCGTTACACCTGATTTTATGCAAACAGACTCATCTGCTTTCTTAAAACGAAATGCATAAAATAGGTATAACGATTTTTTCAATTCTTTTCTTATTTTGAAAACACGACAACAACAAACAACCTTTCGCCGCGGTAATCGGCCGAAACAAAGCCGCCGAGCTTTTCGGTCAGAACCTTTGCGATTGAAAGACCGAGACCCGTTGAGCCGCTTGCGGTTTCAACCGTATAAAAACGGTCAAAAAGACGTTCGGTTTCAACACGGTCAAGCTTTTTTGCCGAATTTGAAAAGGTTATCGTTCCGTCTTTTGAAAGTTCAACTTTCAAATCGCCGTCGGAATACTTTGCGGCATTGCTCAAAATGTTGTCAAAAATTCTCCGCAGTGCGGCTTTATCGAGCGTTCGAAAAACAGGACAATTCGAAATTCTGATTTCCGGTGTAATGCCGCGAGATGAAAAAACACCGTAAAACGCCGCAAGACTTTGTTCAAGAACATCATTGAGGCTGACTTCTTCAAGTTTTAACTGCTCTTCTTTTGATGTGACGACCGAATATCTGAAAAGTTCTTCGGTCAAAAGCCGCATTGCGTCCGTTCTCTCGCGGATAACGGAAAGATATCGTTTTCCGTTATCGGAAAGATTTTCTTCTTCAAGAAGGTCAAGATAACCGCAAATTGCCGTCAGCGGCGTTCGCAAATCGTGCGAAATATTCGTGACCGCTTTTTTCAGTTCTGCATCACCGGAAACATACTTCTGCCGCTTTTCGCGAAGTATACGAAGTTCACTGTTAAGAGAAGACGCAAGCGCTTTCATGTCTTTGTCGGACGAAGAAATTGAAATGAGGGTGTTGGTGTCGTTTTCAAGCTTTTCGTCAAGCCCGTCCGCGATTTCTTCAATGCTTCGACGAAGCAGAGCAAAATGCATTATAAGTCCGATAACAATAATTGAAAGAACACAGCAAAGAATAATCAGCCAAAAGTTCATAACGAACTCCTTATTTCAGATTTTTACGTTTGAAAACAATCGAACCCGCAATGCTCGTCAAAAGTATTATAGCAACCGAAGAACAAATTGAAACCGGCGGATGTTCAAGTTCACTGTTGGCAAGCAAAATTCCCTGTCCACTCGGAATTGCATCAACCAAAAATTCAAGAACAGTTCTGAGCGTTCCCGAAACATAATTCGGATTGGGCTGCGGCACACCGATATCCATTCCGTTTGCAGTCATAACCGCTCCGGCGGTCATTTCCGGTTCGCAAAGTGCATTATACATCACACTGCCAACCATAAGTAAACCAAAAACAAGCAGAATTGAAGCCACGGCACAAACCGCTCTGTTAGACATAAGCATACCCATAATGCTGAGAATTGAAGCAACCGCTGCCGTTAAAAGGAGAACAATTAAAGCGTAAAGCAAAAGCTCTTTCGGCGGCGTAACGAACCAGCCGAATTTGATAATTGCAACAATGCTGCCGAGCACCCATGAAGCCAAAATTGCAAAGCAGCCGACTACCGCGGTTATTACCGAAGAAATGTAAATTTCATACCGCGAATGACCACAGACTATTTTATTTCTCTGTGTTCCGTCCTGATATTCAATTCCAAGAAAAAGACTTATAAAAACCGCATACGCAATCGGAAGAAACGGAAAAACCTGCATTATAATTTCATCCGTAACCCTGTGTTCGTTTGAATCGCCGTTAATAACGCCGAGTATAAAAAGAGTCGAAGCGGCAAATACAGCCGCCATACAAAGCAAGAGAGCCGAACTTTTGCGAAGCCGATAAAAGTTTGCACAAAGAAGTTTACTCATGGTTTTCACCCCCAAGAAGATTCATGTAAAAACTTTCAAGGCTTTCGTCTTGCTCTTTCATGCTATATACAATACAGTTTTCTTTTTCAAGCGCAGAAACAAGTTTGGTAACCTGAAAATCGGCATATATGTCTGCCTTTGAATTGTCAATGATTTTGTATTCAAAGCCTTTTGAATCGAGAACATACGAAAGCGTTTTAATATTGCTGACTTCAACGCGGACGCATTTTCTGCACCGCATTTCAAGTTCCTCGGCGCTCATTTCTTTGATAATACTGCCTTTGTCAATAAAACCGTAATGGGTTGCAACCTTTGAAAGTTCGTCAAGAATATGACTTGAAACAAGAACGGTCACTTGCTTTTCGCGGTTGAGTTTTAAGATAAGTTCGCGCATTTCGATAATACCCTGCGGATCAAGTCCGTTCATCGGTTCATCAAGAACAAGAAAATCCGGGTCACCGCAAAGCGCAATCGCAATTGCAAGCCTTTGGCGCATACCGAGCGAAAAATGTCCGGCTTTCTTTTTGCCGGAATCAGACAGACCGACAAGGGCAAGAAGCTCTTCTATCCCGTCGAACGATGGAAGACCGAGCACTCTGTACTGCTGTTTAAGGTTTTCTTTTGCCGTCATATCGCGATAGATTGCCGGCGTTTCAACAAGCGCTCCGATTCTTCGGCGGGCTTTATAAATCTCTTTTGTTCCGCTTTGCGCGCCGTAAAGTTCAAATTTTCCGTCGGTCGGCTCCTGCAAACCGCAAACGAGTCGTATAAGCGTTGTTTTTCCGGCACCGTTTCTTCCGACAAAGCCATAAACTGAACCTTTCGGAACATGCATAAAAAGTCCGTTCAGTGCGGTAAATTTTCGATAGCGTTTTGTCAGCGCATTTGTTTCAAGCACATATTCCATGTGACAAATACCTCCTTTTGCCTGATGAAAACAGTTTACACGGCAAAAGTTAAGAAAGCGGTTAAGAAAAAGGTAAAGAAAAAGTTAAGACGGATAAAGTCAAGTCTGACAATTCATCCGATTTTAAAACCGATTCCCCAAACGCTTTCGATATAGTCTTTTCCGCTTTGTTCGCGAAGCTTTTTTCGAAGATTGCTGACATGAACTTTCAGTGAAGATTCAACGCAATCGGGTGTATCATAGCTGAGTTTTTCAAGAAGCGCCGATTTTGCAACAACATTACCTTTGTTTTGAAGCAAAATTTTGAGTATTGCAAACTCCGTTCTTGTCAAACGCAGCTCTTTTCCCGAAACAAAAACCCGGTGCGAATTTCCGTCAAGCGTAATTTCTTCAAAAGTCAGCAAAGACTGTGTTGAAAGCTTTTCGGCGTTTTTCAGCTGAAGTTTTATTCTTGCAACAAGTTCGCGAAGGTCAAACGGTTTTGTAACATAGTCTGCCGCGCCGCCCAAAAGAAGATTGACCTTGTTTTCAATGTCGATTTTTGCACTTACAACAATCACGGGAATACCGCAGATTTTTTTGAGAACCTCTTCTCCGCACACTCCGGGGAGCATGAGGTCAAGCAAAACAAGATTCGGCGTATTTTTTTCAAGCACCATCAGCGCTTCGCTTCCCGAAAAAGCGCGAAGAACACAAAAGCCCTCTTTTTCAAGGGCTTCAAAAAGAAGATTATTTATATTTTCGTCGTCATCAACAACAAGTATTGTTTTCATTTTTTCCTCCGTCGGCGGATTTTTCGAACGAAAGCTGATTTAAAATTATATCACGAAAAAGAATAAATGAGGTAGGCAGAAAAAACGTCTGCCCCATTGCCGATTGTCATCAAATCAAGTTTGGGTGATATTATGAATGTTTTTTTGCGCGAGTCAACAGAACTACGCTCTCAACATGGCTCGTGTGCGGAAACATGTCAACGGGCTGAATTTTTTTCACGCGGTATCCGTTTTTGGAAAGGAAGAGCAAGTCGCGCTCAAGCGTTTCAACAGAGCAGGAGACGTACACAACACGCTCCGGAGCGGTTTTGACAATGCTTTTAAGAAAGTTGAGGTCGCTTCCGGCTCGCGGCGGATCCATAAAAACGACATTGAACTTTTCGTTTTGCGCCGCGGCTTCAACCATGAATCTGCCGGCATCCGCGCAATAAAACGAAGCGTTTTCAACATTGTTTAGCTTTGCGTTGAAAACCGCGTCGGCAACGGCGTCTTCGTTGAGTTCAACACCGACAACGGACGCGCCGGAACTTTTTGCGGCAACAATTCCGATCGTGCCCGTTCCGCAGTAGGCGTCAAGCACACGGTCATTCTTTTTCAAATTGGCGAAACGAATTGCCGTTTTATAAAGGACCTCGGTCTGAACGGGGTTAATTTGATAAAACGAGCGCGGAGAAATTCTGAACCTGCAGGAACAAAGCGTGTCTTCAATATATCCGTTTCCGTAAAGAACAAATTCCTTTTTGCCAAGCACCATGCTTGTTTTGGAACCGTTGACATTTTGAACGATTGTTGTAATGTTCGGAAAGGCTTTCAAAAGCTCAAAAACAAATTCCCGCTTTTTCGGAAAAAGTTCGGTTCCCGTGACAAGAACAACCATAACCTCTCCGCTTGAAAAACCGCGGCGAACAAGAACGTGGCGAAGAAAGCCGCGCCCCGTGTCTTCGTTATATGCGCCGAGTTTAAAGAAAGGCAAAAGTTTTCTTATGTGAACGATTATTTCGTCGGCAAGTTTGTCTTCAAGCATACATTCCGTGACCGGAACGATTCTGTGGCTCGCGGATTGATATACACCCGAGATAACCTTTCCGTTGACAGTTTTGAATGCCGCCTGAACCTTGTTGCGGTAATGCACCGGATTTTCCATTCCGATTATCTCTTCAACATGACCGAACTTTCCGAGAGCTTTTATGCATTTCACCTGTTTGAACGAAAGCTGTTCTTCATAGCTCATGTTCTGAAGCTGACAGCCGCCGCACTTTTTATAAAGAGGGCAGCCGTTGCCTCTGCCCTCTTTGCGTTTTGTGTTTTTGGTTTTGGGTCCTTTCATCATTTGGCCTTTCTGCCGTATTTTCTCATGCAGTGTCTTACCGCAAGTTCGATTGCAACAAGCGTTACAACGGCGCAGACGGCCGCAATCGGATTACTTTCGTTCTTTTTCATTTTTTTGCTCCTTGTAAAAACCTTACTTAATATTAACCTTATGCTCCATAATCCAGCCGGTTGCAAAAAGCATTCCGAGTGCAACAAGAGCCATGAAAATCGTTCCGCCGAGACCGAAAGAAAACAGTGCGTCGCTTCTTTCCATTGAGGTGAACGCAAGTTTAACGCTGTCGTTGGTCACGGCAACACTAAGCGGAAGCGAGTAAGTCAGCTTTGCGCCGATTGAATTTGTCAAAGCATATGAACCAAAGAAAATCAAAAAGCCGAAAAGCTTCGGGTGCTTTTGAAGCGGTCTTGTGTTTGCAAGCGTAACCGAAAAATATACAAAACCGACGAACGTCAGAATCGTTAAAAGCAGCATGACTGCAAAATAAACAATGAACTTTGCAATCATTTCGCCCGACGGAAGCATTTCAAGCATTCCGCTGTCTCTGAGAAGGTCAATAATACTTCCGAGCTCTTCGCCGCTTTGCGCTCTTGCGTTGAGAAAAATCACAAGATAGATAAGTCCGAGTGCAACAACCGACGCAATGATCCAAACAAACGAAACAAGAACTTTTGAAACAAGAAGCGTTCCGCATTTTACAGGAAGAGTAAAGCTTAAATATCCCTGGTTTGAATACAGCGTATCATAAAAGTTTTTGATTACGGCAACAAGTGTCATAATAACAACAAGCAAACCGACAACATAAAGAACGATTGAAGCAACAACGCTCAGCCATGTTATTTTTATCACAAGCGCAATTGCCATTACGGCAAGCACCGCCGCGGTGCAGGCATAAATTGCCATTACATAACGCGCGGAATG
>DKDD01000018.1:0-5303 GCA_002451715.1 Ruminococcaceae bacterium UBA6857 | reverse complement strand
ATTTAAATTCATGTTTAATAAGTTTACCAAGCATAGCTGAATACCTCCTTGAAGACTTCTTCAACGGTTTTTCCTTTTTCTCTGATTTCGTCAACGTGAGAATCAATGACAACCTGCCCGTTGCTTATCATCAGCACGCGGTCGAAAATGTATTCAACGTCGCTTATAAGGTGAGTGGAAATGAGAACGGTCGAATCCGCTTCGTGGTTTTCCATTATGAGGTCAAGAATGTGACTTCTTGCGGCGGGATCAACGCCGCCGAGCGGTTCGTCAAGAATATAAAGCTTTGCTTTTCTGCACATTACAAGAACAAGGCGAAGCTTTTCCTGCTGACCTTTCGACATTGTTTTGAGCCTTTGCTTCATGTCAAGACCAAACCGATTGACCATTTTTTCCGCCTTTTCGCGGTCAAAGTCTTTGTAAAAATCGGCAAAGTATTCAAGCGCATCGCACGGGCGCATCCAATCGGGAAGATAGCTTTTTTCCGGAAGATACGCGATAATACTTTTAGTATATGCTCCCGGTTCTTCGTTGTCTATGCGTACCATTCCTTCGTAATCCTTGATAAGACCGGTGAGAATCTTAATAAGGGTTGTTTTTCCGCAGCCGTTGGGACCGAGCAAGCCTACAATCTGCCCGCTTTCGGCGCCAAAGCTTACGC
This sequence comes from Ruminococcaceae bacterium UBA6857, assembly GCA_002451715.1. Classification (GTDB taxonomy): domain Bacteria; phylum Bacillota; class Clostridia; order Oscillospirales; family Acutalibacteraceae; genus UBA6857. The sequence continues at coordinate 4,642 of DKDD01000018.1, read as the reverse complement.
CTTTCAGAACCTCTTTGCTGCCGTATGACTTTTTGAGGTCCGAAACATTGATAATCTTACTCATATCATCATTCGCCTTTCATTTAATCTTTCATATTATTTTGCTTAAATCTTAATAGCCGTTTATTAATTGTGCTTTAAAAAACTTATCTTTTTCTTAATCTATTCGGGTTTTTCCGATGACATATGCAATTGCACCCCAAAGAAGCTGAAGAACAACCAAAAGAAACGGACTGAACGCAAGCGAAACTTTCAGCGCCGTGCAGACCACAGAAAGAAGAAAGCTGAACGCAAGCCCGGAAAGCATGATTATTTTTGAAAGCCTGTCCGCTTCAAAAAGGTTGTGCGCACCGTTTATCAAAAGAAGAACGTTTTTATCTTTTTTTGCGCAAGCAAGTCCGCTTTCTTTTTTCATTGCGGTGTTGGCTTTATATGAATCAATAATTTCGCAGTTTTTCGTTGCGGTAAGTTTTATTGCCGCAACGTCGGCAACAAGTTTTTTTGCCGCAAGTTCTTGGGTCAAGCACGGGTCTCCGCAATTGAGCATAAGAACAATTCCTGTTTTGTTGAAAGCCGAAACGCTTTTTTTAACTTCGTTTCGAACGCGGTAATCAACAACAAAAATGCCGACTATGATTCCTTCAACAACAACATACATCGCGCTTTTTCCCTTGGCATAAGCGTTTTCTTCCTCTTCGCTCGGAGCGTTGATACTGTGCGAAAGAAGCATTGCGCGGTTGCCGACAAGAACACGCCGTCCGACGATCCAGCAGGAATAGCCGAGCTTTTCTTCATACTGAACGTCTTCCGCTTTCGGCGGCCTTATTTTTTCTTCTTCAAGGAAAGAGTCAAACTCGTTTCGAATAACGCTTCTTGTTCCTTTGAGAGCGCTTGCCGCAAAAACAACAACGTCGCTCAAAAGCATTGCTCTTCCAACGGCTCTGAATTTTGAAACGCGGCCTTCAAAAATTTCGTCTGCGTCAACAACAATTGCGTTTGCTTTTGCAACCTCTTTTGCGCTTTCAAACGAAGCAACAACCGCAGACCCCTGCGAAAGCGATTTGTCGTTGCACAGTTTTATCAATGCCGAAACAAGCGAAGACAAAACCGGAACGCAAAGGCAAAAACTGCTTGAAAAACCGGCGAAGAACGCCGCCGCGTTTTTACCTACGATTGAAGAAGCAACGCCGAACGCCGCGCTTGCAACAAGAACGCCGATTCCCTCGGCAAACATCAGTTTTTCGTCAAAGCCGCCTGCCAGCGAAAACTTTTCAAAATCCTGCGGAATTTCGCAGTCGTCGGTATAAAGAATTTTCGGGTCGCCTTTTCCGCTTATTCCGTAGCCGAGCGAAGAAGCGTCGGCTTTGTTTTCAACGGTACGAAGCGTTGAAAGCGTTTTTGAACGCATAAGCACCGAAAGGTCGCGCCGAACACATTCAAGCCGAAGATACTCCGCGGCACTCTGCGCTAAAACCGCAAAGAAGAAGAACGGAAAATATACGGCATATCCGGCCGCGTCTTCGGGTTTCAAAAAGAACAGTGTAAGATTTTGCAAAAGCGAAACCGCACCGGAAAGTGTTACAAAAAATGCCGAATCCGGTTTGAATGCCGCAATTGAAGAAAATCCGTCTTTCAGTATATCCCTTGCAAAAAAGCCGCCGACGGCAAAAAGCGCAAGGTTCAAAACAAGATACGGCACCGCGCCGCCGGCAAAAAGGAACGAGACCGCGCCGGAATTTACATATGAACTCAAAAGGAAAAACAAAACAAGCGAAAGAAGAAACAAAACGCCAAAAATGCCGATTCGCTTTTTTTCTTTTTTTGTTGCCTCTTTGAGCGAAAGACGTTCTTTTTTTGCGCTTTTCATTTCTTCGCGCCGTCTTTCAAGGCGCGTGCGCTGCTGAACGGAGCGAACGGTTTTTTCGCCGAGTTTCAAAAGTCCGCCTTTGCCTTTTTTTCTTGTGTCGGTGCGGTCGATAATATCGAAAAGGCTTTCGCCCTTTTTGGCTTCAAAAAGGTCCGCAAGACTTTTTCCGCCCTCACCTGTCGGTTCTTTTTCAAGAATCGCTTCATCGTCAATTTCCTTTGAAAGCACGCGGAAATTGTCAATAAGATTCTGCCTTGTTTTTTTGAGCTGTTTTTCAACCGAAGACTGCGAAACAACTTTCGGTTTCACCTCGTCTTCATAACCGGCAAGAAGAATCTGTCCGCCGTCCTTTTCTTTTTTTACTTTTTTAATTTCCGGAGCTTTTCCTTTAAGGTCAAAGTGCCTTGTTTTTCCGTTGTCCGGAATAACCTTGGTCTTTTCCGAGTCGGAAATTATTCTTGTTTTTTCGATATCTTCTTTTTCTTTTTTTGTTTCGTCTTCAATCGGAGAAATTCCGACCGATTCCAAAAGCTCATTGATATCGTCAAGTGTTTTCGGTTTTGAAGAAGACGTTGCGCTTTCGCTTTTTTTGAAAGGAACCGTGTTTTGCTTTGAAAAATCATCGCCCGTGGTCTGAATTTCGGGCTCTTCTTCGTTCTTCTTTTTTATAAAGTCATCGTCATAAAGTGACGACTGATTTTTATTAACGTCTGACATAACTTTTCCACCCTTTAATCATTGTCAGATATTTTTTTCAATTCTCTGTCTTGAAACTTCATACATTAAAATTCCCGCAGCAACGGAAGCGTTGAGAGAGGTGATTTTTCCTTTCATCGGGAGCGAAACGATGAAATCGCTTTTTTCTCTGATAAGCTTTCCCACTCCGTTGCCCTCTGAGCCGACAACAAGGCCGACCGCTCCGGAAAAATCGGTTTTTGAATAATCTTTTCCGTCCATATCCGCGCTGTAAATCCAAACGCCGCGCTCTTTAAGTTCGTCAAGCGTTGAAGCAAGGTTTGTCACCCTCACAACGGGCATGTACTCAAGTGCGCCTGCTGCAGCTTTGCCGACTGCCCAGGTCAGCGAAACGCTGCGCCTTTTCGGAATAATGATTCCGTGGGCGCCGGCACATTCGGCGGTTCTGATGATTGCGCCAAGGTTATGCGGATCTTCAAGTTCGTCGCAGATGATGATGAACGGGTCTTCGTTTCGTTTTTTTGCAAGATCAAAAATATCTTCAAGTTCTGCGTATTCATGGCTTGCGGCATAGGCGGCAACACCTTGGTGATTGCCGTTTCCGCAAAGGAAATCGAGCTTTCTTTTGTCAACTTCTTTGATTACCGTTCCTTTTTCGCGGCAGGCGGCAATGATCCTTCCGACAGAGCCGTTGCGTTCACCTTTTGCAACAAGAAGAGTGTCAATTGCGCGTTCGCTTTTGAGCGCTTCAAGAACGGCATTTCTTCCGACGATGAGACCGTTTTCCTGCTTTTCGTTTTTATTTTCCATTATATTCCTCCGAGAGTTTGCCCGAATCGGGACACAACAAGGTCAATTATACATTATAAGCTTTTTTATTATAACATACAGGCAAAAGAAGAAAAAGCGAAACCGGAAAAATGTTTTGTTAATTTTTTATAATCTTCCGTCTTTTCTTCCGAAAGGCTTGATTATCTCGCCTTATGTTGGCATAATTATACGGTGAAAACTTTTATTCGTACAATATGTCAATTTAAAAAAACAGTTTGGAGTTCATAATTATGAAAAAAGAAGCAATTGAAGAAATCCTTGCGCTTTCAAAAGAAGAGCGCAAAGAAATAATCGAAAAGCACAAGGCAAACGGCATTCTCATTCCGATGGATGAAAACGTCTTCATCGGCAAAAACGTTTCAATCGAAAAAGGCGCGGTGATTCTTGAAGGTACCCACCTCACGGGCAAAACCGAAATTAAAAAGGACTGCATAATCGGTCCCGGTTCGTTTATTTTTGACACAACGGTCGGCGAAGGTTCTTCGCTCAATTACGTTCAGGCGTTTGAAAGCGAAATCGGCGAAAACTGCGACCTCGGCCCGTTTGTACACATCAGACCCAACAGCCATGTTTCAAACAAGGTTCACCTCGGCAACTTTGTTGAAGTCAAAAACTCAACAATCGGCAACAGCACCAGCGTTTCGCACCTGACATATGTCGGCGACAGCGATGTCGGCAAAAACGTCAACTTTGGCTGCGGCTGTGTCACCGTCAACTTTACCGGAAAAGAAAAATTCAGAACAACAATCGGTGACCACGCTTTCATCGGCTGCAACACAAACCTTGTTGCCCCGGTCAAAGTCGGCGATTACGGCTATACTGCCGCAGGCTCAACAATCACAAAAGACGTTCCCTCAAACGCTCTTGCAATTGCCCGCGCAAGGCAGGAAAACAAGGAAGACTGGGTACTCAAAAAGAAGCCCTACAGAGACATGAAATAAAAAATCGGGAGCATTAAAATGTTTTTAAAAAAAGATAAGTTTTCGTCTTCGGGTGCGTTCGACTGCATGATTGTCGGACTCGGAAACCCCGGAAAAAAATATGAATTCACAAAGCACAATGCGGGTTTTTTGTGCATTGATCTTTTTGCGCAGAATCTCGGCGTAAAAATTGACCGTCTCAAATTCAAGGCCCTCATTGCCGACGTAAGAATAAACGGAAAACGCTGTCTTCTCATGAAGCCGCAAACTTTTATGAATCTCAGCGGAGAAGCGGTTCGCGACGCGGCGGAATTTTATAAAATTCCGC
>DKDD01000187.1 GCA_002451715.1 Ruminococcaceae bacterium UBA6857 | reverse complement strand
GATGTGCCGCTATTATCCGACCTGTTCGTGCTATGCGATTGAAGCAATTGAAACGCACGGCGCTTTCAAAGGTTTTTTGCTTGCGCTTTGGCGCGTTCTTCGCTGCAATCCCCTTTCGCCCGGCGGCTACGACCCCGTTCCGCCGAAACGCGAAAAGAAAAAGTGATTCAAAAAGCTTTGCTTTCAAGTCGGTTTTCGGCTCTTCAATGTCAGACGGAATAATTTTACGGAGGAAAACCAATGTTCGATTTCCTATACTCCATTTTCGGCTTCCTGTTCAGGATTCTTTATCAATTCATCAATAACTACGGTCTTGCTCTGTTGATTTTCACATTGTTTTTCCGTTTGATTTTGTTGCCTTCAACAATTCATCAGCAGAAAAGTTCGGCAAAAACAGTAAGACTTCAGCCGAAGCTCAAAAGAATCAGAGAAAAATATCAGGACTACTCACCGGCCGAAAAGAACCAGAAAATTCAAGAGGAAACCAACGAGCTTTATCAGCGCGAAGGTTATAACGCCATGACAAGCAGCTGCATGCCGCTTCTTTTCCAGCTCCCGATTCTTTGGGGTCTTTACGGCGTTGTCAGAGAGCCGCTGAAATACGTTCTTGAAATTCCGAAAGATCTTGTCAACACTCTTGCAACCGTTGCAAAAACCACTCTCGGTCTTACCGGCAACAGCGCGGCATATGCGGAATCCGCCGCAATTGCAAACCTTGATGAGATTCTCAAAAAGATTCCCGCAACGGCGGCAAAATATCCCGAAGCGATTGAAAAAATCAGGAATTTTGATTTCACCGTTTTCGGAGTTGACCTCGGAGCAATTCCTCAGTTTTCAACCCTCAAAAACCTCGGCTCGGCATCAACAGAAGCGAAAGTTTTACTCCTTATACCTCTTTTATCTTTCGCAACCTCAATGCTTACGAGCGTTCTGACCCAGGTCAGACAAAAGAAAAACAATCCCGGCGGAATGGAAAACGCACAGATGATGGGCTGCATGATGCTCACAATGCCCCTCATGTCGCTTTGGTTCACATTCCAGTTCCCGGCAGGAATGGGCATGTACTGGATTCTCTCCAACGTTCTTGCTTTCTTCCAGACGCTTATCCTCGGAAGAGTTTATGCACCGAGAAAGACCATTGCAAGACTTATGGTTGAAGAGACAATCGAAAGACGTTCCTATGAAAAAACAAAGACTTCCGCGGCAAAAACGGAAGCCGAATAAGTTTTTGCTTATTCGTTAATTTTGATTACTTAACCCAGATACGGTGGTGATAACAATGATTCACGAAGCAAAAGGACAGGGCGCAACGATTGAAGAAGCAATCGAAAACGCAAAGGCTGCGCTCAACGCACCGGCCGGCGCGGACGTACATTCCGAAATCGTCACAATGCCCCAAAAAAAGGTTCTCGGTCTTTTCGGCGGAAAAAAGGCAGAAGCAAGAGCGTTCTATGAAACTCCCGACGAAGCCAAGCCGGTCGAAAAGAAGCCCGAAGTGAAAAAGGAAGCCGCAAAAACCGCCGCTCCCGCAGCACCGAAAGCTCCGGCCCAAAAGCCGCAAAAGAAAGCCGACCGTCCCGCAAAGGAAAAGCCCGTGAACGAAACCGCAAAGGCTCCCAAAGCCGAAAAGGCAGAAGAAGCCGAAGCAAAGCGCGAAGAAATCTCGCTTGAAACAAAGCCCGGCGCAAAAAAAGCCGCCGAATACCTTGTTAACGTTGTTAAGGGTATGGGCGTTGAAAGCGTTGATATCAAAGCTTATCTTCTTGAAGAAAACGAAATTTTGCTTGAACTTGACTGCGCAGACGATTACGGAATCGTTATCGGAAGACGCGGAGATACCCTTGATTCAATTCAGTATCTTGCACGCCTTGTTGCCGGAAAGAGCAAGAGCGAAAACGAATATTCGAGAATTTCCGTTAACGTAGGAAACTACAGAGAAAAAAGAAAGGCTGCCCTTTGCGCACTTGCAAAGAAGAATGCCCAAAAAGTTCTCAAATACGGAAGAAACTTCACCTTTGAGCCGATGAACCCATATGAACGCCGCATTATTCACACGGCGATTCAGGAAGTTGAGGGCGTAACCTCATACTCCGTCGGTTCAGACCTCGGCAGAAGAGTCGTAATCAGCCTTGAAGAGGGTGTAAAGCCCACCCACCCGTCAAAGGGCGGATATAACAGAGGCGGACGCGGCGGCCAGAGAGGCGGCAGACGTCCCTCCGGCGGACCGAGAAGAAACTCAAACAGTGCACCGCGTTCCGACGCTCCGCAAAGAGCACCGAAGACCGACGCAGGCGCACAGGGCGTTTCGCTTTACGGAAAGCTTAACTGATCAACAAAGGCTGTCGCGGTTGCGGCGGCCTTTTTGTTCCTGTATTATAATAGGAGAACACCATGAAAATTTCTGTCGTTCCCGAACCACAAAAAATTGAAATCAAAACCGAACAGCCCGTTTTCACTCTGACCCGTCTTGCGGAAATTACTGCCGACGCCGAAAGCAAAAAAGGGCTTTGTTCGCTGCTTTCTTTTCTTAAAAAAGCTTTTGAAATTGAACCGCTCGGAACGGGAAAAGAAAGTGTCGAACTGAAAATCGGCAAAGATATTCCGGAAAAAGAAGGCTATCGGCTCACCGTGAGCGAAAACCGCGCGGTGATTGAAGGTGCGGACGAAGCCGGCATTTTTTGGGGCGTTCAAACTTTTTGCACCCTTCTTTTTGAAAACGACTGTTCGCTTTGTGCGCTTGAAATTTATGATTGGCCGCTTATTGAAAAGCGCGGCTTTATGCTTGATTGTTCAAGCTGGTTTTTCACCGTTGAGGCGGTGAAACTTTTTCTTGACGCAATGGCGGCGCACAAGCTCAACGTTTTTCATTGGCTTCTCACCGGTGACGCAGGCTGGCGACTTGAACTTTTTGATAATTTTCTTCTTGCTCAAATCGGCGGCTACCGCGCTTACACCGGACTCGGAAAAGTTCCCCACGGCGGCTACTATTCAAGGGAAGACACGGAAGAAATTATCCGCTATGCACACGAAAGATGCATAACGGTCATTCCGGAAATTTCGCTCCCCGACCGCACAACGGCCGCTGTCGCGGCTTATCCTCAGCTTAACTGCTTTGATAAAAAAGTTCTTGTTGCAACCGATTTCGGTGAGCAGAAAAATGCGCTATGCCTTGGAAAAGAAAGCAGTTATGATTTTCTTTACTCCGTTCTTGATGAGACGGCAAAAGTTTTTCCGGATAAAATTATCTGTATCGGCGGCGAAAAGGTTGAAAAAACGAATCGCGACGGCTGTTTGCACTGCAAAGAAAAAATGCGCAGCCTTTCGCTTCAAAACGAAGAAGAACTGTATGAATATTTTCTTGACTGTGCAAAAAAACATCTTGACAAGCTTGGCATAAAGACCGTGATTCGTGCCGGAAAACTCACTTTGCCGGGCGGAGCAATATATGACTGCAAAACCGCCGAAACCGCAAGAATCGCCAAAAACAAAGGCGCAATGTGCATAGATTCAAGCCTTGAACTTTCAAAGCCGTACGCTTTGCTCGGCGTTGAGGAATGTTACGGAAAAGACATACTGAAAACTGCGAATCTTTTTGCTGTCGAAGCGGTGCTCAAAACCGAAAGCGTTCCGACAATGAAAAAGGCCGGCGAGCTTTTGTTCCCGCGGCTCGGCGCGTTTTCGGAAAGCGTTTGGACAAAAAAAGAAAACCGTTCATATCCGCACTTTCTTGAAAAACTTGACGATTATTACCGTTTGATTGAATTCTTGCCGTTTGACCATGCAAAGAAAAAGCAGGCTTTCCCCGGAGTGTTCAAAAAAGCGGGCGAAAACATCAAGCGGCGGTTCAAAAAGAACCTATAAGATTTTTCTTGAAAAAACGTTTTGTCAAAGGTATAATGAAAAGGGGCGAAAGGCTATGCAGACAATTGAAGAAGCACTCAAAAAGCTTGAACGTTCAACGTTCAGGTCGGGTTTTCACCTTTCGGAAAAAGACAGGCATTATATCGACGAAAAAGGACTTGAAACAATCCGTTCCCACGCCGAAGATTTTGTTCGCCTTCGGCTTGCGCCGGAATTTATCGCGAACGACGGAAAACAAACCCCCATGCGCGGACACCCGGTTTTTGTTGCCCAGCATGCCTGCGCTTGCTGTTGCCGCGGCTGTCTTAACAAATGGTACAAAGTCCCGAAAAACAAAGAGCTTACTGCCGTTCAGCAAAAGAAAATTGTCAATTTGCTGATGGCATGGATAGAAAAAGAATATTATCAATGGGAGGAATAAAAATGAGCAAAGTTTTGGTAATCACAACAAGTCTCAGAAAAATCAGCAATTCGGAAATTCTTGCCGATGAGTTCATCAAAGGCGCAAAAGATGCCGGTCACGACGTTGAAAAAATTTCGCTTCGCGGAAGAAAAATCGGCTTTTGCATCGGTTGCCTTTCCTGCCAAAAGACGGGAAAGTGCGTAATCAAAGACGATATGGAAGAGATCAACAAAAAAATTCACGACTGCGACACCGTTGTTTTTGCAACTCCGATTTACTATTACGAAATGTGCGGACAGATGAAAACACTCCTTGACCGAGCAAATCCGCTTTATGATTCGGATTACAGATTCAAAAACGTATATCTTCTTTCAACCGCGGCGGAAGACGACGAAAGTGCCGACGACCGTGCAATTGAAGGACTTTGCGGCTGGATTGAATGTTTTGAAAGGGCAAAGTTTGCCGGAACGGTTTTTGTCGGCGGCGTGAACGATCCCGGCGAAATCAAAGGCAGCGAAAAGCTGAAAGAAGCTTATAAGCTCGGCACGGAAGTTGAATAAAACCTTTGTGCTTCGGCACAAAACAGACAGAGAAAAGCTGTAATTTACAATCGGCAAATGCGATGTAAATTACAGCTTTTCTTGGTTTATAAGCACATTTTAAGACTTCAAAAATCAATCGTCGCAGTGGTCATAGTAATAATCTTCCGCGTCGTAGTAATCAAAAAAGTCGTCGTAATGATCGTCGTAAAAATCTTCGGGGTCTGCATAATCCGCCGCGTCATACGGGTCATAGCGTTTCTTTTTGGTTGTGGTTGTATATTTTTTTGTTGTTGTGGCTTTTGTGGTTGTGCGATAGCTTCCGTTCAGCGAACCGACTTCGCCGCCGATCCAACCGTGAGATTTTTCCGTTGTCGGGTGGTGTTTTTCTGTTGTTGTGGTGTAATTCTTTTTCTTTGTTGTTGTAACGGCTTTTTTGGTTGTTGCGGGTTGCTTTTTTGTCGGTTCGGTTTTTCGCGGCGCGGCGTTGCTGTTCTTTTTGGTTGTTGTTTTTCCCGCTGTCGGTTTTTTTGCGGTTGTTTTGGGCGCGGTTGTCGGTGCGGTCGTTGCCGTTGCGGTCAGTGTTGTCGGCTGTGTTCTTTCGGGCATGAACATAACGGCAACTGCCGCAATAACGGTGATTGCAAACGCGGCAATGAGAAAAAATTCAATTCCTAATTTTCTTTTCTTTTTTTCGTTATCCATTTTTTGGCACCGTCTTTTCGTTAATTTAAAAGGCCGATTTGCTTTTGCCTTTCTTATATATTACCACAAACGTTGTCCGATAAAGCGGACTTTGCATATAAATTTTGAAAAAGTTGAAAAATTTTCTTTCTTCTGCCGAAGCGAAAGTGCGCCGACACCGAATTTTATTGACTATTCTTTGCCTTTGTTTTATAATGAAAGGTAACAGAAAAACCCGAACCGGTTTGCGGCAAGGTTTTGCAGACTTTTTGAAAAGGGAGAGAAAGCCATGCTTGAAAAAAAGAATTTTTATCACAACGTTCTCATTGACCTTCCAAACGATTACCTCAACGGACAGGACGCCGGGGAGCTTTCAAAGCTTAAATACGGACTTTATTCGGTCGGTTGGTGCGGCTGTGAAATGATTGCCGTTTATAACGCGGCGCGCGACCTTGGAATCAAGGCAACTTTGCCGCGCGTGTGCTATGAAATGTATCCGAAAACAAGCATTGCAATGGGCTTTTTCGGTTCAAACGTTGCCATGCTCGGTGATTACTTCAAAAGAAGAGACGTTCCGTATACCCAAACATGGGATTACAACCGCTTCTTTAACGAGCTTCCCTCGTGCCAATGCGGAATCCTTTCGTTTTGGAATCACCGCCGCCTTTTTTCTTCACTTCACACTGTCATGGTCAAATATATTGATGGAAAAATTGTGATTTTCAACAAGTCCAACAAACGCACCGAACCCGTTCCCGTTGACATCCGTCAGCAGGTTACAAGCAAAAAGCTCTTTATTGTCGGCTACCTCTTCGGAAAAGAGGCGGTTCAAAAATGAAAGACAGCGAAAAAGGAAAAAAGTTTTCCTCCGCGGTGAAACGGCTCATCGGCGTTGAAGAGGGAACAAAACTTTCGCCGATGATTGCGTATAACTCCGCAATCTTTTTCACGGGCGGAGGACCGTATGTTCTCGGTTCATATCTTTTGCCGTTCCTCACTCATGTTGAGGGGCTTTCAACCGAACAATACGGAACGGTTGCGCTTTTTTCCTGCATCTGCGACGCAATCACCGACCCGATCATGGGTCTTATCACCGACCGAACGCGCCATAAGCTCGGTCGCCACCGTCCTTATCTTATTTGGGGCGTGATCCCCGCAATCATCTCATACTTTTTGATGTGGAATTCGTTTGGAATTTCAGCCGCGGGCAACAGCACAAAAACAATGTGGTGGTATGTTTTTACATACATGCTTTATAAAACCGTTTCAACGTTTATCACCGTTCCGCACACGGCAATGCTTGCACAGATTGCGCCGAGCTATAATCTCAGGACTCAGTTCAACGCGGTCAAAACGATTCTGGACGCAGTTGCAAGCTATTCTTCGTTCTTCATTTCCGCCATGATTCTCGGCGGAATCAACGGACTTGTCACAACGCCGGACTTTTCGCCGGAATACCGAACAAGGTTTGCAATCATGGGCGGCGTGCTTTGCCTTTGGACATCGCTTCCGCTGATTTTCACTTTCAAAGGTACAAAAGAGGAAAGCTCCGAAAATCAGGTGAACGAACCGCTTGACCTCAAAGAGTTTTTCAGCCAGTACATTTGGGTAATCAAAAACCGAATTTTCAGAAAGTATTTTCTTTTCGGCTTTTTTGTTCTGTTTTCTTCCGCTTTCGTTTCGCAGTGTTTTTATTATTTTCTTGTCACGGTTCTCGGACAGCAGAAAGATTATTCAATGCTTGTCATGATTTGCGGAATCGGCGAAGCGGCAGGCTTTTTGCCGGCGTACTTTTTCTCGGTCAAAAAGAGCAAACAGCTTCCGGCAAAAGTTTTTGTTCCGGTTGCGGTTGCATCCCTTGCTTTTGCGTGGTTTGCAAGAACAAGCGGCAACCCTGCCGTGATTTTCATTGTTGAATTTTTCTATGGAGTCGGTCTTGCCGGAATGGCGAGCGTTCAAAGCAACATTCTTCCAGACGTTACCGACGTTGACGAAATGATTACCGGACAGAGACGAGAGGGCGTTATTTCAACATTTTCAACCTTTGTCAAAAAGTTTGTCAGCGGTTTTGCGGCGTTTGGAATCGGAAAAATTCTTGCCGCGTTCGGCTATAACACTCAGCTTCGCGACGTTCCGCAGGGCGAAAGCGCGGTTTTCGGCGTTACGCTTTGTTTCACGATTATCCCCGTTTGCTTTTTGTCGCTTGCGTTTTTGTCAATTCTGACATATGACCTTACGCGCGAAAAGCATGCTTTTATAAAAGAAAAAGTTGCGTTCAAACATGAACACGGCTATGTTGAACTGACGTCCGAAGAGCAGAAAATGCTTGAAAGAATTTCGGGTGTAAAGCTTGAAAATATGTGGCTCGGACAAATAGAAAACGAAAAAATAAATTATTAACCAAGCAGGTGAATCTAATGTTTAAAATGCCAAAATATACCGCACCGGATTTTTCAAAAGAACCTTTTCTTTCGTTTCCCGATGTTACGACCGAAAAGGCCGGAAACGGATATATCCCCGAAAATTTTTATGCAACAACAATTTTTCCCGAATACTTCAAAATCGGCGGCGAATGGAAACTTTTGACCCAAAGCAGAATGGACTGCTCTGTTGTAATTCGCGACGGAAAGCCCTATGCCGTTGAAATGCGCAACATTAAAGAGGGTGACGATGTTGTTGTCGGAAGATCTGACGACGGAACAAACGGCGTTTTTGTTCATTCCGACGGTTTTCATGAAGAAAGCGAAACCGCGCAAAACAGCCAAAGCTTTGCTTTCAGACAGGGTCAGTCACGCGAAACGTCATATTCAAAAGATTACGACAAACTTTATGAAATTCTTCGCCACGACCGCGACCATGGAAAAATTGTTTGGGTACTCGGCCCTGCCTGCGCGTTCGACAAGGATTCGCGCCAGGCAATGGCAGACCTCATTGACAACGGCTTTTGCAATGCGCTTTTTGCCGGCAATGCCCTTGCAACGCACGACATGGAAGCCGACCGTTTCCACACTGCGCTCGGTCAGGATATCTATTCAAAAGAAGTCACTTTCAACGGACATTATAACCATCTTCATCTCATCAACCTTGTCAGAAAAGCGGGCGGCGTGAAGAATTATGTTGAACAAAACAATGTTAAAACCGGCGTCATGAGCGCACTTGTTTGCAACAACGTTCCCTTTGTTCTTGCCGGTTCAATCCGCGACGACGGACCTCTTCCGGACGTTATCGGAAACGTTTATGAAGCTCAGGACGCGATGAGAAAACACACAAGGGAAGCAACAACCGTAATTGCCCTTGCGACCCAGCTTCATACAATCGCAACAGGCAACATGACGCCCTCATATCAGGTTGTTGACGGCGTTGTTCGCCCCGTATATTTTTACGTTGTCGATGTCTCCGAATTTGCGGTCAACAAACTCAAGGATCGCGGAAGTCTCAGCGTTACGGGTGTTGTTACGAACGTTCAGGACTTTGTTGTCAACATGAGAAGAAATTTGGTTGACTGATTAAAAAGCAGGGAGTTAAAAAATGAAAGACGCAGTAAAAACAACCGAACCGCTTTCGGAAAAGAAAGAAAAGGAAGCCGGTCTTCAGCTCAACAAAAAGTCAATCGCGCTGATTCTTGTTTTGCTGACGGTGATTCTTGCTTTTGCCGGGGTGCTCACCCAGGTTATGCCGAGGGGCGAATATTACACCTATCCCGAGAACACCTATAAACTTTCCGACGGAACTTTTGTAACACTTCAAACCGACGCGGAATTTACGGTTGACAAAACCGAAAAAATGAGCGAAAGCGAATATCTTTCGCGCTTAGCTTCGCTCGGTCACGAGGTTAAAGCAGTTGAAAGCTTTGACGGACTTGACATTGATTCTGCCGAAGATGTCAGCGAAATGATAATCGACGGAACATACCACAAAATTGATTACAGGTTGCCGATTTGGAAAATTCCAGCGTCTCTTGTTCTTGTTTTCGGTTCGGAAAACGTAACAACGGGCATTGCGATTATTCTTTTCATTGTTCTCATCGGCGGAACGTTCCTTATTCTTGACGAACAGGGAATCCTCAAATACATTATGGCGGTCATAATCAAAAAGTTTGAGAAGAAAAAGTATCTTCTTCTTTGCATAATGATTTTTGTCTGCATGTTTTTGAGCTCGACGGCCGGTATTCTTGAAGAGTCGGTTACGCTTGTTCCGATTGCGGTTGCAATTTCGCTTGCGCTCGGCTGGGATTCGCTTGTCGGTCTTTCAATCAGCCTTGTTGCAATTGCGTTCGGTTTCACCGCGGCAACGTTCAACCCGTTCAACGTTGTCACGGTTCAAAAGCTTGCCGGAATCCCCGTTTTTTCCGGCCTTTGGCTTCGAATTGTGATGTTTGTTCTTGTCTATGCGGTTCTTACAACCTTTGTTGTTCTTTATGCAAAGAAAATTGAAAAGAACCCGAAAAAGAGCATAAGCTATGAAAGCGACAAGGCTCTTCGCGAAAAATATCGCCTTGAAGACAGTGAAGCCGTTCTTGCCGACAAAAGAGTTCAAAAGGCAACGCGTACATTCGTTCTTTGCGTTTGCGCCGTCATTGTCTGCATTATTCTTGACTTTGCGCTGAGCCTTTCCGGAATGCTTTCAATGCCGGGAATGGCAATTCTTTTCACGGTCGGCGGTCTTTCGGCAGGCTATCTTTCCGGTCTTCGCGGAAAAAAACTTGCCGGCGGCTTTGTCAGAGGCGTCAAAACAATTGCACCGGCAATTCCGCTCATCTTCTTCATTCTTGCAATTACCTATATCCTCGATGAGGGCATGATTGTTCACACAATTCTCAATTATGTTTATACACTGATTCAGGGTCTTTCGCCATACAGCGCAATACTTCTTCTTTTTGCGTTTGTTGTTGTGCTTGAATTTTTCATCGGTTCCGGAACGGCAAAAGCGTTTCTCATCATGCCGATTGTTGCACCGCTTGCGCAGCTTGTCGGAATTTCGGGCAACAGCGTTGTTCTCACGTTCTGCATGGGCGACGGATTCACGAATCTTCTTTATCCGACGAGCGGAATCATGATTATTGCAATCGGTCTTGTCAACGTTTCATATGGAAAATGGCTCAAATTCACTTGGAAACTTTTTCTTGCCGAAGCGATTCTTGCAATTGCAATCATGCATTTTTCAATTTTCATCGGCTATACTTGATTTGAATATAACCGCAAACGGCTGCCGTTTTGGGTTTTCCGCCCGAAACGACAGCCGTTTTTTGTGCCGAATATTTTTTCAAAAAAGCCGGTAGCCGAAAAATATTCCCAACATATTGATTTTAAAGACCGTTTTGGTGTATTATTATGATGTATATCCGGCTGTGCCCGCAGTTCTTTGCGGCGCAAATCCTTTGCCGGAGTCTGAAAGGCAGTTCCATGATTTTTAAACAGATTAAACTTCTTGTAAAATATGCGCTTGACTGCGGTCTTATTGAAAAGGGTGACGAGGTTTTTTGCACAAACCGTCTGCTTGAAATTCTTGCGCTTGATGAATTTGAAGACTGCGACATTTCCGGCGAAGAAAGCTCGCTTGAAGAAATTCTTGCGTCGATTCTCGATTATGCCGCGCAAAAGGGTCTTATTGAAAATACCGTTACCTGCCGCGACCTTTTTGACACAAAACTTATGAGCGTTTTTGTTCCGCGCCCGTCGTATGTTGCCGAAAAGTTCTATTCGCTTTACGCCGAATCGCCGGAAAAGGCAACCGATTATTACTACAAACTTTCGCGCGACAGCGATTACATACGCCGCTACCGCGTCAGCCGCGACCTTAAATGGAAGAGCGAAAGCGAATACGGCGTGCTTGACATCACCGTTAACCTTTCAAAGCCCGAAAAAACACCCGAAGAAATTGCCGCCGCAAAACTTGCCGCCCAAAGCGGATATCCGAAATGTCTTCTCTGCCCGGAAAATGAGGGCTACGCCGGAAGAATGAACCACCCGGCAAGACAAAACCACCGTATTATTCCGATTACAATCGACGGCGCCGATTGGGGCTTTCAGTATTCACCCTATGTTTACTATAACGAGCACTGCATTGTTTTCAACAAAAAGCATATCCCGATGAAAATCGACAAGAGCGCATTCAAAAAGCTTCTTGATTTCACCGAACTTTTCCCCCATTATTTCATCGGTTCGAACGCGGATCTTCCGATTGTCGGCGGTTCAATTCTTTCCCATGAACATTTTCAGGGCGGACGCTATGAATTTGCAATGGCAAAGGCTCCGGTTGAAACCGAACTTTCGTTCAAAGGTTTTGAAGACGTCAAGGCCGGAATTGTAAAATGGCCGATGTCGGTTATCCGTATAAGCTCAAAGGATAAGGAACGCCTTGTTTCGCTTGCCGATAAGATTCTTACCGCATGGCGCGCTTACAGCGACGAAAAGTGCTTTGTTTTTGCCGAAACGGACGGCGAAAAGCACAACACGATCACCCCGATTGCAAGACGCAGGGGCGAAGATTTTGAAATGGATCTTGTTCTTCGCAACAATATCACAACAAAGGAATATCCGCTCGGCGTTTTCCATCCGCATGCGGAACTTCACAACATCAAAAAGGAAAACATCGGACTGATTGAAGTTATGGGTCTTGCCGTTCTTCCGGCACGTCTCAAAAAAGAAATTGAACTGCTTAAAAAAGCTATTCTCGACGGCAGTGACCTTGAAAGCGACAGCGTTCTTTCAAAACACGCCGCATGGGCCTCTTCGTTCAAGGACAATTATACTTTTACCGAAGAGAACACCGAAGATATCCTTAAAAAGGAAATCGGAATTGTTTTTTCAAAGGTTCTTGAACATGCCGGCGTTTATAAGCGCACAACCGAGGGCAAGGAAGGCTTTTTGCGCTTTGTTGCCTGCGTCAACGAAAAATAAAAACAAAGAAATTTTAAGTAAAGGAGCTTTGACATGAAGAAAAATTTTGTTTTGAAACTCTTTTCCGCAATCATGGCCGCAATGATGATTTTCTCTTCGGCATATGCCGCCGCGCCGACAATCGGCGTTGTTGCTTCTGCCGCACAGACAAAGGCCGCAAAAACGGTGAACCTTTCAAAGTGCAAAATCACCTATACAAAAAACTTTGTCTATAACGGTAAGTATATCAAGCCTGCGGTTAAGGTTACCTATGGTAAAACCGTTCTCAAGGCTGGAAGGCATTACACCGTGAAGTATTCCGCAAACCGCAAAGTCGGAACGGCAAAAATCACGATTACCGCAGTCAAAAACAGCGGCTACACCGGAAGAAGAAACGTAACTTTCAAAATCAAGCCGCAAACCGTAACGGGTCTCAAGGCAACCGCCGTTACCGCGAACACCGTTACCCTCACATGGAACAAAAGCCCGCTTGCAACCGGATACGGTGTCTTTTCATATAATTCAAAGACGAAGAAGTATACAAGGCTTGCAATTTCAAAAACCAACAGCGTAACGCTCAAAAAGCTTTCGCCCGGAACAATTTATCGCATTTGCGTCAGAGCTTTCACCTATAAAGCCGACGAAGACAGATATTACCGCGCAGGCTACAGCGCACTTGTCAAGGCAACAACAAAGCCGTCTGCCGCGCCGAAAATTTCAATAACCTATCCTGACAACAGCTCGGTAAGACTCAGCTGGAACCCGGTTGCCGGCGCAAACGGATATTATGTTTACTATTATCAGCCCGAATTCGGCTATCGTATTCTTATTGATAACGTAACGGCAACGAATTATACGCTCAAAAACCTTGACCAGGGAAGCTACAGTTTCAGTATTGCGGCTTATAAAAAGGACGGCTCGCAGGTAATTACGGGTGACCTTTCGCCCCTTTCAACCGCAACAATAAGAAACGGCTCTTATAAAATTCAAAAGTATGCAAGCATGACGCGCACTTTGAATTATCAGATGACGTTCACAACGAATGTTTCGGAACTTTCCGGCCGTGCATTCACTTTTGCCCAAAAGAACACTTATATCGCCGTCAAAACAAGCATAAGCGGAACGAATGTAAGAGTTCTTTATGACCAAAAGAGCAGGCTTTCATATGCCGTTATCAACAACAAAACCTATCTTCTTGTTGCGTCTCCGTTCAACATGAGCGAACTTTCGGGAACGTTCCAATTCCCGACAACGGGTCTTACACCAACCTTTGAGTCCGTCGGCGGAAAGCTTTGCACGGTGAACAGTATCCGAGGCAGCGACGGAAACCTCAGAAAGTTCTATTTTGACGGAACGAATCTTATAAGAATCACCGTTATCGCGCCGAGCGCAACAACGATTTTCTATATAAGCGAGTTCAAAACTCCGGCGGATCAGGGACTTTTTGACGCCGACCTTTCTTCGCTTTCGCCGTTCAGTCAGATATATATGAATCTTTTCAAATAAAAAAAATGCCGCAGCGATTTTCGTTGCGGCAAACTTTTTTGCTTTTAACCGTGTCTTTTCGGCGCGGTTTTTTATTTATGATATTTTGACCCGTTTTCAATTTGAATTGCACGGTAAATCTGCTCAAGCAACATAACCCTGAAAAGTTGGTGCGGGAACGTCATTTTGCTGACTGAAAGGCGAAGCGTACTTTTTTCTTTGATGAACGGTGCAAGCCCGAAAGAGCCGCCGATTATGAACGCAACACTTCCGACACCGGAAGACGCAAGCGAAAAAAGCTTTTTTGAAAGCTCTTCGGAAGAAAGCTCCTTTCCTTCAATGCACATTGAAAAAACTGCCGCGCGTTCGGGAATTTTTTCCGCAATGCGTTTTCCCTCTGCGGCAAGCGCGTTTTCAATCTCTTTTTTTGAAGGATTTTCCGAAAGCTTTTCCGGCTGAAGTTCAATGATGTTAAGTTTGCAAAGCGAAGAAAGGCGCTTTGAATATTCGGCGCACGCGTCGCGAAGATACTGCTCTTTGAGTTTTCCAACGCAGATTACTGTCACTTCAAGCATGGTTCAAAACCTCACAATGTCATCAGTGTTTTCTTTGGCGTTGACTTTCAATATGTAATCGCTGCCGATTTTTGCACCGGTTTCGGAAATTGAGCAAAAACTTGTTTGAAAAGCAAGTTCGGGAATGTTGTTTTCGCCGCTGAGATGTCCGAGGAAAAGGCGCGTTGTTCCGCGCTCAACAAGGTCGCGCGCAACAGACGCACAGCTTTCGTTTGAAAGGTGGCCGCGGTCGGAAAGAATGCGGCGCTTGAGATAATACGGATACGGCCCGTTTTGGAGCATTCCGACATCGTGGTTCGATTCAAGCATAACAAGGTCGCAACCGATGATTCCGTTCAAAACCTCGTTAGTCACCGTCCCGATATCCGTTGCAACGGCGGCTTTTCTTCCGTCGGGAAATTCAATTGTATAACCACAGCTTTCGTTGCTGTCGTGCGGTGTTTTGAACGAACGAACAACAAGGTCGCCGATTTCGTCTCCGTTTTCTCCGAGGCTGAAAACCGGAAATTTTCCGTTCAGTGCGCCGGCGTTTTCAAGACCGGTGAGCGTTCCCGGCGTTGCATAAACGGGTATTATATAATTTGAAGCGAGTACGCGGATTCCGGCAATGTGGTCGCTGTGTTCGTGCGTGACGAAAATTGCAGAAAGCGAAGACGGTTCAATCTCCCTTGAAAGAAGCGCTTCTTTAATCCTTTTTGCGCTGACGCCCGCGTCGATGAGTATTCCTGTTTTTGAAGATCCGATGAAAGTCGCGTTTCCCGAAGAAGAGGAAAAAAGCGAACAAAATCTTGCCATTTTATCAATCCTTTGAACAAAAAGAGCCGCCGCAAGGGCAGCCTTTTTAATGATAACTTATTTGTTTTTTCAACCGGCGGCAGTTGCTTTTCTGTCGTCGTCAATAATCTCTTTTCTTGTGATGTCCGCGCCCAAAGCTCTGAATTTTTCAACATAATCTTCATAGCCGCGGTCAATATAAATAATGTCTTCAACTTCCGTTGTTCCTCTTGCAACAAGACCGGCGATTACCATTGCCGCGCCTGCGCGAAGGTCATCCGCTTTGACGGGAGCACCTGAAAGATACTCAACGCCTTGGAAAACGGCAATTGTTCCGTTAACTTGAACGTTTGCACCCATTCTTATAAGCTGATCGACATATTTGAATCTGCTGTCCCAAACGCCCTCGGAAACAACGCTTGTTCCGTCTGCGATTGAAAGAATAACGCTCATTTGGGGCTGCATATCGGTCGGAAAACCGGGGTGCGGCATAGTTTTGATGTTGCACTTTTTGAATTTTCCGTTCGATTCAACTCTTATTGAATCGTCATATTCGGTAACTTTTGCGCCACATTCGATAAGTTTTGCGGTGATTGATTCAAGGTGCTTGGGAATAACGTTTTTGATAAGAACGTTTCCGCCCGTTGCTGCCGCGGCAACCATATAAGTTCCGGCTTCAATCTGGTCGGGAATAATCGAATATGTGCAGCCGTGAAGAGTCGAAACGCCGTGAATTTTGATTACGTCGGTGCCCGCGCCTCTTACATCCGCGCGCATTGCGTTGAGGAAGTTTGCAAGGTCAACAATGTGAGGTTCTTTTGCCGCGTTTTCAATAATCGTAAGACCTCTTGCTTTAACGGCGGCAAGCATAACATTGATTGTTGCGCCGACGGAAACCTTGTCCATATATACAAGACTGCCCGTCAAATGGTCGGCATAAGCATTTATCATCGCGTTTTCAACAACGGTTGCCGTTGCGCCGAGAAGTTCAAAGCCTTTGATATGAAGATCAATCGGACGGACGCCGAAATTGCAGCCGCCGGGAAGAGCAACTTTCGCTCTGCCGTATCTTCCGAGAAGCGCACCGATGAGATAATATGAGGCGCGAAGTTTTTTCGTCATCTCATGCGGAACAATATAGGAATTGACATGGCGCGTGTCAATTTCAATTGTGTGTTTGTTGAGATATTTGACAGAAGCGCCCATGTTGCTGAGAATCTTAACCATGCAGCTGACGTCGCTGATGTTGGGAATGTTTTCAATTCGGCAAACGTCTTGTGCAAGAAGCGTTGCGGGAATGATTGCAACGGCGGCATTTTTTGCACCGCTGATATCAACCGAGCCGCAAAGTCTGTTGCCGCCCTTTATTACTAATTTTTCCAAAACAGTTCTCCTCTTTTCACCGCATAGCGCGGCATAACATATCGGCAAAAGCTCAAAAAGCCTGCCTTAAAATCTTGCGGTTCAACCAAAAAACAACCGCATATAAAGATATATGTATCCCGGCTTTGAAAAAAGGCTCAACCGTCAGCCGGGTATAAAAGTCCCTTTAAACTAAGCTATTATATCACCTTGATGTGCAAAAATAAAGCCTTTTTCAACATTTTGTTAAAAACAGACAAAAACTGTGCGTCAAATTCATGTTTTTGTATTGCTTGTGTTTTTCCGTTGTTTTTATTATTTGCTCGGTGCAAATTTAAAACCGTTAAAATTAAAGACAGTTTTTCATTATTTTGTTTGCAGGAAATTTTTTGAATTTTTTCTGCGCTTTTATAATCTTCGCTTTTGTTCGAAAATGCGGCGATGCGTTCGATTTTTATGCGAAAAAATTGCCGCAACGGAAAAATTTCGTTGCGGCAGAAATTTTATTTTGTTTTTTACGCAGCTTGTTCTTCTGCAGAATCTTTAACGCTCAAAACTTTGATTGAACCGTTTTCGCAAAGACATTCATAAACAATCGTTCTTGCAATGTCTCCGCCCTCCCAATGGCGTCCGTAAGTCAGGGTGATGTTCACTTTTCCGTCTGAAACGGCGTCAAAATAAAAAGTTTCGGTTCCGCCGGCTCCGGCAAGATTTCCGATATGGGGTCTGTCTGCATAATGGCTTCCGCTTTCTTTGATAACGCCTTCTTTGTCAAGCTCAACGACCCATGAATAGCCGGTTGAAGGGTTACTGTCAAGTTTGATTGCAAGGTCATGCTTTTGAATGTTGATCGAGCCGGTGATAAATGATGATATTGCAGTAAAAACAGCAATAAAAACGGCAAAAACTTTTTTGAAAAATTCAGACATAACTTAATCTCCTTTTCTGTTCCTAAAAACGGAACCCGGTTTTGATGAAACGACTTTTTTCATCACTGCCATTATATCCCATTGTGAAAAATTTTTCAAGTATGCAAAACAGATTTTACTGCTTTTTCATTTCGGCAATTCTGTTTTGAATCAACACAAGCGCTTTTTGAAGGTCGCGTTCGTTTCCGACCGCTTTTTCAATCGGACAGATCCCGTCGCCGCGGCGGTTGACGATGTATTCTGAAAGCGTTTTGAACCGCGCGATGATGCCGTTTTCTTCAAGAATTTCTTTTGCCTCTTTACTCATTACTTCGGCATAAACTTCTTTTATCCGAAGAAGCGAAAAAAGAACGGCTGCGCCTTTGCCGACAACTTTATCTGCTGCGCAAAAAGACGAAAGCTCCTTTTTTTCGCCGTAAAATTTCAAAAGCGCCGCAACGCCGCGTTCACGGCTTTCGATTTTTTCGTTTTCGCCGAGCAAAACAAGTGTGGAGTCTGTGCTTTCAAGAATACGCATTGCCGAATCGGCTTTTGCGTCTGCTTTGATTCTTTCAAGAATCTCCTTGTCGGCGGGGCAAAAATCATAGTTTTTGATTTCGTCCGCGGTTATCCAAGCGGACGCGTTGTGTTCAAGCAGGCGAAGATTACCGCTTTCGATTTCCGCGTTGAAAAGTGTCAGTTCAACCGTCATGTCCGGGTATTCGTGAATAACTTTCATGTATACGTCGAAAACTTTGACCGTGATGTCAAGCTCTTCGCGGCATTCGCGAATAAGAGCGTCTTCTTTTGTTTCGCCCGGTTCAACTTTTCCGCCGACAAATTCCCAAAGAAGTCCCCTGGTTTTGTTTTTCGGGCGCTGAAAAACAAGAAAACGCTCGCCGTCTCTGATGAAAGCCGCAACAACCTGAACCATTTTTTATGCACCGTCCTGTTTTAAAAATACAGTTTATATTTTATCAGACAAGCGCAAAAAACTCAACGCTTTTTTGAAAAGCAAAGGTTTTCGGGCAAAAAAATAACCGCCCGCGGCGGCAGAAAAAACGAAATGACCCTTGACCGCAGCCTTTCTTTACAGGCTTTTCTTGCAGTCAAGGGTCATTTCTGTGAATTCTTAGTATCTAACATCATTTTTAACCTTCGCTTTCTGCAGATTTTCGATGCTGTTCCTTCTCGTGTTCTGACCTTTGCACATTCTTTTTCTTCTTTTTTTGTTCTCAAAACGAGATTGTCTGATGCTTCGGTTGAATGGAATTTCGGTTCATGCATCTTTTTTCAAGGGGGTTCGTTTTTCTTTTTCGGTTTCGGTTGATAATATAAATGTGCTATTGTATCAATCTATGTTGATCGTTCGTTCGACCGTTATAAAGCGAAAGCCGTATTTTGAAGTTTAGCCTTTCTTTCAATAATTCTTTTCAAGGTTTCGGACTGATTTAAAAACATAATGTCGGTCTTTTTTCAGTCGTAATATCAAGATGCGGATAAATTGCAAGACAGTCCGTAATTCAATGTTAATGCTTTGCGGTCGTTTTCGTTGATCGGAATTTATGGTTTTTGTTTAATCTGACTTGAGAGATAAAGTGTAATCAAATTAATTTTTTGAAACCGAAAAGTTTTTTTGAACCTTTTTACCTGTACACCGGTATCAATCCTTTCTTCTTTTGCTTTAGGTTATTACCTGTACATTGGTATCACCCTTTCTGTCTATAATATAGCAAAAGGGTGGGCGGTTTTCAATTCGCAAAATTAACGAATAAAAAAGCAAGAAACTGTGCATATATACAAAAATCACGCGGTTTCAAATTAAATTTATATATAATATTGACAATTGAAAGCAGGCGTAATATAATTAAAATGTTGGGGTCTAAAAAAAGACAGATACAAAAGCAAAAGGGCGCGGAACGGTTCAAAAAAACCGATTGCCGCAGCCCTTTAATTTTTTCTTAAAATTCAATCAGCCGCAAGCCGAAAATCCGCCATCCACGATTATCGACGTTCCGGTGACATAATCGGAGAGGGACGAAGAAAGATAAAGCACCGCACCGGTGATATCTTCGGGTTTTGCAAGCCTTTTTTGCGGAATACGCATGTTCATATATGCCATCCAGCGTTCGTCTTTGAGCTGCGCTTCAATCAAAGGTGTTTCAACAAAACCGGGGCAAACGCAGTTGACCTGAACGCCGAAGCGCGCCCATTCGCCGGCAAGCGATTTTGTAAGCTGCAAAACAGCCCCCTTGCTTGCGCTGTATGCCGCGGCGGACGGAACGGCAACAAACGCACTCAGCGACGCCATGAAAACAACCCTTCCGCCCTTTTTCTTGTTCCAAAAGCGGTTGAAAACCTGCTGGGTGAAAAAGAACTGCGCAGTAAGGTTAATGTCGATAACCTTTCCCCATTTTTCGCGCGTTTCAAACATGCTGTAAATATCGCGTGCAACGCCGGCGTTGTTGACAAGAATGTCAACCGAGCCGAAAGTTTTTTCGGCTTC
>DKDD01000176.1:3218-6588 GCA_002451715.1 Ruminococcaceae bacterium UBA6857 | reverse complement strand
AGAATTACGCCTTTTTCGGTTTCAATGTCGTTTTCGTCAAGGCGCGGGTTGCAAACCATGTCAAAAAGAATGTCCGCCGCTTCTTCAATATGATAATCGAGTGCGCGTGTATAAAAAAACGTATACTCTTTTGTTGTATAAGCGTTCACCATTGCGCCGAGGCAGTCCATGCCTTCGGCAATTTCAAAGGCGGTACGCTTTTTAGAACCTTTGAAAACGATATGCTCGATAAAATGAGAAATACCGTTGTTGTTTTCGTTCTCTTCCCTTGAACCGGAAGCGACCCAAACGCCGACCGTTGCCGAACGCAGGTCGTCCCTTTTTTTAAGAAAAATACGAAGTCCGTTTTCAAGTGTAATAAGCTTCATTTGCTGTCTCCGATAAAATAATTGTTACTGTGTGCAGAACTGTGAATTATAAAGCGAAGCGTAAAAACCGCCCTTTTGAAGCAGTTCGTAGTGCGTTCCGTGCTCAACAATTTTTCCGTCGTCAATAACAAGAATGTTGTCCGCTTCTCTGATCGTTGAAAGGCGGTGAGCAATAACAAAATTCGTTCTGCCTTTCATAAGATTGTTCATTGCGGACTGAATTTGAACTTCGGTTCTTGTGTCAACCGAAGAGGTCGCTTCGTCAAGAATAAGAATTTGCGGGTCGGCAAGAATTGCTCTTGCAATTGTCAAAAGCTGTTTTTGACCGGCAGAAAGGTTTGAGCCGTCTTCGTCAAGAACCGTTTCAAATCCGTCCGAAAGCGTTGAAACAAAGTGGTCAACCTTTGCCGCTTTTACTGCGTTCAAAAACTCTTCTTCGCTGACATCTTCGTGGCCGTACATGATGTTTTCGCGGATTGTTCCCGTTTTGAGCCAGGTGTCCTGAAGAACCATTCCGAAAATGTTACGAAGATTTTCTCTTGAAATATCTCTGATGTCGGTGCCGTCAATTTTTATGCTGCCGCTTTTGATTTCATAAAAGCGCATGAGAAGATTGACGAGAGTCGTTTTTCCCGCGCCAGTCGGGCCGACGATTGCGATAAGCTGTCCGGGCTTTACCGAAAGGTTGAAGTTCTCAATAAGAGGCTTGTCGTCGGTATATGAAAAACAGACGTTTTCAAAATCAACAAAGCCTTTTGCTTTTTCGATTTTGGTTTTAACCGTGTCGGGAACTTCCTCTTCGGTGTCGATAATTTCAAAAACGCGTTCTGCGGAAGCGAGTGAAGACTGAAGATTGTTGATGATGTTGCTGACGTCAACAAGCGGCTGCATGAACATGTTTGAATAAACCATGAAAGCCGTGATTGTTCCGAGCGACATCTTTCCGTCAATAATAAAGTATCCCGCAATTACGCAGATAAATACATAGCCGATGTTTTTTGCAAAGCCGATTACCGGGTTGATAAGGCCGGAAAGGAACTGTGCCTTTCGGCTGACGGTGTAAAGCTCTTCGTTGATTGCAACAAATTCTTCAATTGCCTTTTTTTCGTGACCGAAGGCTTTAACAATCTGGTGGCCGGTGAACATTTCTTCAATGTGACCGTTGATGTTACCGGTTTCGCGCCATTGTTCGCGGAAACGGATTTTTGAAAAACGAAGAATTATAAGCGCAACAAGACCGCCGAGCGGAAGCGGAACAATAGTCACAACCGACATTATCACGCTTTCTTTGAGCATTACGGCAAGTACGCCGACGAATGTGACAAGCGAGGTCACAATCTGAATAAAGTTGTGCTGAAAGGTATTGTTGATGTTATCAATATCGTTTGTAACGCGCGAAAGCAAATCGCCTTTGTTGTGCGAATCAAAAAAGCTGAGCGGAAGGTGAGAAATTTTGCGGTTGACCTTGTCGCGAAGCGCAGTGATAACGTCCTGAGTGACCCTTGCCATGACATAGTTGATTATGAAAGTACAGATTGCATAAAGGACAAAGATTACCGCAATGTTGCGAAGAATTTCGCCGATTGCCGAAAAGTCAATGCTTCCGACGGTGAGCTTTCTTTCAACCTGTTCGCTGATGAGGTCGATTATGCTTTTAAGATACTGCGGACCGATTACGCCGAGCACGGCGGAAATTGCCGTGACGAACATTACAAAAATGACCCAAAGTCTGTTGCCTTTTAAAAGCGCAAGAAGCTTTTTGGCTGTTTTGATGGTGTTTTGCGGCTTTTGCTGTTCGGTTTTTTTAATTTCCCTGTATTCAGCATATTTTTCTTTGTTTGCAAGTCTGCGTTCTTTAAGGGAGGTTTTTTCTTTACTCATACCAAAGCCTCCTCGCTAAGCTGTGATTCAACAATTTCGCGGTAAACCGGGCAGGAGGAAAGAAGTTCTTCGTGTTTTCCCTCTCCAACAATTTTTCCTTCGTCAAGAACGATAATTTTGTCCGCGTCAAGAATTGTTCCGACTCTTTGCGCAACGATGATTACAGTTGCGGAGATTTTTTCGCGCAATGCTTTTCGAAGTTTTGCGTCCGTCATAAAATCAAGAGCCGAAAAGCTGTCGTCAAAAACATAGACTTCGGCGTTTTTGACAAGGGCGCGCGCGATTGAAAGGCGCTGCTTTTGTCCGCCGGAAAAGTTTGTTGCGTTTTGGCTGACCGGACTTTCGATTCCGTCGGGAAGTGTGCCGATAAATTCGTTGCACTGCGCAACGTCAAGTGCGAGTGCAAGACGTTCTTCGTCTGCGTTTTCGTCGCCGTAAAGAAGGTTGTCTCTGATGCTTCCGCTGAAAAGAAAGCTCTTTTGCGGAACGAGACCGATTCTTGAATGAAGGTCTTGCTGGATAAGGTCTTTAACGTTCACACCGTCAAACAAAACTTCGCCCTCGCTGACGTCGTAAAAACGCGGAATAAGGTTGACAAGCGTTGTTTTTCCGCTTCCGGTTGCGCCGATGATTGCGGTGACTTTTCCGCTTTCGGCGGTGAAAGAAAGATTTGAAAGAATGTTGTTTTCCGCGTCTTCATAGCCGAACGAAACGTTTTTAAATTCGACCGTTCCGCGCTGTTCTTCAATTACTTTTTTCGGATTTTCGGGGTCTTTGATTTTTGCTTCAATGTCAAGAACTTCTGTGATTCTTTTTGCCGAAATATTAGCGCGCGGAACGATTACAAACATTGCCGCCGTCATCGAAACGGAAAAAACAATCATAATCATATAGATAACAAAGGCTTGAAGATCGCCGACAGAGCTTTGAATTTTTGCAATGTCGGTCATGACATCGATGTTTTTTGTTGCAACATAGATAAGAAAATCGAGCGCAACGATAATAAGTATAATGCAGACGGGAAGAAGCACTGCCATGATTCGCGAAAACTTCATTACAAGGCCGGAAAGGCGAAGGTTCTTTTCCGAAAAAACTTCGTCTTCATAATCTGTGCGGTTGAA
>DKDD01000176.1:0-3194 GCA_002451715.1 Ruminococcaceae bacterium UBA6857 | reverse complement strand
GGAACGCGCGGATAACACGGATTCCGGTCAGTTTTTCGCGAAGATAGCGGTTGACCTCATCGGTGAGTTTTTGACGCCTTTTGAAAAGCGGCATAACAAGCTTCACAACGGCAAAAGCAAGAATTGCAATAATCGGAATGATTCCGAAAATAATCATTGCAAGCTTTGCGTTGAGGAAAAACGCCATGAATGTTCCGCCAATGAGCATAATCGGCGAAGCGATGATGATTCTGATAAGCTGCAAAATAAAGTCCTGCATAACCTGAACGTCGCTTGTGCAGCGAGTAATCAGCGACGGAGTTCCGATGTGGTCAATGTCGCTTTGCGAAAGGGTTTCAACCTTGAGAAAGATTTTTTCGCGCAGAATTTTTCCGTAGCAGGTTGCGGTTTTGCTTGAATAATAGCTGCTTAGAACCGAAATTCCGACTCCGAGCGCCGAAACCGCAATCATGATAAGTCCGACGCGCTTGATATATTCAAGGTCTTTGTTTTGAATACCGACGTTGATGATTTGAGACATAAGCATCGGAAGCGCAAGGGTCATTCCCTGCGCCAAAATAACAAGTATCATTGAAAGAACGGCAGTGCCTTTGATAGGTTTGATGAAAGAAAGTACCTTTTTCAAAGTCGGGCCTCCTGTTTTGTAAAAATTTGTCAAATACAAGCAACCGATAAAAATGTTGCTTTTTGAAAGACACAAATATCCATTTTGCTGAATTATAGCAAAACATTATGAATATTTTGTAAACCGGGTATGTGATTACTGTATTGTAATAAATTTTAAAATAGAAGCTGACACCGCAAGAAAGTTGTGTGATTTTGACTTGAAAAAAGAGTTTAATTAGTGTATTATAAAAGGTAAGAAAAGCAAAAGGAGACGTAATTTATATGAATATTTGGCATGATATTTCACCAAAAAGAATTAAGCCCGATCAGTTCTATGCCGTAATCGAAATTTCAAAGGGCACCAAGAATCAATACGAACTTGACAAAGAAACCGGTATGCTCAAGCTTGACCGCGTTCTTTTCACTTCGACCCATTATCCGGCAAACTACGGTTTTATACCGCGCACATATGCAAGCGATAATGATCCGCTTGACGTTCTTGTTCTTTGCAGCGAACAGATTCGCCCGATGACGATTGTTGAATGTAAGCCGATCGGTGTTCTCAAAATGACCGACAGCGGAATGAGCGACGAAAAAATCATTGCCGTTCCGATCAACGACCCGAACTACAACACATATGAAGACGTGTCACAGCTTCCCTCGCACCGCTTTGAAGAAATCAAGCACTTTTTTGAGGTTTACAAAACCCTTGAACACGACCACACAACAACGGTTTCGGAAATCTGCGACAATGAAGAGGCAAGAAGAATTATTGCCTCCTGCATTGACAGGTATATCGAGTATTATCAGAGATAAAAAAATTAACCGCCCGACGTTTTTCGCCGAGCGGTTTTTTTATTGAATGATTTGCCTAATTAATAAGTGATGCTGTAATCGTCAATGAAGGTCATGCCGACTTTTGCATCAAGGGTTGCAAGAACCTGTGCGGTAACGCTCATAACCATCGGAAGAGTGAACTTGACCCAGGTCATGTTGCCGGTTGCTTTGTCAATCTTGCATTCGATTGTTGCGTCGTAATATCTTACGCTGAAGCTTTTAACAACCTTTGCTGCGGAATATACTTCTTCCGGTTTAATGATATTGAAAGCAACGGCGCAACCGTTTGTTGTCGGGTCGGTGCATTCGTTGAATTTGAGGGTGATGTTATAGCTTGTTCCATCGTCGCTGCAGGTTGCGTCTGCAAGGTCGGCTTCGGTAATTTTGCTTACATAGCTTTCGCCCTTAACGGGGAAGTTTGCGTTGATGTCTGCGCCTGTGTAATCAACGGGAGTTTCGTCCTTTTTGAGGAAAGAGCTGATAAGACCCGAACCGATTGACTGAAGTGCGCCGGGCATTTCGGTGTATTCGCTGTTATGCTGAAGGTCTTCAAAGTTTCTTGTAACTTTAGAAGCGCCTGTTTTGATTTTGTTTGCGCTTTCGTTATAAAGCTTGACGATGTCTGCCTTTGAAGACGGCGCGCCGGTTGAAGCATTGTTGTCTGCCGGTGCGGTGCTGTCTGCCGCGGGAGCGGTTGAATCGGCTGCCGGAGCGGTTGAATCCGCCGCGGGAGCGGTGGTGTCTGCTGCGGGGGCAGTTGTTGCCGGAGCAGTTGCGGGTGCTGTTGTTGCGGCTGTCTGAGTGGTTGTTGAAGCGGCTTCAACGGTTTTTCCTGCCGACATAAGCGAACCGAGGAGGTTGCCGCTCGAGAAGAGGAGGACAATCGCCAATGCAATTACTATACCTTTTTTGATTTCGGGATCAAAAGAACTCTTTGAATTTGTCATTTTGTCTTTTGCCATAACTTTTTTCCTTTCTGTAACGGCACTTGCCGATTTTCGAGGTAACAGCCGCATAAAAAGCCGCTACCCAATATAATACGAGGATATTATATTATATTTGCGCGAATTGTGCAAGAGTTAAAGTAAAAATTATTTGTGTACTTTTTGTCTAATTTTTGAAAGCGAGACAAATTTTAAATAAAAAGATATTTTTTGACGCAAAAAGTCGAAAAACCAAAAATGTAACAATCCTGTAATTCCGATTACGAAGCTGTCATAATCGTTGATTTTTAATGCTTTTTGCAATATTATCGTTTTGCGGGGTGAAAAAGCACCCGTTGAGAGTGATTAAAAGGAGGCTTTTGAAATGAAAAGAACTGCGAAGAAAATTGCGGCGGTCGGCTTGAGTCTTTTGGCGGCTTTTGCTTTTTACGGCTGCACGAAAAATGAACCGAATGATAAAACATCTTCTGCCGAAAGCGTTCTCGGCTCGGTTTCGGATACTTCGGTAAGCGAGACTTCCAAATCGGGAATTCCGACGGCACAAAGCGGCGAATACGTTCGTTACGGCGACGAGGATCAAAACATTCTTATTTATAAGGATACCGACTTCGGCTCGTTTGAAAAGCCGCATAAAAAGGGCGAAAGCATAAGAATCCGCCACAGCAACATCATCACTTCCGGCAATTATTCCTCAGATAAAAATGCGGTTTTTGATTATAACATAACGCTTGAAAAAGTACTTTCCGGAAAAGACGCCGAAAAAACGCTTGATGAAAATTCAACGAATTTTGACGAAGAAATAAAGGC
>DKDD01000009.1:7895-8083 GCA_002451715.1 Ruminococcaceae bacterium UBA6857 | reverse complement strand
ATTATAAAACGCCAAAAAGCAAAAAGCAACCGCCGACCGTAAATCGTAAGTTTGCCTTAAGGAAATCTTAAGAAAAAAGCTGTTCCGAAAAAATCGGAACAGCCAATCTGATAGATTATAAAACAATTATACTTTTTCGGTTTCAAAGCAGACCCAGCCTTTGTCGCTGTGGCGCGCTTTGACCTGGG
>DKDD01000009.1:7053-7888 GCA_002451715.1 Ruminococcaceae bacterium UBA6857 | reverse complement strand
GCTTTGACCTTAAAGCCGTATTTTTCGAACGCGTCAAGAACAACCTGCTCTTTTGTGTCAATGATTCCGCTCGTGATGAAAACCGCGCCCTCTTTCATGAACGCGCCGACATCTTTGCAGAACATCACGATTACGTCGGCAACAATATTCGCAACGACAACGTCAAATTTTCCGCTGACTTTGTCGGTAAGGTTGCCTTCAAGAACAGTGTACTCCGGCTCTTTGAAGCCGTTGACTTCGCCGTTTTCCTTTGCGGTTTTGACCGCGAGCGCGTCAATGTCAACACCGACGGCCTTTTTTGCGCCGAGAAGGAGCGAAGCAATTGAAAGGATTCCGCTTCCGCAGCCGACATCAAGTACGGTCGTATCCTCTTTGATGTACTTTTCAAGCGCTTCAAGGCAAAGGCGAGTCGTTTCATGAGTACCGGAACCGAAAGCAAGACCCGGCTCAATGCTCAAAACTGTTCTGCCCTGCGGGTCGGCGTCCTCCCAAAGCGGACGAATGAGAAGCTTTTCGCCGACAGGCATAGCGTGAAAATACTGTTTCCAGTTGTTTTCCCACTCCTCTTTTCTGCATGAGTTCGTTTCGATTTCATTTTTGATTCCCTCTGCCGAAAGACGTTCGCGAAGAAACGCAACGGCTTCAAGCGGATTTTCTTCCGGCGAGATATAGACATGAACAAAAGCTTTTGTTCTGTCCTTTTTCAAAAGGTCTTCGTCAATAAGGTCAATGTGTGCAATTTCCCACGCCTGTTCTTCAAGGTCGCGGTAATCTTCAATATATATTCCGTAAGGAACGACCATTGTTGCAATGTCGCCGGCTTTGTCAACATCGT
>DKDD01000009.1:4716-7011 GCA_002451715.1 Ruminococcaceae bacterium UBA6857 | reverse complement strand
ATACTTCTGTCCATTCGCTCATTTTTCTTTACCTCTGTAACAAAGTAGTAGTTATTAACGTCCCTCTCCAAGGATAAAAATATCGATAAATCGGTTTGATTTTGCAAAGTTAAATATTACGTAAAGCCGATCTTCATCAATACCCCAAATTTTCATTTATCAATATGATCTCGTATTCTGCACCTGTCGGTTTATTCCACAGTACCGAAAGATTTCTGCAAATACGCTCCGGACTCTTGCAGTCGTAGCATTTATCGCCTTTAACAGCGCAGGGTGTTTTTCGCTTTAACCGCTGTGCGTTAAGCGGTGCAGCAATATTACGTGCACGATAAACAGCAGATTCAAAATTCGGTGTGATTTTATTGATTCCAACCACAAGATATACCTTTGCAGGTCCATACGATATTGCTGCAACTCTGTTGCCTGTATTATCAATGTTAACAATTTCTCCGGCTTCGGATATACCGTTAACAGAGCTGATATATATTTCTGCGCGGGAAGCAGCAGTTCTCGTTTCCATAATGGACATATTGTTAGGCTTTTCATCATGCCAATAAACAGTATTATGTTTTGACAACATGGGAAACAAATTCATTTGATGAATTGTTACGGAACCTCCCATGCCCACTGTCTTTTGATCAATCTGCCCATTTAAATAATCCGCAGCAGATTCTTTGTTTTCAAAAGTGCAAACACAATATCCTTTTTTCTTTAATTCAGCCTCAATATTTGCAAACATATTTTTAATCGTCATTATCCTTTCTCAAAATCACAGCCGAAAGCGCATCAAGATGAACCTTTCCGTCTTCGGCAGTACCGCCCAAAAGGCTTTCTCCCGTTTTCCATTCTTCGGGAAGATAGTAGTCGATGTCATGCTCGTTGCGGTTGATGATAACAAGGATTTTGTCCTTTTCGTCCGAACGCTCAAAAGCAAGGCAGGAAAGCATTTCTGAAACAGTTTTGAACGTGCCTTCTTTAAGGCAGTGACAGTCTGTTCTGATTTTTCCGAGCTTTTGATAGTATTCAAGAAGTTTTTTGTTTTCATATTCCCAAGGGTAGCAGACACGGTTAAACGGATCTTTATACCCCTGCATTCCGGCCTCGTCACCATAGTAAAGCGAGGGTACACCGGGAAGAGTATATTGAATTGCCGCGGCAAGTTTTAAAAGCTTTTCGCCTTTTTTATATTGTTCAAACGAAAGCGAGTGGGTGCTTTGCCAATAGCGGTCGCGACCCTCGCAGCTTTCTCCGGCAAGGGCGGTGATTGCGCGCATTGTGTCATGAGTTCCGATATGGTTCATGAGAACGTCAACAACACACTTTGGATAGTTTTCAAGCACGGTCACGATTTTATCGGAAAAACCTTCAACAACTCCGCTTCTTACAAAATCCAAAATCGCTTCGGAAAACGGATAGTTCATGACAGAATCAAGCTGCGCACCCTGAAGATAGCGCCGTCTTGCGCCGTAACTGCATTTGTTTGAAGCGTCTTCCCAAACTTCGCCGAGAATGAGTGCGTCTTTTTTTTCGGCTTTGACGGCTTTTCTCAGTTCGTCGAGGAATTTATCGGGGAGTTCATCGGCAACGTCAAGCCTGAAACCGCGGACGCCCGTTTTGAGCCAACGGCGCACAACGCCGTTTTTGCCTGTGATGAAATCAATAAAGCTTTCGTTTTCTTCATTAACTTCGGGCAGCGTTTCAAAATTCCACCAGCAATGATAATTATAAGGCCACGCGCGAAAAGTATACCAGCTGTAAAACGGAGATTGCTTTGACTGATAGGCGCCGACGGTGTCATATCTTCCGCGTTTGTTGAAGTACCTGCTGTCGTCGCCCGTATGGCTGAAAACGCCGTCAAGAATTATTGAAATGCCGTTTTTTTCGGCGTCTTTGCAAAGGTTTTCAAGGTCCTTTTCCGTGCCGAGAAGACTGTCGATTTTTTCATAGTCCGACGTGTTATAGCGGTGATTGCTTTGCGCTTCAAAAATCGGGTTGAGATAAATACAGCCGACGCCGAGCGATTTAAGGTAAGGCAGTTTTTCTCTTATACCCTCAAGGTCGCCGCCGAAGTAATCGTTATTGAGTACTTCGCCGCGCTCATTGGGTCGCCACATGGGTTCGCCGCCCCAATCGGTACGCAAAACGCGGTCGGACGGAACATTTTTCTTTTCCTTCCCGGAGTTATAAAAGCGGTCGGGAAAGATTTGATAAATCAGCTTTCCTTTGAGCCAATCGGGCGTTTTGAAGTCTTTGTCATAAACCGTGAGTTCAAAATCGTTTTTTCCGCCGCTGAGA
>DKDD01000009.1:928-4670 GCA_002451715.1 Ruminococcaceae bacterium UBA6857 | reverse complement strand
CCGCCGTTTTTTTTGATTGAGGTTTTTCCCCACGGCGTTGTGTAATCAAAGTGATAGAAATAAAGCCCGGTTTCGTTTTCGATATAATCAAGGCACCACCATTCTTCGCTTTCGCCTTGCATTGAAAGCCAGAAAAACGGAACGCGCTTTTCGTTTTCGCCGTCTTTATTTATAACAAGTTCAACCGAAGAACACGAAAGCGACCGCGGCAAAACAATTTTGAATGTGATTTTTTCGCCCTGTTTCACCGCTCCGAACGGATATTTATGAAGCAGTGAACGGGAATTAAAGGGTATATATTCCATAAAGACTTCCTTAGAATCATTTTTCGCCCGAAAAGGGCATATAGTTTAGTAACCGCAAAAAGCGGCAATGTAAAACCGAAAGGCGGATTTTTATGTTTGTTGTCTCCGTAAAATCTTCAACGCTCAAAACGATTGCCGTTATTGCGGCTGTTGCCGTTTTTGCAACCATCGGCGGACTTTATGCCGTGAACAAAAGCCAAAGTGCGCCCGTTTCAAACATGAACGGCATTGTTTATAAAGCCGAAACGCCGGAAGAACGCCTTTCGTTCCTTTCGCAGTTCGGCTGGGAAGTTGAAGAAGAGCCGGTCGAAGTCAAGGAAGTTGTGATTCCGCAAGAGTTCGACGATGTTTACAATCAATACAACACCATTCAAAAAGAACAAAAGCTTGACCTTGAAAAATTCAAGGGTGCAAGGGTCAAATGCTGGTCATACTCGGTCAAAAACTATCCCGGCTATGAAAACAGCGACGGCGTTATCCGCGCAAACATTCTTGTTTTTGACGGCGTTGTTATCGGCGGAGACATTTCAAGTACGGAGCTTTCGGGCTTTATGCACACATTTGATTTTCCGCAGGAAAAGACTGCCGCACAAAGCACTTCTAATGCCGAAAGCACACAAAGTTAATTCTCGATTATCCAATCTTTATATTCGTCAAGCAGCGAAATTTCGGCGGTTGCTTTCATATAAAGTCCGTCTTCGCGATACTCTTCTTCAAGCACAACGCCCTCTTCACGGATTCTTGCCGCGGCGGCACCGTTTTTGAACGGAATTAAAAGCGAAGCCGTTCGCCTGGTTTGGGGAAGTTCGCGTTCAATTGCGGCAAGAAGTTCATCAAAGCCGCGTTCGTTCAGCGCAGAAATGAGCACCGTTTTCCCGAATGTGGGCATAGAATAAATATTGCCGACAAGGTCGCATTTGTTCATGACGGAAACTACCGGTGTTCCTGCGCAGCCGAGTTCATCAAGAAGCTTTTTTGTGACGTCAAGATGTTCCGAACAATGTTCGTCCGACGCGTCGCAGACATTGAGAATGACCGAAGCCTGCGCCGCCTCTTCAAGCGTTGATTTGAACGCTTCAACAAGTTTATGCGGCAAGCGGCGTATGAGTCCTACGGTATCGACAAGCATAACCTTTCGTCCGTCGGGCAAAGTCAGCGCGCGCGAGGTTGGGTCAAGCGTTGCAAAAAGTTTGTCTTCCGCAAGGACACCCGCCTTTGTCAGCGCGTTCATAAGCGTTGATTTTCCCGCATTGGTATAGCCGACAATTGCGACGGTTTGAACGCCGTCTTTTTTGCGCCGCTTTCTCAAAAGATCGCGGCGTTTTTCAAGTTCGCGAAGCTGCTCTTCAAGCTTTTGAATCCGTCGGTTGATGTGTCTTCGGTCGGATTCAAGCTTGCTTTCGCCGGGACCTCTTGTTCCGATTCCGCCGCCGAGACGTGAAAGTGAAAGTCCCTGCCCCATAAGGCGCGGTAAAGAATACTTAAGCTGGGCAAGTTCAACCTGAAGCTTGCCCTCGCCTGTTCTTGCCCTTGCGGCAAAAATATCGAGAATGAGCATTGTTCGGTCGATTACGCGCACACCTGTGAATTTTTCAAGGTTGCGCTGTTGAGACGGAGTAAGCTCGCTGTCAAAAATCAAAAGGTCAATGTCGTTCACGGAACAAAAAGCAATTATTTCCGCAAGCTTTCCCGCGCCGACAAAGGTTGCGGCTTCCGGCCGCTCTTTTTTTTGAATGATTTTTCCGAGAACTTCTGCGCCTGCCGTGCGGGCAAGCTCTTCAAGTTCATCAATCGAAACCTCGGCGTCAAATTCGCCCGTATCGACAGAAACAAGCAGCGCTTTTTCCTGTTCTTGTTTATTCTCATACATTTCCACGGCAGTCACCTTCTTTTATAAAATTATTTAGAAATTAAAGAATTACAAGTTCCTTCGGGCATTTGGTGAGGTTCTTTCCGCCGTTTTCGGTGACATAAATCATATCTTCGATTCGAACACCAAATTCGCCCGGAATATAGATTCCCGGTTCGATTGTGATGACATGACCGGGTTCAAGAATTGTTTGGCTGCGCGGAGAAACGGTTGGAAATTCGTGAATTTCAACGCCGACTCCGTGACCGAGACCGTGACCGAAATATTCGCCGTAGCCTTTTTCTTTGATAATATCTCTTGCGATTTTGTCAATATCGAAGCAGCTTTTGCCTGCGGCAACGGCATCGATTGCGGTTTTCTGCGCTTTGAGAACGGTTTCGTAAACATCGCGCTGTTTATCGGAAATTTCTCCGACGGCAACAGTTCTTGTCATGTCACTGTGGTAATCTTTATAAATTGCGCCGAAATCAAACGTTACAAAGTCGCCGCTTTCAATTTTTTTATCGGACGGAACGCCGTGCGGCATTGAGCCGTTTTTGCCCGAAACGGCGATTGTTTCAAACGAAAGCGCCTGTGCGCCGAGTTTGAGCATTGTGTAATCAAGCTCCAAGGAAAGTTCGCGTTCGGTTTTGCCGACTGCGATTTTCGGCAAGAGGCGCGAAAAGGCTTCTTCGGCAATGCGCTGAGCTTTGATTATTTTTTCGCATTCTTCGTCGCTTTTTACGGCTCTCAAAAGGTCAATTTCGCCGTCAAGCTTTTCGGTTTCAAAAGTAACCGACGAAAACTGCTTTTGAAGTTCGTGAAGCCTTTTTACGGTTGTTCTTCCGCCCTCGATTGAAAGTGTCTTTATTCCGAGCTCTTTTACAAGAGGAACGAGCGATTTTTCGAAGTTTTCAAAAAGAAGAACGCCGTCAACGGTTTTGATTGTTTTTTGGGCGGCTTCAACATAGCGGCTGTCGGTGAGGAAAAACGCGTTTTCGGCCGTTACGAGAAGATAGCCGTTTGTTGAAGAAAAAGAAGTGAAATAGCGAACGTTGTCTTCGCTCATGATAAGAGCTGCGGCATTTCGTTCAGAAAGCATGATTTTGAGTTTTTCGATTGACATATCGCAACACCTTTCTTTCTATATAGATACATAACAAAAACGGGCGATGGAAAAACCATAGCCCGCTTAGTTAGTTAGCTTTACTTGTATTTACGCTTACGAGCAGCCTCAGACTTCTTTTTTCTTGCTACGGAAGGCTTTTCATAATGTTCTCTTTTGCGAACTTCCTGAATGATTCCGTCGCGAGAGGTCTGTCTTTTAAAACGTCTCAGAGCGCTGTCAAGAGATTCGTTTTCTTTAACTTTAACCTGACTCATCTATAATTCCCTCCCTCCGCCTGTTTAGCAGGGGTATATTTCCACTTAGGATACGCTAAATATTATACATTATCGCTTTTGTGTTGTCAAGAGTAATTTTACAATTCAAAGCGACATTTAATACATTTTATTGGAAATTTTATTTTTCTTTGCCGCGAAGCCTTATTTTGCAACGATGTTGACAAGTCTGCCTTTGACGTAAAGT
>DKDD01000009.1:0-855 GCA_002451715.1 Ruminococcaceae bacterium UBA6857 | reverse complement strand
CTTTTTCTTCTTTCTTTGCAAGTGCGATTGCGTCTGCGTCGGTGATGTCGGCAGGAACGGTGATTCTTCCTCTGAGTTTTCCGTTGACCTGAACGGCAAGTTCGACAGTGTCTTCGGCGCACTTTGCTTCGTCATATGACGGCCATTCGCCCGTTGCAAGCATTGAGCCGAGGGAAAGAATTTCGTTGACTTCTTCGGTAACGTGCGGAGCAAACGGATTGAGAAGAAGAAGGAAAGTGCGAAGTTCGTCTTTTGTGATTGAACCTGCGGCATAAATTTCGTTGAGAAGAGTCATCATTGAAGCGATTGCGGTGTTGAACTTGAGCGTTTCGATATCGTTTGTGACCTTTTTGATTGTCTTATGGAACGAGCTTTCAAGCTTCTTTGAATAGCCCTTTTCATCACTTACGATGTCCTGAAGTCCCCAAACTCTGTCAATGAAGCGTTTGCAGCCCTTTACGCTGTTTTCCGACCACGGAGCGGCTTTTTCGTAGTCGCCCATGAAGAGGACGTATGTACGAAGAACGTCTGCGCCAAATTCGTCAACAACGTCGTTCGGGTCAACAACGTTGCCCTTTGATTTTGACATTTTGTCGCCGTCCGGTCCGAGAATGAGTCCCTGTGCGGTACGCTTTGCATAGGGTTCCGGGAACGGTACTTCGCCGATGTCATAAAGGAATCTGTGCCAGAAACGCGAATAAATAAGGTGACGGGTAACGTGTTCCATTCCGCCGTTGTACCAGTCAACGGGACCCCAGTAGCGAAGCTTATCCATATCGGCAAAGCGTTCGCTGTTGTGCGGATCGATGTAGCGAAGGAAGTACCACGAAGAACCTGCCCACTGAGGCATTGTGT
>DKDD01000038.1 GCA_002451715.1 Ruminococcaceae bacterium UBA6857 | reverse complement strand
CGGCGGTCTGCGTTTTATAAAGAGAAACGGTTTTGGGCTCGATTGAAACTCCGGAAACTTTTTGGGTAACCGTGAGATCGCACGAATCGGTAAGACCGCCGTTAACGGTTGTGCAGGTGATCGTGCATCTTCCGCCGGCAACAGCGGTAACAATGCCGTTTTCGCTGACAACGGCAACCTTTTCGTTGCTCGATTTCCATGTTACCGTTTTTATTGTTGCGGTTGACGGAGCAACGCTTTCGGTAATTCTGAAAGTGCTTCCGGCTTCAATCGTTTTTGTTTTCGGAGAGATTGTTACCGACGTTACGGGAATTACAACCTGAACTTCGCACGAAGCGGTATAGCCGCCGTCAACGGTTGTGCAGCTTACGGTTGCGGTTCCGACTGTTTTGCCGGTGATCGTTCCGTCTTTTGCAACGTCAACAACGTTTGTGTTGCTCGATTTCCATGTGAGATTTTTATTGTTTGCATATGACGGAGTGATTGTTGCGTTGAGCTTTGCCGTTTTGTTCACGCCGACAATTGCGCTGCCCGGAAGTTCAACTCCCGTAACCGCCGCGGTAACGTTAACGGTGCAAACGCTGTTTTTTCCGCTGCCGTCAAGTGCAAGGGCTTTGATTGTTGTTTTGCCCGGATAGACACCTTTTACAACGCCGTTTTGGTCAACGGTTGCAACCTTTGTGTCGGCACTTGACCATGCAACGTCGCCGTTATATATTTCGGAAGAAGTTGTTACGCTTGCCGCAATTGAAGAGGTTTGTCCGACATTGACGTTAAGCGTTGTCGGTTTGACCGAAACGGAAAGCGCGGCATCCGCAACGCGAACATAAACTTCTTTTGAAATATTGCTTCCGTCGGTGGTTTTTGCGGTGATCGTGCAGGTTCCGTTCTTTTTCGGGTTAAGAACACCCATTGAGCTGACGTCGCAAACGGTTGTGTTGCTCGAAGACCAATAGATAACCTGGTTTCCGGCGTCCTTGGGAGTTACGGTAACGGAGATTTTTTCGTTCTTTGTGCCCTTTGCAACAACAACTTTTTCCGGCGAAACGGAAAGTGCGGTAATTTTCGGCTTGACTTCAATCGTGAACGAGCCGCTGATGTCGCTTCCGTCGGTTGAAGTATAAGTGATTACGGCTTTTCCGGTTTTGAGTGATTTTACGGTTGCACAGGCAGACAAATCAACAATTCCGTTTGAAGAAACCGAAGCGACCGAGGGATTTGAACTTTTCCATTCAAGCTCTTTGATACTTGCGGTTGTGGGAAGAACTTTAACCTTGATTTCTTCATCTTTTCCGACAACGGAGGTGAGCGTTCCGCCGTCCGAAACGGTCTGTGGGTCAAAGCCCGTTACGGGAATAAGCTTTCCGACGGTTACGGAACAGCCGGAGTTATATTCTCTGTCGCCGCTTTTAACAGTAACGGTGACGGTTGTGTTGCCCTCTCTGTGGGCGGTAACAACGCCGTCTTGTGTTACAGAAGCAATTGCCGGAAACTGCGACGACCATGTTACCGAGTCGATTTTTTCGGTGATTGCAACATTCTTGTCCACACCGAAAGTTTTATATGAAAGAGTAAAGCTTTTTTCGCTGTAGGTAATTTCGGAAGTTTTTGAAATTTCAACGCCGCCGAGTGGATTTTTGAGCGTGATTACACAAAGGCTTGTGTATCCATTTGAAGAAGCGGTGATTGTTACGGGGGTTGCGGAGTATTTTTTTATTTCGACCGCACCGTTTTGCGAAACTGCGGCAATACTTGCGTCGCTCGAAGACCATGTAATCGAATCCGAAGCGTTTGCCGGACTGAGTGAAACGGAGAGAGCCACCGTTTCGCCGACATTTGCCGAAAGCGAACGCTTGTCGATGTTAATGTCAAGCGTATGATACTTCACGCTTTTCATTGCAGATTCAAGGTATCTTTCCGCAAGTTCAACTTCGGCATCCGTGCTTGACGGATTATCAAGCGCTCCTTTTGCAAGGTCATATGCATTCTGAAGCGTGTCGAGTGCGTCGTCGCTTATGAAGACGCGATTCCATTCCGACTTTTGTGGAATGCTTTCATAAAGCTCCCGAAGAGAGGCAGAAGACGCGGCCGAAGCCGTGATCGGCGCAAAAAGTCCGCCGTCGAACGGAACTGCCGACACTCCCGAAAAGAGCAGTATAAAACAAAGGACAAACGAAAGGATTCTTTTTTTCATGGTGTTAACTCCTTTTCTCCGCAATAATAAAATCAAATTTAATTAAGTAAAGCAATGTATTGAAAAATACACCAAAAAACGGTATATTACACAATTATAGATAATAGCATTATACTTTAATAATGCTTTAATGTCAACCGAAATCGGTTATTGTTGAATTTTTTTACAATTTATAGTACAATATCACAGTGTATTAATAATTGAAACTTTTTCGAAAGGATTGAACATATAATAATGAAAAGATTTATTTCATGGAACGTCAACGGAATCCGCGCCTGCGTTCAAAAAGGTTTTCTTGATTCTTTCAACGCCCTTGACGCAGATATTTTCTGCCTTCAGGAAACAAAACTTCAACAAGGACAAATTGACCTTACTCTCGACGGCTATCATCAATATTGGAACTACGCCGAAAGAAAGGGCTATTCCGGAACGGCGATTTTCACAAAAGAAAAGCCGATTGCCGTATTCAACGGAATGGATATAGCCGAACACGACACGGAGGGAAGACTCATCACCCTTGAATTTGAAACATACTATTTCATTACATGTTATACACCCAATGCCCAAGACGGACTTAAAAGACTTGATTACAGAATGAAATGGGAAGACGATTTCAGAGAATACTTACTTTCGCTTGACAAGAACAAACCCGTAATTTTTTGCGGTGATCTCAATGTTGCCCACAACGAAATCGACCTCAAAAACCCCAAAAGCAACCGCGGCAACCCCGGCTTTTCCGACGAAGAAAGAGGAAAGTTTTCGCTTCTTCTTGAAAGCGGCTTTACCGATTCTTTCCGTTTTCTTTATCCCGACACGGAAAACGCGTACTCCTGGTGGAGCTACCGTTTCAAGGCGCGCGAAAAGAACGTCGGTTGGCGCATTGACTATTTTATTGTTTCAAACCGCATTGCGGACAAAATCAAAGAAGCAAAAATTCATTCCGAAGTTTACGGCTCGGACCACTGCCCCGTTGAGTTGGAGATTGAGATTTAAAAACTTTTTCAAAAAACTTTCAAAAAACCCTTGACAAATGCAGTGCGTTCGTCTATAATAGCAATCACTGAAACGCAAGTGCGAACAACACTGCGAAGTCGGTGTCTTTAGCGATGAGGGTCCACCCGTTCCCATCCCGAACACGGCAGTTAAGCTCATCAGTGCTGAAAATACTTGGTTGGAAGCGACCCGGGAAGATAAGGCGATGCCGACACATAGAAACCGCTTTAGATATTCTAAAGCGGTTAAAATGCCTTAATAGCTCAGTCGGTAGAGCACGCGGCTGTTAACCGCGGTGTCACAGGTTCGAGTCCTGTTTGAGGCGCCA
>DKDD01000122.1:14341-15242 GCA_002451715.1 Ruminococcaceae bacterium UBA6857 | reverse complement strand
GAGTGTTATCAACTTAGTATTTTACTCAATGTCATAAATCTGTTTGAACTTTCCGTGGTTTATAATGTGGACGAAAACCGAAATCAAAATAACTCCAACGGCAAGTCCGGCGGCAATACGCGCGGTTTCCTTGAGTGCGTCGTAAAACTTCGGCATTTCGCCGACTATGAAGTAATACATCGTGTAATAAAGTTTGCCGCCCGGCACAAGCGGAATAATCGAACATGCGATATATGTTGTGCTCGGAGATTTTGTCACCCTTGCCATTACCTCGGAATACACCGCGCCGAAAAGCGCAGGAAAAAGATTTTGAAAAAATTCGTGACTAAAGTACTTCATGCAGATGACATATACCACGCAGGTGAGTCCGCCGCCGAGAGTAGCCAAAAGAATCCGCTCTTTTCTGATTCTGAAAAGAAGAGCAAAACCGCCCGCACCGATAAGACCGGAAATAACAATTGTTAAAGCTTCTTTAAGTTCCATCTTTTATACCCCTTTCAAAAGAAGGATCGGAACAGCAAAGCCGCAGGCGATCGCAAGCGCAACAATCAGCGATTCCAAAAGACGCATAAGACCGCTCATCACGTCGCCGCAAAGAAGTTCGCGGATTGAGTTGATGAGCATCAGACCGGGAATAATCAGCATTATGTCGCCGATCATTATCATGTCTGCGTTATCGGCAAGGCCGAAACGTACAAAAAGCAAGGCAAAAAAGCCCGAAAGCGCAGAACATACCGCGGTGAAAAAAAGGCGGTTCATGCCCTTTGCCTTGATGAAAGAGTTCATGAGATAAATCATTACCGCAATCGGAACGGAAGCGAGCGCATCGCGCCATGAGCCGCCGAAAAAAATTGCAAACGCCGCGGCAGCAATGCAGTTGCCGAGGCAGGCAGAAAGGCGA
>DKDD01000122.1:13813-14316 GCA_002451715.1 Ruminococcaceae bacterium UBA6857 | reverse complement strand
CGCTTTTCTTCGTTATTGATTTTTTCAAGCTCGTCGCGCGCCAAAGAAACGTCGGGACATTCAAAACAAATTTTTCTTGAAAGAGCGTTGAGTTTTTCAAGCCGGCCGAGGTTGTTCGAATAGGCATATATTCTGCGCGACTGGGTATAGTCTTTTCCCTCTTCGTCAAAAGCGGTAACCATCATCATGGATATGATTGAAAAAACTTCAACGCGTTTCATACCGTAAGCATAGCAAACGCGGATTATCGTTTCTTCAACGCGGTTCATTTCCGCGCCGCATTTGAC
The DNA here is from genome assembly GCA_002451715.1 of Ruminococcaceae bacterium UBA6857. Taxonomy (GTDB): domain Bacteria; phylum Bacillota; class Clostridia; order Oscillospirales; family Acutalibacteraceae; genus UBA6857. The sequence continues at coordinate 14,029 of DKDD01000122.1, read as the reverse complement.
CATGCTTTTTCCAAGATCCATCGCAAGGCTCAAAACTTCGCCGGTGCTTTTTTTTGTTTCCTGCACTCTTTATTCCCCTTTTCATTGCGAATAACGCTATGATTATAATACGGCTCACGCGGCAAGTCAAGTCAAATACGGCAAAGTGAAGAAAACATTTTGCTTGACTTTTTTGAAGGTCTTGACAACGAACAAAAATAACGAGCTGTCTCAAAC
>DKDD01000122.1:0-13795 GCA_002451715.1 Ruminococcaceae bacterium UBA6857 | reverse complement strand
TCAAAGGCAAAGCCTTTTTGAACAGCTCGTTTTGTTTTATTTCATTCTTTCCATAATCGGCAAAGTGAGCGCGGCAACACCCGCCGGGTCATATTCCATCATCATGTGTCCGCCCTTTTCGGTTGTTTCAACCGTTGTGTCCTGCGGCGCGGAATCAATCAGTGCATTGAGATTCTTTCGATTGGCAACCATGTCGTTTTTCGCGGTTACGATTACAACGGGAACTTTGAGCGCCGAAAACGCCGAAAGGTCGGTTCCCCTTGTGTGCGATGCCATGACAGCCATTCCGGCGCCGGTTGAGTCAATCGAAAGCGGAGCCGAAATTTTTTCGGTGGCATATGATTTTGCGTAATCTAAATCCGAAAAGCTTATTGCAACAAGCGGACGCACTATATTCGGAAAAATTTTCACAAGTCCGATTGTTGCACCGAAAATGCTCTGCATAACGCAACTTTTCATGATTTTTGAAACCGCACCGGTTGCTTCGGCGCTCGTTTGCGGCGCATACAAAACAACACCGGTGATTATTTCGGGGTGATCAATTGCAACATTTGCGGCAATTCCTCCGCCCATTGAGTGTCCGCCGATTATCCACTTTCCTCCAAGCGCTTCAAGAAGCGAAAAAACAAGGTCTTCGCGGCTTTGAAGTACGGTTTTTGAAGTTTCGCGGCTTGAATAGCCGAAGTTCGGAAGGTCGGCAGTCACAACATAATAATTCTCTTTTGCGTACTGTTCTGCGATTGCATCAAGCGAAGCCGTTGAAAGCCCGAACCCGTGGAGCAACATCACCTGTCCGCGGTTTGAAGAAGAATCGCCGTATGTTCTGTAATGAATACGGTAATCGCCGTTTTCAAAATAGAGACTGTTTTCAAACGGAACGGCATCTCCGACCGCCGCATATGAAGAAAAAGCAAACAAAGAAAAAACCATCAATAAAGAAAGAACAAGGCTGAGCGTTTTTTTCATCACAATCTTCCTCTCCGTAAAAAGTTCAATTTTAGATAACATTCAAAAGAACCGATTAATATGTATTTTATCAAAGAAAAGTGCATCTGTCAATTGAAGATGTTTTTCTTATCAAAAGAAAAATCCCTTTCAGCGAAAAGCCAAAAGGGAATCAAAGACTTATGTCTTATCAGTCATTGGTGCAGGGCTCTTCCGGATCAAGCGGAGTATCAAAGCCGAAGTGGCTGAAGAATCTGTAAATATTTTCCCAAAGGATTCTCCAGAAATCTTCAAAATCTTCCCATGTGATTTTCATAGTCAAGCTTCCTCCTAATAATTTTTTTAATATTGAAAAGCAACGGTGATACCTTGCTTATTCATAGATTCATTTTACAATAAAAAATGCAAAAAGTCAATAATTTTTAAATAAATTGTTAATTAAAAATGCAACAAATTCAAACAAAAAGGCCGCCTTTTGGCGACCTTTCAATGCATTAATTATTTGTCCCAACCTTTAAGAATGGTTTCATAAAGGAATTTCCAAACGAGCTGCCAAAGCTCTTCAAACTTCTTGAAGTAATCCATTTCATTTATCCTCCCTATAAAAATTTTTTCAGCGCTGAAAGAAGGAGGTTCAGACAAAGTCAGTAGACTTCCTTAATTCATTGGATACATTTTACAACTTATTTTAAAAATTGTCAATACTTTGTTCAAAGAAAGTTAAATATTTAATAATTCTTTATTCTTTATCTTTATAGTGCAGTCACTTTTTAAAAGCTTTGAAAAGCGGAAAGCATGCCGAAAAAAATGTTTTATATGCACCGCAGTAATCGGCATGAAGCCTTTGCCGTTTGCAGCCCTGTGCGCGGCAAAGCGGAAAAGCACGGCAGGTTTTGCATTTTTCCGGCACGGCAAAACTTTCGCGAATGAAGTTTTCCGCCTTTTTACCCGTAAGCGCCGAACGCACCGAAGTTTCGTGAATGTTTCCGAGCAGCCATTCGTCGGTGCAGAAAAAGTCGCAGGGATAAAGGTTGCCGTTGCCCTCGGCAACAAGCTGATGTCCGCAAACTCCGCAAACACCGCACTGCTCCGCCCTTTCGCCAAGGTACATTCTGACAAGGTTATCGAAATAACGGATACTGACGTAATTTCCGCGAACAAAATCTTTGACATAAAGATTGAACGTTTTTATGAGAAACGCGGCATACTGTTCGTTTGTCATGTAAAGTTCGCTTTCGCTTTTGTCGCCGAACGGGCGCAGGCACGGGATGAACTGAAGATAGTTAAATCCGTTTTCGCGAAAGTACTTGTAAACCTTTTCGCACCTGTCGGCGCAGTAACCGGTCAAAACAATCAAAATGTTGAACTCAACCTTATGGCGCTTCAATTTTTCAGCGGCTTTGAGAATTTTGAAGTATGCGTTGTTCCCCTTTTCGTCAACGCGAAAACGGTTGCCCTCGCGGTCGCCGTCAAGACTCAATCCGACAAGAAATTCGTTTTCTCTGAAAAAATCGCACCATTCGTCGGTAACAAGGGTTCCGTTTGTCTGCACGGAAAAGAAAATGCGCGAGTTTTTACTGTTATTTTCTTTTACCGTTCGAACAAAAAAATGAAAATAATCAAGCCCCGCAATGAGCGGTTCGCCGCCCTGAAAGGCAAAGGCAACGCTGTCTCCGTCCGCAAAATCAAGCGCACTTTTTATGAGCTTTTCCGCCGTCTCCTTTTCCATTACGCCGAAGTTTTTGACGTCTCGGTTTTCGGCAACGTCGCAGTAAAAGCAATATTTGCACCGAAGATTGCAAAGGCTCGACGCCGGTTTAATCATTATTGAAAGCGGCGGCATTACTTTATGATACCCCGCGGATTGCTTTCAAAATCCTTTTGAATTTCGTCAAGACGCGCATGCATTGTTTCTGCAACAGCAGGATAAACTCCGGAACGGTTATAGTTTTCGCCGCTATCATCGGTAAGAATATGCAGCCAGTTTTTGCGGTACTTGTCGAAAAATGCCGAGTTATCGTTCTGAATACGGTCGAAATATTTGAACGTTATTGTGTCGTTATCTTCCAAAACGTCATAATCGTAATCAGGATAAAGCTTTTTGACCTCTTCGGTGTCAACGGTATACTGAATAGCCTTGATATCTTTGCGCTTCATATGAAGAATCGGGTGCTCCGCGGTATGGATAACGCTGTCGTTTTTGAGGACGGGTACCATTGAAACACCGTCAATCACGCGATCGGCCGGAAGATAATCGCTCTTTCCGCCACCGGTTATTGAACAAAGCGAAACAAGAGTTGGGAAAAGGTCAACAAGCGTTGCGCTTTGTTTGCGCTCATCACCCGCTTTGAAAAGGCCGCCGTTGTTATCCCAGCGAATCATGAACGGCACTTTTTGACCTCCTTCATAGGCAAGATACTTTCCGCCGCGAAGCTCGTTGACCGAACCTTCAAGTGCGGGACCGTTGTCGCTTGTGAAAACGATAATCGTATCTTCAAGAACGCCGAGGTCTTCAAGTGTATTGAACAGCTTGCCGAGCCCGGTGTCGAACTCGTTGATACAGTCAACATATGTACCCATTCCGGTTGAGCCTTTAAATGCATCGCCGGCAAAAACGGGTGCGTGCGGCCACGGCGAGGTATAGACCGCAAAGAAAGGGTCGTCGGACTTTGTTACGGTTTCGGTTATCCAATCGGTGATTTCCTCATTGATCCACTCGGTCGCTTTGGACTGATCCTTGAGTTCGTCGGTACCGTGAACGATTGTGTATTCACCGCCGCTTTCGCGAACATGATAGAACGGAGTCATATCGTTGACGTGGTGACTGCCGTAGAAATAATCAAAGCCCTGATTTGTCGGAAGATATTCGCCGTAATCGCCGAGGTGCCATTTTCCGAAAAGTCCGGTTGAATAGCCTGCGGCTTTAAAAACTTCCGCCATTGTAATCTCATCTCCGAGCATTCCGTCTGCGTTGTTGCCCATTTCAACGCTGTTGAATACGCGTGTTTGAGCAAACGGCGTTACGGTTGAAATCGTCGGATAAATAACGTTGTCGGCATAGCCTCTGTAAGGATAGCGGCCGGTAAGCGCGGCAAAACGTGCAGGCGAGCAAACCGAATAGCTTGAATAAAAGTTTTCAAAATTGAGCCCGTTTTCGCCAATTGAATCAATGTTCGGGGTGTCATAAATCGCGCCGTTTAAAGAAACGTCGCCGTAGCCGAGGTCGTCCATAAGAATAAACAAAACGTTAGGGCTGTTCGTTTTTGCCTTGTCAACGCCTTTAAGATAGTCCTCTTCACCGTCCCACATGCGTTCGGTGACTGGTTTTGTTCTCATATTCATGAAAAGCACGCTTGCAACGGAAGTTCCGACAAGAAAGACACTCATGAGCGAGCAAAGAGCCTTTTTCACCGCGCCTTTTTTGAAGTTCTTCTTTGCAAAAGCAAGAAGCAGAACAAAGCTGATAATTACAGGAAGCGAAAGAAGAAGATTGCCGCAAAGACGAAGAATAAAGCTGCCCTCGCCGGCAAAGAGCGGATTGTTTTCGGTTGACCAGCCGGCAAGACCGGACGAAAACGCGCCAAAGCCTGCATCCGCGCCGAAAATGATATGGAAAAGCGTGAGTCCGCCGAAAGAAAAGGCGTAACCCAAAAGCATGAAAAGATAAACTTTCTTTTTAATAATCAGCGAAAGCAAAACAAACGCCGAAACAATGCAGCAATAGCCGACGCTCAAAACGGCAACAAAATTGAGCCGTGTGATAAGCTGGGCAAGCATCAGACCGATTCCGATTATCATGAAAACAAGCGGAAAAACTTTTTTACTCTTATCAAATTCAATTTCCTTTTTCATTCTTCACACTCCTAAAATGAATTACCATTCACCGAATGATTCGGTTTTTTTCATTATACAGTATCGCCGCAGAATTTTCAAGACAAAAAAATCGCTTCCGCCAAAAAGACGAAAGCGATTAGAATTAGCTTTTTTAAAAAAGTTAACGAAAAGGGATTATCAGTCCTTTTTCTTTTTAAGGCAGACGAAAGCTGCAGCTGCTGCAACGGTGATTGTTCCGAGAGCAACGAAAACAGCCGATGTATCGCCGGTCTTAGGAGTCTTTGTGGTAACAACAGCAGGCTTAGTGGTTGCCGGAGCAGTTGTTGACGGTTCTTCGGGCTTTACGATTTCGCCAAGGCCGATATACATGTTAGCAAAGAAGTTAACAATGTCGTTATCAAGAAGGCCTTCGATAGCCGAAGTGTCGATGCCGAGAGAAGAAAGACCGCTCATAAGAGTGTCCATGATTCCTGACATGGTGTCCATTGCGCCGCTGCCTGAACCGTCGCTGCTTCCGCCGCCGGTGATGCCGCTGATGATGCTCGAGAAATCGAACGAACCGGGATCAAAGCCTTCGGTAAGCGAGCCAAGGTCAAAGCCCATACCCGAAAATGCACCGGAAATGGTGTCCATGAGCGAAGAAATATCGAAGCTTGAGCCGTCGCCGCTGCCGCCGATAACACCGCTGAGTGCATCTGAAATTGCGCTGAAGGAACTGGGATCGATCATTCCGGAAAGGCCGGAAAGAACGTCGCCGATTCCGCCTGCTGCCGAACCTGTGCTACTACCGGTTGAATCAGAGCCGCCTGCAGTGAGGTTCTTGAGAGCCGCGTCGAGTTTTGCCGAAGCGTCGGAATCACCGCTCAATGCAGCCTTGAGAGAATCGGTGTCGAAACCTTCAAGGTTAAGACCGTTGAGAAGCTCAAGAATCTTGTCGTCCGAAAGGGAGCCGAGATCAACATCGCCGAGAGAATCTTTGATGGAGCTTGTGTCAAGAGCCATAGCTGCGGGAACGAGCATGCAAAGGCAAAGAGCCACTGCAACCAAAACGCCTAAAAACTTTTTCATGACAATCAATCCTTTCTAAATATTTATATCAACGGCTTTCGCCGAAAATATACATATTATCGAAAAATTACCCGTTAATTATACAATATATAGTTTTGAATTTCAATAGCTAATTAAAACTTTTTTAATAAATTGCGCAAAAATATGTTACTGCCATGTGATGAAAACATCAAGGCCGGAAGTTGTGTAATTCTTATTGAGTTCAAAACCGTTTTCTTCAAGAGCGCCGCAGAACGCAAGGAGCATTTTGTAATCCTTGGTTGTGATTCTGCATTTAACGGTGAGTTCCGAACGATCCGAGAACTTGTCGAGCTTTCCGGGAACAAAGCCGGTGCACCACCAGTATGTTGCGTATTTTCTTGAGAAAATTTCTTTGCCCTTGCGATAGCAGGTCATGGACATCTGAAGCGAATCTTCATCCGAAGCGCAGTCGTAATGTTCAACCTTTCTTGTTGTCGGCTTATTATAAACACCGATTTCCGCACCGATGAATACAAAGCCGTACTGACCTTTCCAGAACTGGATCATCCAATCCTTGTTCGCATAATTGAACTTGCAGCGAACGGTGTCATAATAGAAAACGATGAATGAAGCGCCGACGTCATAAAGTTCATTAAAACCGAAGTTTCTCTGCCACGGGTCTTTATCGGTGAAGTAAACGTCGCCGTCTGCGTCGTACTTATAGCCGAGGAAGCCGTTTGAAAAAACAGCTGCGGACTTGATGACTTCCTGTGCTTCCTGCTCTTTTGAAGTTGTTGAGGGCTTTGTGGTTGTGGGAGCAGTTGTTGCCGAGGTTGTGGGAGCAGCTGTTGCCGAGGTTGTTGTGGTTGCCGAAGTGCTTTGCGCAAAAGTTGTGAAAAGGTTCGACGTACTTTCGGCAGCGCTGCCGCTGACGGCAAGAGGAGCGGTCGGCATTGTGCTCGGCTGAGTTGTCGGAACAGTTGTTGCCGGCGTTGTGGGTTCGGTTGTTGTTGGAACGGTGGTTGTGGTTTGAGTAGTAATCGAAACAGGCTGCGCAACCGGTGTTTTTTTGTTCAGCGCGCGAACGCCCAAAAACGAGCCGGCGCAAACAACAAGAAGCGCAACAAGAGCGATTACCGTTGTCTTTGATTTAGACATACGTTTTCCTCCTTGCTTTCCGAAAAAAATATTAAAATCGACATAATAAGGCATAATGTACTATCTAATAGAATAGCAAAAAAAAGCGAAAAGGTCAAGTGCTTTTCATAAATAGTAATAATCCGAAATTATTTTTAAGCATCCGACTCTTTTCGGTTTCAATATAGCACACAAATATGAACAAAACAAGCTTTAATAAAATCTGTGACAGTTTTTTGATTTTCGGTTTCGGCAGCGCAGGTTCTTGAAAAGGCAAACATAGAATTATATTGGCAGAGGGTCTCGCGAGACTCCCGCCTGCTTTTCTGCTTGCACGACATAACCTAATCGGCACAAACTGAAAGGAAAACGGGAGCCTCACGAGACTCCCCTACGAATTAAATCAAGCCGATTTTTTTATAAAATTACGGTGTGCAGTTGGCAAGGTTTCATGGGTCGGCTCGGGTCCGACCCCTACGAAATTAATCGCGTATTTTTATATAAAATTACGCATCGAAAAAGGTTAGATTTTTTGGGCGGAACACAATCCGCCCCTACCGTCTAATGAGCAATGTTTCGGCAAAAAATTCATGTCGTGCAAACGGAAAAGTCATGGGCGCCTCGAGCGACGCTCCTACGATATAATTCTTATTTAAAAAGTTGCATAATCAAGGAAAACATCGCTTTTTTTGAAGTCAGATAATAGATAAGAGATAATACATAATAGATAATAGACATTTTTTGGTTATACTATTTTTAAAAATTCTTTAAAAAAACAGCCGCAAGACATATGTCCTGCGGCTGATATACTGCTTGTTATTTATCAGTTGTTCGAAAAAATGTTTCTGCCCTTAAAAATCGGAAGAACATCGCTTTCGTCTTCATCGGGATCGTCAAAAATCGAACCGGACTTCTTTTTCGGCGTTTCGATAACGTCAAAAGAATGAATGTCGTTGTCATCCTGTGCGGCAGGAGTTGAGAACGAGCTGATGTCAGTCATCGGCTGAGAAGCCGGCTTGTTTTCGGGCTGAACGCCGTTCTTTGCGTTTTCAAAAGCGGCAACAAAGCTCTTTCCGAATTCGGTAGCCTTAAAGTCCGAGGAAGAATCGGTATCCATCGAAGTGAAAATCGAAGTGCCTGCATTCTTCGGCTTTGTGGACTGGCTGATGAAACCGTTCTGCTGAGTTGCCGACTGAGAAGCCGGTGCGTCAGCTTTAACAACGGGTTTACCCATTTTGTCAGCGTCGTTTTCTTCCGGTGAACCAAAGCCGGTTGCAATAACGGTGATGAGCATTTCGTCTCCCATTTCTTCGTCGAAGACCGAACCGAAGATAATGTTTGCGTCCGGATGGGTTGCCTGTGTGATAAGGTCGCCCGCCTGTTCAATCATGTCAAGGGACATATCGGAAGAGCAGGTTACGTTGATGATTACGCCGCTTGCTCCGTCGATCGCGGTTTCAAGAAGCGGACTTGTGATTGCTTCTTTTGTTGCTTCAACGGCACAGTTTGCGCCTCTTCCGCGGCCGATTCCCATGTGAGCGCGGCCTGCGTCTTTCATAACGCTCTTGATATCGGCAAAGTCGAGGTTGATGTAACCGGGAACTTTGATCGTGTCGGAAATACTCTTAACGCCCTGCCAAAGAACTTCGTTAGCTTTTCCGAAAGCGTCTTTCATGCTCAGCGACTTGTCGCCGAGGAGTTTAAGTCTTTCGTTCGGAATAACGATAAGGCTGTCAACGTGTTTTTGAAGTTCGCGGATTCCGTCTTCCGCCTGCTGCATACGTCTTCTGCCTTCGAATTTGAACGGCTTTGTAACAATACCGACGGTGAGAGCGCCGAGCTCTCTTGCAACTTCCGCAACAACGGGAGCCGCGCCGGTTCCCGTTCCGCCGCCCATACCGGCAGTGATGAACACCATATCGGTTGAGCGAAGAGCGTCGGCAATAACGTCTCTGCTTTCTTCAGCGGCCTTTTTGCCAACGGCGGGGTCGCCGCCCGCACCCATGCAGCCGGTAACTTTTTCGCCGATCTGAATTTTATGAGTTGCTTTTGAATCTTCAAGAATCTGTCTGTCGGTGTTAACGGTGAGGAATTCAACGCCGAAAACGCCCGCGTCGACCATGCTGTTGACTGCGTTTCCGCCTCCGCCGCCGACACCTACGACTTTAATTTGGTTATAAGCTATGTTGTCATTGTCCATAACGAAGCTCATTCTACTTCCTCCTGTCTTATATTTATACGGTCAATAAAAAACGAAAAATCAAAAATATTCACCGCGCAAAGCGGATATAACATCGCACTCTGCGACAATTCAAGTTATTATATCACGCTTTTTCAAAAAAGACAACAACCAAATTGCACATCTTTTACAAATTTTTTATCTTTTTTTATAACTAACTGCCGATTACTGTTGATTCATGTTTCCTTCATTGAAATATGCTCTCGAATCATAGCGAACGTCAATGTAACCGGTGTTGGCTTTTGTAACGCTTTCTTTGATAACGCGCGCGGCAAGACTTATCTTCTTTTCAATATTATCAACCGAACCGATGTAAATATTAAAGCGTTTGTCATAAACGACTATAATGCTGTCGGTTGAAGCAAGCTTTAAAACGTTGGCTTTTTTGAGTCCTTCGTTTTCAAGCGCGGCAATGATTGTTTTTGCGTTTTCAAAACGTTTTTGGTCTTCTTTGCACGGTTCATAAACCGTTCCCGTTTTCACGCTTTGACCTTTGAAACCGTCAAGACGATAGACGCCGGTTTTAAGTTTCTGCTTTTTGAGCGAAAGAACTTTTTCGTCCTTGTCAAGGCAAATATAGCTGTTTGAATTGGGAATGAGATATTTTTCGCTTGTTGCGGTAACTGTCAAAGTGAGCTTGTCCGGAAATTCGCGCTTAATCTTCACACTTCCGACATACGGCAAAGAGGAGGTCAAAATCGTGTTGACCTTTTTTTGGCTGACCGTGAAAATGTTTTCGCCCGGAACGATTCCGCACGCGGAAACGATTTCTTCGGAAGAATAGACACTTTTTCCGTTTGCGGTGATTGTTTTGATCGGCGAACCGATTGCAAAACAAAAAACAAGCGTTGCAATTACGGCAACAAAAAGCGTTGCCGCGGTAATTGTTACGGCATAAAAACGCTTGCTTCTGCGTTTTTTCTTTGCGCGTTTTTTGCTGATTTCTTCGCGCGAACTGCCCTGTTTTCTTTGGCGGTTATAGCTTTCGCTCGCTTTTTCATAGCGGCGGCGTTCGTTTTCGTTTTGTTTTCTTTCGCGCTGTGCTTCAATTTTTCTGCGTTTTTGCTCTGCCGCTCTTCGTGCTTCTTCGCTTTGGTTTCTTTCGCGCTGCGGCCTTTGCGCGGTGCGAGACTGCTGCGGCGTCCTGTTTTCCGCCGGGCGTTTTTTGTGTTCGGAATTTGCGCTTTGCGGCGGACGCTTTTTCTTTGCCGTAGATGAACTTTGCGGCGGACGTTTTTTTTGCGCAGAAGTTTTCTTTTTTTGCGCCTGAGTGCGGTTTCTGACCGGCTTTTGGCGGTCGGAAAGGTTGCCGGGGTGCGGTGCGGCGCTTTTTGACCCACCGGCACTTATCGGCACCCACATGTCTGACGTAATATCTTTCGGTTTGCTTATGTTATCGCCGAGCGAACTTTCAAAATCAAAAGTACTGAACGGACGGTTCGAATTATTCTTATTTTCGTTATCCACTTTCAGCACTCCTTTCAATCTCGGCTCCGAGAGTTCTTAAACTTTCTTCGATTTTTTCATATCCCCTGTCGATATGATATATGTCGCTGATTACGGTTGTTCCCTTTGCTTTGAGCGCGGCAACAACAAGTGCGCTGCCTGCGCGAAGGTCAACCGCCCGAACGTGCGCCCCATGAAGCGATTTCACGCCGTCGATTATTGCGACTCTTCCCTCAACCTTTATTTTTGCGCCCATTCTAACAAGTTCCCCGACATGGTTAAAGCGGTTTTCAAAAATATTTTCAACAACAACGGCAGTCCCCTTTGCGGTGCAGAGCATTGCGGTTACGGGAGCCTGTGCATCGGTCGGAAAGCCCGGATAGGGCATTGTTCTTATATCGCGGACGGCTTTGAGTTTTCCGTCCGAAATGATTCTTACTTTGTTTTTTTCGGTTTCAAGCCGACAGCCTGCGGCTTCAAAAACACTGTTGACCGAAAGAAAATGAGAGGTATCGACGCGCTCAAAAAGAACGTCGCCGCCACAGCAGGCAACGGCCGACATATATGTAAGCGCGACGATTCTGTCCGGAATAATCGTGTGTTCCGTTCCGTGAGACCTTTTAACGCCCTCAATGACGATCGTACCTTCCGGCAAAACAAAAACGCGGCAGCCGCATTTGTTCAAAAAATCGGCAAGGTCAAGAATTTCCGGTTCGCGTGCGGCATTGAGAACGGTCGTTCTTCCCTCGGCAAAAACCGAAGCAAGAATTATATTTTCCGTTGCGCCGACACTCGGAAACGAAAGGCTGATTGTGGCTCCCGAAAGTTTTTCGGGAACGTCAAAGCAAAGTGCGCCGCCCTCGTCTTCAATCGAAACACCGAGCGCACGAAGCGAGGAAAGATGGAGATCAATCGGACGAAGCCCGATTTCGCAACCGCCGGGCGTGAAAAGCCTTGCCTTTTTGAGCCTTGAAACAAGCGAGCCGAGAAAAACAATTGAAGAGCGCATTTCGCGCATAAGGTTTTCGGGAATATTATAGCACGATATGTTCCTTGAATCAACAGTCAAAGTATGTCCGTCACGCGTGACGACACAGCCGAGATGGCGAAGAATTTCAATCGCGGCGTCAACGTCGGAAAGGAACGGACAGTTATGTAGCACACTTATGCCGTCAACAAGAACGCAGGCGGCAAGAATCGGAAGCGAGCTGTTTTTTGAACCCTGAACCGCAAGCTTTCCCTCAAGTTTTTTTGTGCCTTTGATTATGATATCGCTCACAAGTATCACACCTTTTTCTCGGCAAAACCGATGCTTTTAAGACGAATCGGTTTTTGCAGGAATAGTCAGACAGAAGAACCGTCAGCCTATCCTATGCCAAAGGCGATTTTATTGTGCAAGCGAGACAATTATGTCCGCAATCTTTTCTTTTGCGTCGATTATTGCAAGAGATTTTGCATTTTTTGAAAGTTCGTCGATTTTGCTTTGATTTTCGGCAAGCGACAAAAAGGCTTTTGAAAGCGTTTCTTTGTTCAAGTCTTTTTCTTCAATCAAAATTGCGGCGTTCTTTTCAACAAGAGCCATTGCGTTGTGGTACTGGTGATTTTCGGCAACGTTCGGCGACGGAACAAGAATTGACGCTTTTCCAAGCGCTTCGATTTCCGAAAGCGAACTTGCACCGGCGCGGCAAATCACAATGTCTGCGGCGCTCATGCAACGCGCCATGTCGCTTATATATTCTCTGATTTCGACGTTGCTTTCCTTATCTGGGTCAACGCCGAGTTCACGGAGTCTGTCGGGTACCCAAAGACCGAACTGACCCATTGCATGAAGAAAATAGAGGTCTTTGTTTTTGTAATTCTCGGCGATAAGTTCAACCATTGCGTTGTTAATCGCCTCTGCGCCGAGCGAACCGCCCATTGAAAGAACAAGCTTTTGGTTCTTTTTGATTCCGAGTTCCGCGCGGCTTGTTTCGCGGTCGGCTTTGAGCATTTCGCCCCTTACGGGAAGACCGGTGACCACGGGCGGATTTTTGCTTTCAAGATACTGCGCCGCCTTTTCAACGGTCAGCATAACTTTGTCAACCTCTTTTGCAAGCGCCTTGTTGGTGATTCCGGGATATGCGTTCTGCTCATGGATTGCGGTATGAATACCGAGTTTTGCCGCCATTCTGACAACCGGACCGCTGACATAGCCGCCAAAGCCGACAACAACGTCCGGCTTAAAATCAAGAATGATTTTTTTTGCCTCTTTCGAAGAGCTGAGAAGGTGTGAAAGAGTGACAATGTTGCGTTTTATATTTTCAAGCGTCAACTGACGATAAAAGCCGGAAATTTCGATTGTTTTGAAATCGAAACCTGCGGCCGGAACAAGCTTTGCTTCCATTTTGTCTTTTGTGCCGATGAAAAGAATCTCGGCATCTGGATATCTTTCGCGAATCTCCCCTGCGGCGGCAAGCGCCGGGTTTATGTGGCCGCCCGTTCCGCCGGCGGCAAAAATAATTCTCATTTCTTTCACTCTGCAAAACGATTTGTGTTTTTCGTTTTGCTTCCTTTCTAAAGAATATCTGTTATGTATTATGTATTATCTATTATCTCTTATCTGACGTCGAGATTTTTCGAGGTTACCGTTGATGCTGTAAGTTTTTTACGATTTATTGTAGGAGTTCGAATCTGTGCCGACCCGTGGAGCATTGCACGTTGCGCAACACAAAAGACAAAATACAGACAGTTAAGTTTCATGGGTCGGCTCGGGTCCGACCCCTACGAAACAGAACGCGCATTTTCATATAAAATTATGCATCGAAAAAGGTTGGATTTTTTGAGCGGAACAAAATCCGCCCCTACGGTTTGATGAGAAACGTTTTGAAAAAAATTATGCAGTGCAAACAGAAACGTTCACGGGCGCCTCGCGAGACGCCCCTACGAATTAAACCGAACCGATTTTTTATGAATTTACATTGTACATACGGTTAAGTTTCATGGGTCGGCTCGGGTTCGACCCCTACGAAACGGGTTGTGCATTTTCATATAAAATTATGCATCGAAAAAGGTTGGATTTTTTGGGCGGAACAAAATCCGCCCCTACGATATAATTCTTTTTTGAAAGGTTGTGCATTTCAAGTTAACAAGCGTTTTTTGAAGTCAGATAATAGATAAGAGATAATA